>NZ_JAMOKQ010000013.1:0-77852 GCF_023656805.1 Bifidobacterium sp. M3-N-101
CGGCCCCGACCCCTCCAAGGAGACATGGCTCAGCGAGCAACGACTCCGACAACTACACACCCTCAAATAACCCGGAACGTTAAGCCGGGAAACCACATGGGACACGGCCAGCCACCAAGACCCCGAACCGTTCCCCGGCTTAACAACAAACCCGGCTTAATCACTGTTAAACCGATATCGGTTTAACAGTGACCGCGGCTGCCATTACCGGTGGCCGGGGTGGCTCGGGCTCATGGAATGGTATGGGCTGACGCGCTCCATGAGCGCGAAGGGCTACAGCCCGGACAACGCGGCCGCGGAGGGCTTCCTCGGACGGATGAAGGTCGAGACCGTCCACCCCGAGAAGTGGGAGGAACACACCCGCAACGAGGTGCTCGCCCTGATCGACGAGTACATCCATTGGCACGACCACGAGCGCATCAAACAATCACCAGGTTGGATGAGCCCGGTACAATACCGTCAAAGCCAAGGAACGGCTGCATGATCATCTCCAAGAAAACGTCCGCAGCCCCTTATCCCCCTTTCTAGGAAGAAGTTGACAAAAGAACAAAAAACGTTCATTTGCGGGGCCAGTTAGCGTATGTCTTTCTGGGCAAAAAGAAAAGCCCCGCAGCTATGCAGGGCTTTTCCAACGAGGTCATAAGAGAGGAAGAGAACGACCCCGTTTAATGGTTGACGAAGCTTTAGGACCTCGCCAAGTATCTACTAGTTCAGACGCAGCTCGGTGGACGGTGCGAACAGGTGCATCTTTGCCGGATCAATCTTGATCTTGACCGTGGCACCAACCTGCGGCAGAGCGCGCGGGTTCACACGAATCGTGGTGAGCTTGTTCTGATCGGACATGACCTGAGAAGCCTCAGCTGCGGAGCCATCGGTGACGATGTTGCCGTAGATGTAGCCATCGGAGCCCAGATCCTCGACGTTCACGACCTTCAGGGAGAAGGCGTTCGGGTCATCAGCCGGAGCCAGGCCAGCGTCCTCAGGACGGAAGCCGACCACAATCTGGCCGTTGTCCTCCGGAGTGAGCTTGGCGACGGCATCAGCCGGCAGATCCACGGTGTCCTCACCGATCTTCGCCTTGCCGTTGACCACCGGGTGGGTGTTCAGGTTCATCGACGGGGAGCCGATGAAGCCGGCGACGAAGACGTTGGCCGGACGATCATACAGCTCGGTCGGAGCACCGACCTGCTGCAGGATACCGAGCTTGATGACGGCGATGCGATCGCCCATCGTCAGAGCCTCGGTCTGATCGTGGGTCACGTACAGGGTGGTGACACCCAGCTGGCGCTGCAGAGCAGCAATCTGGGTACGGGTCTGGACACGGAGCTTGGCGTCCAAGTTGGACAGCGGCTCATCCATGAGGAAGACCTTCGGCTCACGAACGATTGCACGGCCCATGGCCACGCGCTGACGCTGACCACCGGACAGAGCCTTCGGCTTACGATCGAGGTACTCGGTCAGGTCGAGGATCTCAGCGGCCTTCTCGACGCGCTTGCGGATCTCTTCCTTCGGAGTGCCGGCGATCTTCAGAGCGAAGCCCATGTTGTCGGCCACGGTCATGTGCGGGTACAGGGCGTAGTTCTGGAACACCATTGCGATGTCGCGGTCCTTCGGCTGCATCGTGGTGACATCCTTGCCACCGATGAGGATGCGGCCCTTGTTGACCTCTTCCAGGCCGGCGAGCATACGAAGGGTCGTAGACTTACCGCAGCCAGAGGGGCCGACGAGGACGAGGAACTCGCCATCCTTGATATCAAGATTCAGATCATCCACGGAGGGCTTGTCGTTGCCCGGGTAGATACGAGTGACGTGGTCGAAGACGACTTCTGCCATAATTACTAATCCTTTCAGAGGCAGGTACGTGCCTCACGATCCGTTGTAAAGGGATTTGTTCTTTACTGTGCTTCCGCCCTCGCTACCGACATACAACTTTGCTCTCGGAAACTGCAAGCTTCAGCGTTTACTTTTTTCCGGTTCAGTGAAGGTTCTCTTCGTTGAGCCAAGATTCACTATACACGGCCTTGCGACCAAGGCAAGTGGCGTGTCTGAAATGTAGGTAACATTTGAGCACTCCGCCATATTGTGTTGAGTGCTTCTCCCGTATGGAACGAAAATAAGAGCAACCAGGGTGCCTCGGGCAAGACGATGCTCCTCTATGCAGCGGAGGAATCTTTCTGGGCTCGTACGATGAACGTGATCTCGCCACTACCCGGCGCATGCAACGTGGTACCGAACGCAATCGTGGAGCCGAATGCATCGATTACGGTGGAGTCCATCTCCAAAACCTGGGTACCATCGGGCACTCCGAAATACCATGCCATCCGCGTATCTAACGCATGCACGCGCACGGCGGCATCGTTCTCTACCAAACGCACCGCGTAATTATGTTCCAGAAAGTCATATAGCGACTGATGGCTGAAATCCTGATCGACTACCTTCGGGAACCGCGCCGCCGACAAGAACGTGATCACATGCTGCTTGAGCTTATCATCCACGTATCGCAGCCTCTCCAGTCGAACCAAGTCGGCATCATCCGGCAATCCCAGACGTTGCGCGGCCTTTGCGTTACGCACCACGGCATTGTCAAGCACCTTGGTGTCCACCGTATTGCCAAGATCGGCCTGTTGACGAAAAAAACCTCGAATATGGTCGCTAATCACCTCATGCTGGGACTCACCTTGCTTGGCAGTGCGAAATGTACCTCTACCCTGCTCTCGAACCAACAGGCCATCTTGAATCAAATCATCCACTGCATGACGCAGCGTGATACGACTTACCCCATACTGGTCACAGAGCTCCGGCTCGGGCGGCAATTGTTCGCCTGAATACATCGCCTGCGCACGCTGGCGAAGATTGTCCCTAACCGCAATATACTTCGGTACACCTTCCGCCATGGTTGTCCTCCTTGCCTTCCTTTACGACTGTACTGTGCCACGGATACACAAACCGCCGGGATTGGCAACCCATTCCCGGCGGTTCGCAGGCCGCCCTCCATATATCTGCAGAGCGGCCATGCACCGATTATTTCGCTTCTACGGCAGCCTTCTTCTTCTCACGCGCACTCATCGCAAACGATGCGGCATAGAACACCACGACCGAAGCGATAATACCAATAATGAGACCAATCTGACCACCCTTGCCGAACTGGCCAAGCAGAATACCAGCAACACCATAATCCGCATCAGAATATGTGGCATTCGCCATGCCGGTGTCGCCAAGCACAGGCAGCAGGAATAGCGGCAGGAATGTAATCGCCAAACCATTGACGAAGGAGCCAATCACCGCACCACGTACGCCGCCCTGTCCGTTACCGATTACACCGGTGGCGCCGCCGGTCATGAAGTGAGCCACAATACCCGGGATAATGATGGTGGAACCGGCCAGAGCCATGATTCCCATACCGACCACACCACCAACGAAGCTGGAGATGAAGCCGATAAGCACAGCATTGGGGGCGAAGGTGAAGATCATCGGCACGTCAAGGGCCGGCTTCGAGTTCTTCACGAGCTTCTCGGAAATACCCTTGAACGCAGGTACGATCTCACCGAGTACCACGCGCACACCAGCGAGAATGACAAACACGCCAGCAGAGAATGTGGCAGCCTGCAGGATGGAGAACACGATGAAGTTCTGCCCATCGCTCAGCTCAGATTCAATGTAGGAGCTACCCGCGAACAGCGCGACGACAACATAAATAATGGCCATCGACAGAGCGATGATGACGGTGGTGTCGCGAAGGAAACCAAGGCCTGTAGGGAACTTGATGTCCTCAGTGGACTTGGACGGGTGCTTCTTAGAGCGGGTCAGACGAGCCACGAGACCGCCGAGCGCAATGCCCGCACCACCGGTGTGACCAAGGGCGACATCATTGGTACCGGCGGCATCCTTCATGAACGGCTGTACAAGCGCGGGAGAGATGGTGACAATCAAACCTTGTGCGATGGAGCCCCACAGAATCACACCCCAAGTCGACATACCGGCAACCTCGAGAATCACGGCGACCATCGTAGCCATGTAGAACGCCACATGACCGGACAGGTAGATGTACTTGAAACGCGAGGTCATAGACAGCAGGATGTTGACAATCATGCCGAAGAAGAAGATAAGGGCGGCTTCAGAACCATACTTCACCAAGACCGTGCCGACAATGGCTTCGTTGTTCGGCACCACACCCTGCACATTGAATGCATGCTGGAACATGCTGCCAAAGGGATCAAGTGCGCCGGAAACGACGGAAGCGCCTGCTGCCAACACCAGGAATCCCACCATGGTTCGGATGGTGCCCTTCATAATGTCGGTAGCCTTCTTGCGCTGCACGGCAAGACCCACCAACGAAATCAAAGCCACAATAATGGATGGCTGCCGGAAAATATCAAGTAGCACCGATAACACGCCGTTCATGCTCTCTCCTTTAATCTTTATGCTTGTTTGTATTGTTGTTTTCCGGATTTGGCGCCGGGTCGGGGCAACAATGTCTCTTCCCACCACCGAAAAGGGTTATTTATTGGGAACCTCGACACCGTGTCGCTTCAGCGCAGCAGCTACCTGTGCGGTGATGTTGTCCATGTCAATAAGGCTGTCCAGAACGACCACGTCATCCATCAGACCTTCTGCAGCTTCAGCGATGTCGCGCCCGACGAACAACACATCAGCAGAGGTAGGAGTAACGGAGGCGATATCCATATGATCGGTTTCCACACCGGTCACACCAAGATTGCTCAGCGCTTTCTCGATGTTGAGTTGGGTCATAAAGCTAGATCCAAGGCCAGTGCTGCATGCGGTGATGATTTTCATTGAAGTACCTTTCGTATGAGTTGTTTGATGAGATGGAAGTGCAGTCTGTCAGGCCAGCGCAGCGGCCAATTCATCGACGTTGGAGGACGCGTTCAAAGCAGCTAGTTTGCCTGAATCGGTCAACAAAAGAGCCAGCGATTGCATAAGATCGATATGCGCGTTTGAGTCTTTCGCGGCCAAGCAAAACATGGTGTTGATGGGATGGTCCTCATCATCGGCCAGCAGGAACGGCTTACCCACTCGCAGCACAGAGAGCGATGTGGAGACCACTCCACTTTCAGGCCTCGCATGTGCAAGGGCAACACCTCCCCCGAGATCTATATATGTTCCTCCTGGACTGGCAATCGATGTCTTAATGGCATCGACATAGCCCCGCTCGATGGTGCCGGCGTCGAGCAAGGGACGCGTCACCAAGTCGACTGCTTCGCGCCAATCCGATACCTGATCGACATACAGCATGCCGTTCGGTTGAAAATACGACATAAGCACGATGCCTCCTTGCAATGCATTAAACCACTGCGGCCAGCTACGGCCATCAGACGAATTTAATGTTGAGGTTCATTCCGCTTCACCAAATTCGTATTATCATCATATCGTCATAACGTATTATCGTCATATCGGCGTGTCGCTATGGCGAACCGCAATCCGTATGCTCCTTTTATCAGCCAGAATCAGATTCGAATTCAGTCTCAACAAGACTGTTAACCACCGACCAATGAAGCATCGAGGCCGGCTCAACCGGCAAATGCAACAGTAAGAACCTAGATTGCCCTGAAAGTCACGCCGTTGCGGGCGGCCTTGCGTTCGGCTTTGCGCTCCTCGGCATTTTCGATGCGTTGGATGCGCAGCTGGCGCCAATCCTCGCGCATATCGCGGAAGCATTCGGCCAGTGTCACGTCGTCGTTATCAGCGGCGGCATTAGCCGAGTCCGCATCGGCCTCGATACCTGCGAACTTGGTGACTCCCAGTTTCAATAGACCCAGTAATTCGCTCAGGGCTTCCGGCATGGGCTCTTCGCCCTCATCGGCAGACTTGGTCAGCCCTTCGATACGCCGGCGAAGCGCATCCGCATCTTCAGGATCAATCTTGAGACCGGCAATCAACGACTGACGCATGGTCTCGTAATCGAGGTTGGCAAAGAAGTTCAGCTGCTGCAGAGTCATGAATCCCTTGAGTTCAGGGAATCGATGAACAACATATTCTTCGCGGTCATCGGCGGCGCGCGTCCAATCGCGGGTGAGCTGCGGATCCAAGGTGGCGGTAATCGACCCTTCGCGCAGACGATAGTGATATAGCACCTTAGGAATACGCACCACGCGCGTGGCTTCGCCGATCACATTGCAGATGCGGGAAAGATCCTCGATCTTACGGCCCACGGGGAAGGAGAAACCATGCCCCTGATATGTGGATGCGGGTGCCAGAAAGGCCCAGAAATAGCCATCAATCTCGGCTTTGACCTGCTTCTTGATGGCTTCGACCGGAGTCAGCACCTGCACTTCATCGAAATCATTGTGACGATAGCTGGAGAGCAGCGGCTTGTCGTTCTCGGAGATGGTGTCGAACTGGAACATCACCAGATCGGCATCGTATTCACGCATGGCATTCAGGCAGTCTTCCACCAGCGTGGGCGCCACAGTGTCATCCGAATCCGCAAAGTAGATGTATGAGCCGGTCGCCTGGGCGATGCCGGCATTGCGTGCGTCGGACAGTCCGCCGTTGGGCTTGTGAATCACCCGCACGCGCGGGTCGCGGGTGGCCCAAGCGTCGCACATGGCCGGGCAGTCGTCAGGCGAGCCATCATCCACCAGCAGAATCTCGAGGTTGCGATAGGTCTGCGCAACCACAGACTTCACGCATTCATCAAGGAATTTCTCGACCTTATATACCGGGATGATGATGCTGACCAACGGCTCATGTTCCATATCTCCAGCGTAACGCCGAAATGCGAAGAGCACTCTTCTTACGGCCAATATCAAGAGTCTCGGGATAAGATGCAATGAGGGCAACATGACAGGAGGCGTGGTCATGCATGATATCAGAATTGGCGTGGTCGAAGACGATCCCGCAGCCTGCCAACGAGTACTCGACTATCTCAATCAATACCGCAGCGAAACCGGAACGGAATTCACGATTTCCGTATTCGACGATGGTGAGCAAATCGTCGAGAAATACACGCCAATATATGACATCCTGTTTCTGGATATCGAGATGCAGCATATGGACGGCATGGCTGCGGCTCGGCGTATCCGCGAGCGCGATGATTCGGTGGTGATTGTGTTCATCACCGCCGCCCCGCAATATGCCATCAATGGCTACGAGGTGCAGGCGCTCTCCTACCTGCTCAAACCGGTGCCATATTTTGCGTTCCGTCAGGAGCTCAAGCGGTCGATCGACATGGTGCACAGGCGCGGCAGTGAGTCGCTGCTGATCGAGGCCAGCGGGCGCCAGATGCGCGTGGAATTGGCGGACGTGCTGTATATCGAGTCGATTCGGCACACGATTATTGTGCATACGCTCAGTGGCAAGCTGCCGGTTTCCGGCACGCTGAAGGATTTTGAGGAACGACTGGCCGAACAGGATTTCTTCCGCTCGAACTCCTGCTATCTGGTGAACTTGCGACATGTGGTCGGCGTGGAAGGGCAGGACTGCGTGATGTCGAACGGGAAGGCGCTGCGCGTGAGTCGTCCGCGCAAGAAGGCGTTCCTGACTACGCTGGCAAACTATATGGGTGCAGCCGGTCCGACATCTCGGGCAAGCACGCAGACTGCCACTTCGAACAAGGGCGCAGCAGCTGGCAGCAGTGAGAACGAGGACTGATGGGCACCACCATTACCAATGCATTGCCGGATATTCCCCGCATCTACACGGCAATCTGCGAATGGCTGGCATGCGTAACCTACCTGCTGGTTATTTGCCGGCGCGTACCGTGGCAGCGCACGGTTGCGGTCGGCGCCGTGGGCTTGCTGGCGATGATTGGCATCCAGTATTTCAATGGCGCTATGCCGATCTGGTTCTGGGTGATCGGCATGCTGCTGGCATTCGCCGGCATGTGGGCGATTATTTGGCTTGGCGCCGGGACCGGCAAACGCGAAGGGGTGTATATTGCGGCACGCGCATTCGTGCTTGCTGAACTGGTTGCCTCGCTGCATTGGCAATTGGTGATGTTTCTGGATTCCGGTGATGGCATACGCGAAGCACGGTTAATGGCCTCGGTGATGTTGGCAATAGTGTATGCCGCATGCTTCGCCATAGCATGGCTGATCGAGCGTGGGAATTTTGCCAGTGATGCTCCGACGACCACTACCGCACAGCTGTCGATTGGCACGGCCGCCATCACCATTGTGACGTTCGCCATGAGCAATCTGAGCTTCATATCCACCAATACGCCATTTTCTGGCACGGTGGGCCAAGAGGTGTTCTATATTCGCACTTTGGTGGATTTCTGCGGTTTCGCGATTCTGTATGCGCAGCAGGAGCAGGCCCGTCGCATGGCTGCGAGCGCCGAACTGGCCTCCATAAACGCGCAATTGGAAAGTCAGCATCAGGAATATCTGGCGTCCAAGGAAAACATCGAATCGATTGGGCGCTTGGCACATGACTTGAAGCATCAGATCGCGGCATTGCGCGCGGAAGTGGATCCGGAGCATGCGGCTGCCGGTTTCGAGCAGTTGGAGGCGTCGGTGGCCAAAGCCAGCGCGCAGCAGCATTCCGGTAACCCGGTGCTGGACGTGATTCTGACCACCAAGATGCGCACATGCGCGGATCGCGGCATCACGCTGACCGCGGTGGCAGACGGCAAACTGCTGGACGGCATGTCATCGATGGACATCGCTTCACTGTTCGGCAACGCGCTGGATAACGCGATTGAGGCGACCAGCAAGCTGCCGGATAAGCAGCAGCGGCTGATTCGGCTCGCGCTGTACGGGCAGGGGCAGTTCACGGTGATTCGCGTGGAGAATTACTACGATTCCGCGCTGAAGAAGGACTCGACCGGGGCTTTGCGCACCACCAAGCGCGATTCATCCCGGCATGGGTTCGGCGTGAAGTCGATTCGTCACATCGCCGCGCAGTACGGCGGCGAAGTGACGATTCGCACCGAAGATCACTGGTTCATGCTGACGGTGTTGCTGCCGCGGTAGATATCAGAAGTCCCAGTCGTCGTCGTCGGTTTCCTCGGCCTTGCCCATCACGTAGGAGGAGCCGGAGCCGGAGAAGAAGTCGTGGTTTTCGTCGGCGTTGGGGCTCAGCGCGGCCAGAATCGCAGGGTTCACGTCGCAGATCTCAGCTGGGAACAGCGCCGGGTAGCCAAGGTTCATCAGAGCCTTGTTGCCGTTGTAACGCAGGAACTTCTCGACGTCCTCGGTCAAGCCCACACGGTCGTAGAGGGACTGGGTGTACTCCACTTCGTTGTCGTACAGCTCATTGAGCAGGTCGTAGGTGTAGTCCTGCATATCCATGCGCTCGGCGTCGGTGAGCTGGGCGATGCCCTTCTGGTACTTGTAGCCAATGTAGTAGCCATGCACGGCCTCGTCACGGATGATGAGGCGAATCACGTCGGCGGTGTTGGTCAGCTTGGCGTGCGCGGAGAAGTACATCGGCAGGTAAAAGCCGGAGTAGAAGAGGAACGATTCGAGCAGGGTGGAGGCCACCTTGCGCTTGTACGGGTTGTCGCCCTCGTAGTAGTCGAGCACAATCTCCGCCTTCTTCTGCAGGAACTCGTTGTTCTCGCTCCAGTCGAAGGCCGCGTCGATCTGCTCGGTGGAGCACAGGGTGGAAAAGATGGACGAGTAGCTCTTGGCATGCACGGATTCCATGAAGGCGATGTTGGTGTACACGGCTTCCTCGTGCGGGGTGAGCGCGTCCGGAATCAGGGAGACGGCGCCGACCGTGCCCTGGATGGTGTCCAGCAGGGTCAGGCCGGTGAACACGTGCATGGTGAGCGTGTGCTCATCTTCGGTCATCTTCTGCCAGCTGGGGATGTCGTTGGAGACGGGGACCTTTTCGGGCAGCCAGAAATTGCCGGTCAGGCGATCCCAGACCTCGAGGTCCTTCTCGTCTTCAAGACGGTTCCAGTTGATTGCGGAGACACGATCGATGAGTTTCAGGGGTTTACGCGGAATAGAGATAGGTGCCATGAGTAGTGTTCCTTTTACTCGTTGTCGTTATCGTCGTTGGACTTGTTTTCGAACTCCTCCGGCGCGGTCAGCCGGAGCAGTGCCTTATAAATCATTGGTGACATTGTGGTTCCTTAGAGTGGTTGGACTCCCCTCAGTCCGCTTTGCGGCCAGCTCCCCTCAGGGAGGGGAGCCAAGAAAGGGAGCCCGATATATGAATGGACATCTCTGGTTGTTCGATGCGTGCGGCCTCTAGGCGCACCGAGGGAAGGCGTACGAAGGTACGTCGACCGAGGAGCAACGACGAGGACGCTCCATCGAACAATCAGAGCATGCAGGAGACGCAGCCTTGGACTTCAGTTCCTTCCAGGGCTTGCTGACGGATACGGATGTAGTAGAGGGTTTTGATGCCCTTGCGCCAGGCGTAGATCTGCGCCTTGTTGAGGTCGCGGGTGGTGGCGGTGTCCGGGAAGAACAAGGTCAGCGACAGTCCCTGATCCACGTGCTGAGTGGCCTCAGCGTACGTGTCGACGATGGCCTTCCAGCCGATTTCGTAGGCGTCCTCGTAGTACTCAAGGTTGTCGTTGGTCATGTAGGCCGCCGGGTAATAGACGCGCCCGATCTTGCCTTCCTTGCGAATCTCGATCTTCGAGGCAATTGGGTGAATCGAGCTCGTGGAGTGGTTGATGTAGGAGATCGAACCGGTTGGCGGCACGGCCTGCAGGTTCTGGTTGTAGATGCCGTCCTTCAAGATCGCGTCGCGCAACGTCTCCCAATCGGACACGGTCGGAATCTCGATGCCGTACTTGGCGAACAGCTCACGAACCTTGGCGGTACGCGGTTCAAGCGAGCGGCGACCATCGGTGTACTTGTCAAAGTAATTGCCTTGGCCAGCCGGCTTGGCGTAGTCGGACGTAGCGAAGCTCTTGAACGGATGGCCGTGTTCCACGGCGAGCGCGTGCGAGGCACGGTAGGCATGGTAGGCCACGGTCATGAAGTACATGTCGGTGAAGTCGAGGCCTTCTTCGGAGCCGTAGTGAATGCCTTCGCGGGCCAGGAAGCCGTGCAGGTTCATCTGGCCGAGGCCGATGGCGTGACCCTCCTCGTTGGCGCGGCGGATCGAGGGCACCGCGTCGATACTCGTGTGCTCGGCCACCGAGGTGAGCGCACGGATCGCGGTTTCCACGGTGTACGCCAGTCCGCCATCAATCGCCTTGGCAATGTTCAGCGAACCCAAGTTGCAGGAGATATCGCGGCCCACGTGCGCATAGGTGAGGTCTTCGTTGTATGCGCTCGGCTCCTGCACCTGCAGGATTTCGGAGCACAGGTTAGACATGGTCACGCGGCCTTCGATCGGGTTGGCGCGGTTGACCGTGTCCTCAAACACGATGTATGGGTAGCCGGACTCGAACTGCAGCTCGGCGATGGTGGTGAAGAACTTGCGGGCGTCGATGTAGGTCTTCTTGATGCGATCGTCGGCCACCATCTCGTCGTAGTGCTCGCTGACGGAGATGTCGGCGAACGGCTTGCCATATACGCGCTCCACATCGTAGGGGCTGAACAGCGCCATCTGCGCCTTCTGCTTGGCCAGCTCGAAGGTGATGTCCGGAATCACCACGCCGAGTGCCAGCGACTTGATGCGGATTTTCTCGTCCGCGTTCTCTCGCTTGGTGTCCAGGAAACGCAGGATATCCGGGTGGTGGGCGTTAAGATACACTGCGCCGGCACCTTGACGTGCGCCCAACTGATTGGCGTAGGAGAAGGAGTCCTCCAGCAGCTTCATCACCGGAATCACGCCGCTGGACTGGTTTTCGATGTGCTTAATCGGGGCGCCGAGCTCACGCAGGTTGCTCAGCAGCAGGGCGACGCCGCCGCCGCGCTTGGAAAGCTGGAGGGCCGCGTTGATGCCGCGCGAAATCGACTCCATGTTGTCTTCGATGCGCACCAGGAAGCAGCTGACCGGCTCACCTCGCTGGGCCTTGCCGAGGTTCAGGAAGGTCGGGGTGGCAGGCTGGAAACGGCCGGCAAGCATTTCGTCGGCGTATTCGATGGCCTGCTGCTCGTTGCCGGCGGCGAGCTCCAGGGCCACAGCGGCGCAACGCTGCGGGAAGTCCTCAAGATAGAGGCGACCATCGAACGTCTTGAGCGCGTAGGACGTGTAGAACTTGAACGCACCAAGGAAAGTGCCGAACTCAAAGCCGGCGGATTCCACGTGCTCGTAGATGCGGTCGAGGAATTCAGCGGGGTACTGGTTGAAGACCGCAGGGTTGTAGTACTGGTTGCTGATCAGGTATTCGAGACGCTCGGCGGTGGAGTCGAACCGCTTGCTGTTGGCGGCCACATGGCCGGTCACGTATTCACGCTCGGCGGCCTTGTCCTTATCGAACTGGATCTTGCCGTCGGCATCATAGAGATTGAGCATCGCGTTGAGCGCGTGGTAGTCGTGTGCCGGATCGTACTGTTCTGCCGAGGTGTCGGTGGTGTTGTCGAGCGACAATTCGGTGTTGGTGAGGTCGGTCATTGGAGTCCTTATTACTGTTGAGTGAAGAAGCGGACGAGGCCGTTGCGGACGGCAGCGGTGTCTTCTGGCGTACCCATGAGTTCGTAGCGGTATAGGTAGGGGACGTGGCATTTGGCGGCGATGATGTCGCCGGCGGCACAGTAGGCCTCGCCGAAGTTGGTGTTGCCTGAGGCGATGACGCCGCGAATCCATGCGCGGTTGTCGGGGTCATTCAGGAAACGCTTGACCTGAATCGGCACTGCTTTCTTGACCACGCCACCGCCGTATGTGGGCACCATGATGACGTATGGCTCGCGGATGTTGAGAGCCGGATCAGCTGCTCGCAGTGGAATGCGGTAGACGTTGATGCCCTCGTCCTGTAACCGGCAGCTGGCTACAAATCGCGCGGTGTTCTCGGAGGCCGACGAAAAGTAGACCAGTGCTCCGATCACATTGCTGGTGGCGGCGAATTCAGGCTGGCTGGCACCGGGAACACTTTCCGCGACGATGCCGGATTCGGTCTGGCTCACGCGGAAACCATGGCCGAAGCATTGGCCTCAGCGCTTACCTGCTGGGCAACCTCACGAATCAAATCGGGGCGGTAGCCGGTCCATGAGTTGTTCGGCGTGATCACCACTGGAGCCTGCTGGAAGCCTGCGGCCTGCAGCTGCTCGAGAGTGCCGGGGTTCTCCGTCAGGTCCACGGTCTCGAACGGCACACCAAGCTTGGTGAGCTGGCGCTTGGTGGCGTTGCATTGCGGGCAATGCGGCTTGGTGAACACGGTGACAGTCATGGCGACTCCCCTCCATCTATCTCTGTTGAACAGTGAAACGATGGCCATATTACATCTGTGTAGCTTGAAATCAATGCACTATATGTAGTGGCGTGTATCACACAACAAACCTAGATATAGTGGTTTCTGTTGATATTCCGCCATTCTTGAGAAGCCCTGAAAATCAGCGTGCAGCGACTCACCAAGTTATATGTGGCATTGTTCACATTTGCGCTTTGATCGTCATATTTAAGTTTCGAGGGGCTGATTTGAACCTTTCCGGAGGTCTATCTCCGTTTCAAGGGGCCGGTCATCCGCCGAAACACAAGTACAAACGCCTTCTTGCCACCGTCATTTCGCCATTCTTGGACCGCTTCTACTTGGGCACCAGCCCCTCGAAACGGAGATAGAGCTTCCCAAAAAACAAAATCAGCCCCTCGAAACGGAGAATGAACGCTGACGCCCCCCATATGACGTCAAAAGGCCTGACCGGATGTCCAAACGAGCATACGGCCAGGCCTTAAGGAAAGGAGATGAGGAAATTCAGTTATCAGAATTGATGTGGCACGAATTACTCCGCCTCGGCCTTAGCTTCGCCTTCGGGGAAGATTATCTTGAACACGAAGAAGAAGATAATCATCGAGACTCCACCCGTGATAAAGGTGACCAGCAGGTTGTACACGGCCAACGGCACATACGCCTGCGCAATCGGCATCCATAAATTATTGAAGCCATTGCAAATCAGCGAGATAGCCGCCCAAGCAATGAAGTACCACATTGCCTGATACACCGGATTGCCATGGCTCTTGAAGGTGATATTGCGCTGCAGCGGGAAGTTAATGCACTGGGCGATGAACGAGCCCACCTCATAGCTAATGAAGTAGCCCAGGCCACCGCCAATGACCACAGCACCGGCGGCGTCACGCACCACGTTGTAACCGAGCAGGCTCCACGTAAAGTCCACACCGAACAGGCTCATGTTGACTTGTGGCCACATGAATTCCGTACCGGCCAGATCCTTACCCAGTAGATATGGCATGAACGTGAAAATCAGGTACTGCACGATGGTGACACCCATGCTGAACACGAAGAAGTAGAAGATCTGATAGACCCACTTTGCCAGCACAGGGTGCTTGCTCTGAAAATCACCCCACGTGTGCATCCACCATGCGACGATGCCGTTCGTGCTCACCTTGGCGGCGGGCTGCTTTGCGTTCTCAGTCATTGTTCAGCTCCTTTGCGGTGCGCTTGTTGGCGGATTGGTTGCGGAAGTGGCCCGCGATGATACTGCCGAGGCCGTGGAAAGTGTGGCCGTTGGCGATTTTGACGATGGCGTCGACCATAGCCGAATCGACCATGCCCTGGGTCATTTTGCTCATGGCCCTGGGGGGCATGTTGAGGATGAACAGCATGTTGAGGTCTGGCGCGCCGGTCTTCTGGCGGGTCTTGGCCTCACGGTTGGCCAGTGTTTTGGCGATGGTTCGGGCCGTGAAGCCCTTGGAATCGACCCAGCTGGAGATCGGATCGTTTACGCCGAAGGTCGTGGGCTTGCCGGGGGCGATGACCTCGTGGCCGAACAGCACGGCCATTTCGGCGTCGGTCACGTGCTTGACGTCGCCGGTGAGGTAGTGGCCGAGCGCCGGGTTGGCGGGGGTGGCGTCCACATCGCCGGCGACTGCAAATTCGCAGGTCAGCGGCAGGTTTTCGGCGTTGGTGCCGACCGCCAGCGTCCATACACCGGATTCGGTGCGCCATGCGTTAGCAGCCGTGTCGAAGTGACGGAAGGTGTAGCGATCAAATTCGATGCGCACGGTCTTGGATTCGCGCGCGTCAAGCTGAACCTTGGCAAAGCCCTTGAGCTCGCGGGCCGGGCGTAGCACGCCTTCGGAGGGGCCAGACACATACAGCTGGGCGACGGTGGCGCCGGACACGTCAGAATCGTTGGTCACTGTGAACTGGACGCCGGTTTCGTCGGCGGTCAGGTCGCTGTAGGTGAAAGTGGCGTAGCTCAGGCCGTAGCCGAATGGGAAGCGAACCGGCACGTTGGTGGTTTCGTAGTAGCGGTAGCCAACGAACGGGCCCTCGCGGTAGATGGCGTCGCGGCCGATGGCCGGGTACCAGCCAGCGGACGGACAGTCGGCGTAACTGATCGGCCAGGTTTCGGCCAGGCGACCGGATGGGTTGATTTGGCCGGTCAGGGCGCGCACGGTGGCGGATGCGCCCGCTTGTCCGGACAGGCCGACGTACAGGATTGCGGACACGGCATCGAACCATGGCAGCTCGACCGGGGATCCGGCCACGAGCACAATGATGACGGGCTTGCCGGTGGCGGTCAGGGCATCGACCAAGTCGTTCTGCACCTGCGGGATGGCCATGGTGGAGCGGTCGAGGCCCTCGGATTCGCTGCGTTCGTCGAGGCCGACGACGGCGATTACCGCGTCAACATTCTGAGAGGCAGCGAGCGTCACGGCTTCGTCAACCAACGGTTGGTTCTTGGCACCTTGACGGTCGTAACCCTGCGCGTAGCCTGCCACGGTCACGCCGGTGGTTGCTGCGGCGTTCTTGAGCTCATCAAGGATGTTTTCTTCACGGGTGGCATTCACTTTAGAAGAGCCGGAGCCTTGAAATCGCGGGGTTTTGGCCATGTCACCGATCACGGCAACGCGGGTGCCTGCGGCGAGGGGCAGGACCGGGGAGACCGCCGAATTCGCTATTCCAGCGTCATTGGCTTCGCCATTGCGGGCCGGAGCGCCGATGACAGTGTTCTTGAGTAACACGGACGAGTTCTCAGCCACCTTACGAGCCACCTCGTGGTGTGCGGCGGCGACAGCATCCTTAAGCAGATCATCGCGGCCAACACCCTCGGTCTTGGTCATCCGCGCAATCTTGGCGACTTCAGCCGCGCGGGCATTCAAATCCGCTTCCGACAAGGTACCGACCGTGACCGCACCTTCGAGTTCGCGCACGGAGGTGTAGCCAGGAGACGGCATCTCCAGTGAGCCACCGGCCTTGACCGCGGCCACGGCGGAATTGGAGCCGCCCCAGTCGGAGACGACCATGCCGTCGAAGCCCCATTCGTCCCGCAGAATATCCTGCAGCAGGTGCTTGTTCTCATGCGCGTAGACGCCGTTGATTTCGTTGTACGAAGTCATGATGGTCATCGGAGCGGCCTCACGCACGGCGATTTCAAACGCGGTCAGATAAATCTCGCGCATCGTGCGCTCATCGATCACGGAGTTGGAGGCCTGGCGACGCAACTCCTGGCTGTTGACCGCGAAGTGCTTCGGGCAGGCGGAAACACCATTGGACTGGATGCCGCGGATCAGACCTGCGGCCATGCGGCCGGCCACGATGGGGTCTTCGGAATAGTACTCAAAATTGCGGCCGCACAGCGGATTGCGCTTGATGTTCAGGCCCGGGCCGAGCAGCACATTCACGTCCAGATCGTGCGCTTCAGTGCCGAGGGCCTCACCCATCTCTTCGGCGAGCGCCGAATCCCATGAGTTGGCCACGGTGCCGGCGGTCGGGAAGCAGGTGGCGGGCTTGGAAGCACCCAGGCCCAGATGATCGCCTTCGCCGAGCTGGCGACGCACGCCGTGGGGACCGTCGCTCATCACGAAGCTGGGGATGCCGGCCTTCTCGTTGCCGCGGGAATCCCATTCGGAGCCGCCGGAGAGCATCGCGGCTTTCTCGGCGACCGACAGTTCTTCAAGTTCCATATCGTTCTCCCTTGCACTGCACTGTTGTACGCCTGTCTGACGAACCGTCCTGCGCCACATTGCCGGCACCGCATCCGCGCAGTGCCTGGAGTTGCACACGATTCGCCGCTAGTTTGATTGAATCAGGTTCGGCCGGGCCGCGCTGCCCGTATTACACAACCTGTCGTTTCGCGCGCACAATCGGTCGGGAGAGGCGCACATTGCGGTGCTGCCAAGTTCCAGAAAGCAACGACTCAGTGTCCAGCTTCTCAAAATTGTTGAGAAGTTTGTGCCGTAGCTTCTTAATCTTTTTGAGAAGCTACGGTTCCAACAAATCTTCGATACGGCAACCAAGTGTGCGGGCTAGAGCAAGCACACTAGAGACAGCGGCTTTGCCGAGGTCTTTGTGGCGCTGTTCGTACATTTGGACGGAGCGCAAAGTGACGCCAGAACGACGGGCCAGTTCGGATTGGCTGAGTCCGGCGCGCACGCGAATCGTGTGCAGCCGGGAGTCGCCTTCAATGCGATTGCGGGCGGCCCGCTCGTCGTATACGTCGACGAATCGGCTTTCGCCGGCTTCGTGCAAAGTCGGGTACAGTCGCACAATATCGTCAAACGGCAGCACCTCGAGAATATCCTCGAACCGCACTCCCCTGGCCCATTGGCAGTATGCAAGCACCCAGCCGGCCCAGTATTCGAGTGTTGCACCAGTACGCGGCGTGGCGGGTGGCATATCGATAATGCGAGTCCAGCCGGTTTGCCGCATGATTTCGGCCACCAGCTCTTCGCCGGACATGCCGCACACATATTTGGGCACGCCCCGACCGAAGAGTTCAGCAACATCAGAAGTAACAAAGAAATCTATAAACAAGCTGGCCGGCAATCCGCAATCGCTCAGCGCATAATCGAATGCGCCGGCCAAGTTGACCATGGCATCAGGCAGATACGTCTCATCGTAAGCGGGGGTCATCGTTGGTCACTTTCTCACGGATGATGTCACGCATGAACAAGCCGTCAATATCGGCTTCCGCACTTTTGCGATGGTAGGCTTCACGGGCCGTGACGTCGCGCTCATTGCGCAATACGTGGTAGGTCGAAGCGCGGGCGATCTCACAATCTTGGAATTGGAGTGCGGCAAATGCACGGGTTCCAGCAGCGCTGCGGCGTCTTTGAGGCTGCTCCAGACTTTGTAGGCGGTGGTGTCCGTACGGTAGATGACCTCGTGGCCGAGCACTTCGATGTACCGCACGTCGTGCGAGGAGAGGAACTGCGTACCGGTACCCACGGTCAGTGGGATGGTGACGCCTTGGCGCTTGGCCACCAAGTCCTCCACCTTGCGCATCTTGAATGCGAAGCCGAAGTAGTCGATTGGTTTGGCGAGGTAGCCGACTGCGTCCACGTCGTATCCGATGGCCGTGTATTGGGCCTTTTGGTGGTGAAGACGAGCATCACATGATCGTCGATCTCGCGCAGACGGTGGGCGGTTTCGAGCCCATCGATGCCGGGCATTTCGATGTCAAGGAATAGGACGTCGAAGCCGGCTCTATATGTGTCGAGGAAGGTGTCGCCGTCTGTGAACCGGGTGATGTGGTAGGCACTGCGATCGGATTCGTAGTACCGGCCGATCAGGGACGTGGTGTTGGCGGCGTCTGTATCGTCATCATCGACGATAGCGATGTGAATCATCGGCGATCCTCCTCTCCCCTCAGTCGCCTTCGGCGACAGCTCCCCTCAGAGAGGGGAGCCAAGATTCTATTTTAGTTTTCGCATATGCTAAGCGACTCGCCCGGTATTGGGGCGAGCCGCTTAGCTATTCAGTTATCGGGATATTGCGAAATCTCAGGCCTCGGTCGGGGCATCGGCGGGAGCCGGTGCTTCGACAGCGGCCACGGCCTTACGGCGCTTGAGGTACTTCATGATGGTCAGGACCTCGAGGCCGACTGCCAGGACAGCGGTCACGCCCCAGACCACGTACATCGCGATGCGCCAGATCGGGGTATCAACCTCAGGCTCACCGTTCTCGTACTGCCAACCGTTAGCGGTGGTGTACAAGATGTTGTGGGCGGCGGTGCGCATTGCCTTGACGGAGGTGGCGGACTTGTCGGTGATGTGGTTGGTGATCTTGGTGGTGGCCAGCATGGAATCGTTGCCGTTACGGATCTCCTGATCACCATTCTGGTAGCCGTAGCCGCCGAAGTAATCGGTCAGAACGAAGCCCTTGAAGCCCCACTCGTCACGGAGCACGGTGTTCAGCAGGTTGTTGGAGGCACCGGCATAGGTGTAACCGATGTAGTTGAAGGAGCTCATCACAGCCTGTGCGCCGCCTTCCTTCACGCTCATCTCGAACGGCTTGAGGTAGATCTCGCGGATGGCCTGCTCGTCCGCCCAGGTGCACACCATGTTGGTACGGTTGGTTTCCTGATCGTTCAGAGCGAAGTGCTTCATGAAGGAGTACACGCCCTTCTCCTTAGCGCCGGCGATCTCGTTGGAAGCCATAACACCGGAGAGCAGGGAGTCCTCAGAGAAGTATTCGAAGGTACGACCGGAGAATGCGCCACGGTGGATGTTCATAGCCGGAGCGTACCAACCAGCAACATGCATGTCGTGAGCCATATCGCCGATCATCTCGCCGAACTGCTTGGCCAGATCCTTGTTCCAAGTGCAGGCGAATGCGGTGGAAGCCGGGAAGCCGATGGAGCCAACGCCGGTGAAGTTGTTGTTCAACGAGGCCGGGCCGTCAGCGTCGGTGAGCTGGATCTTGCCGACGGAGGAGACGGCCGGGGTTCCGTAGCCACCGTTGGCGATGAGGTTGTCCATATCGTCGAAGGTCAGCTGGTCAAGCAGCTTCTCCCAATCAGCATCGTCGTAATCCTTGCCGTACATGTCAGCCAAGCGGAGACCATTCTTGGCACCGGTGGTCGGCATTTCGTCGGAATCATCGTCATACTTGGTCGGATCATAGTTGCCGTTGTTGGTGAAAGCAGCCTTGACTTCGTCGCTCATGGAGAAGTTGGTCGGGGCTGCGGTGGCTTCAGCGTAGTTCGCGAAGTGGTTGGCACGGGACAGATAAGTCACATCGCCAGCGGCATAGTCGAACTGGTTGGTAGCCACGGTCTGATCATCGTTGTGGGTGTTCGACTCGGAGTCGTAGGTGATGGTGTCAGCAACGTTGATCTTCTCGGAATCGATCACATGATGGGAATCGGACTGGATGGAGATGGCGTAATCACCCTTCTCCAACACCCAAGCCTTGGCACCCTTGTTGTCATAGGAAGCCATATCGTCATCATCGAACTCGATCTTCACAGTCTCAGAGGCGCCCGGCTCAAGCTTCCCGGTCTTCTCGAAAGCGACGAGGTTCTTGGAAGCCTTCTCGATACCGCCATCGGTGTACGGCGGGTTGTAGTAGACCTCAACAACGTCCTTGCCGGCGGTGTCGCCAGTGTTGGTGACGGTCACATCAAACGTGACCTTGCCATCCTTGTGGGAAACGTCACCCATCTTCTGCTCAAAGCTGGTGTAGGACAAGCCGTAACCGAACGGATAGATGACCGTGTCATCGTAGTTGATCAGACCTTCATCAGCTGCAGTCTCATAGAACTTGTAGCCCACATAAATACCTTCGACATAGTTGACGAAGGACGGAAGCACGGTAGTTTCCTGACCGGTGAAGCCGGTGTACTTAGCAGCCAGATCGCCGACGTTATCGTAGACGAATGCGCCATCGGCACCAACGGAAGACGAGCTGGCAGCAGCAGCGCCATCAGTGTTGTTGAACACTGGGGTCTTGGTCAGATCCTTGACGAACGTGTCGGAAGTCTTGCCGGACGGGTTGGTTTCGCCAGCGAGCACGTCACCGAGTGCGGAGAAGCCGGTCTGGCCTGCAGGCGGGCACCACAACACGGACTTGATCTGCGGGTAGTTGCTCAGGAAGTCGAACTGGAAAGCATTTGCACCGTTATAGACGAGCGTGACCTTGTCGAAGTTCTTGGTGACCAAGTCAATCATGTCGCGCTCAGTCTTGCTCAGTTGCAGGAAGTGCTCACCATCCTGGAAGTCATCATAATCCTTGGAGTTGTTCTTGTAGGTAATGGTTTCGGCCTTCATGTTGGTCGGCAGATCAGCACCTTCGCCACCGACGCGGGTGATCACCACAACAGCCTCATCGGAGAAGCTCTTGGCGTCAGAAATCAGCGAATCGGAATATTGGTCGGCCGGAACCTCAGGCAGGGTCCAATCCTGGGACCACATAGCAACAACCGGGCGGTCCGCACGGTAGTCGGTGTACAGCTTGCTCAGATCGGCGTTGGTTTCAAGACCAGCTTCCTTCATGCCATCAAGCAGGGAAACGGTGTCGTACTGGTCAGACATGGAGCCGGAGCCGGTGCCTCCATAGACCGGGTTGGTGGAGCCCCAACCGAACACGTTGACCTTCTTGTTGCTCAGCGGCAGGTTGGAATCATCATTCTTCAGCATGGTGATAGCTTCCGACTGCACTTCCTTGGCCAGCTCGTTGGCGGCGGAGACGGTGCTGTCGGAAAGCATGTACTTGGTGATCGTCGCGTTGTTCAGCAGCGTGGCCAGCGGGCCGGACAGCATCATGGAAATGGCCACGACGACGCCCACTAAGGCAACGATCCAGGATTCAGAATGAATGA
The DNA here is from genome assembly GCF_023656805.1 of Bifidobacterium sp. M3-N-101. NCBI lineage: Bacteria > Bacillati > Actinomycetota > Actinomycetes > Bifidobacteriales > Bifidobacteriaceae > Bifidobacterium > Bifidobacterium sp. M3-N-101. The sequence continues at coordinate 21,537 of NZ_JAMOKQ010000013.1, forward strand.
GCTTGCGAGAGCCCACGTTCTTGACCGTCTTCTTGTTGACGACGAATGTGATGATGATGGCCAATACCAGCAACACGCCGATAACCACCAGATAGGGGACCAGCGAACCAACGACGTTCATAACGTCGGCCATGTTGATCTTCAGCATGGTGTTTCTCCTCCTTGTTTCTTACCAAACTGCGGCATCCGAGTCCGATCTTCATCGAGTTCAATCAACGATTGCGCGATACTGCCTTGCATCGCGGTCATCGTCTGGGATATGTCTGCCTGGCTCTCCATCGGGTCGCTACGCCGACACATCCTTGATGCCGATGATTCTAGGGTGGCAGATTCGCATGGCCCGCACCCGCCCACACACCTATCCTGTCATTTCGAGCGCATAATCTGCTACCACATTCGCGCCCACGACTCATCCAATATGACGTAAATGGCACTTCTTGATACGTAAACGGCATTTTTTCTCAAATTTCTGTCGCTACCGGTCGCTCAGCGACAGAAATCTAGGAAATGAGGCCACCCCTCCTGAATTTCTGTCGCTCAGATGCCGTCAGCGTCACAAATTCAGGAAACAAGGCCATATTTCCTGAAAATCTGTCACTGAGGCACCGTCAGCGTCAGAAATTCAGGAGACTGCGCCTTATTTCCTGAATTTGTGACGCTGAACGCCCAAGCACCACTCCAAAGACGCCACCAAGCTAGGATGGAGGGCATGAGCGATTTGAACGCGTTGAATCTTGAACCGGGCGAAGTGGTTGGCGGGTATACGCTGGTCTCCCGACTCGGCGCGGGTGCCATGGGGTCGGTATGGCGTGTGCGCGACGATGGCGGCACTACCTATGCCATGAAGATTCTGCGCGATTCGTTGGCCGACGAATCGGGAACCTCGAACTCCGCCAACACAGCAGCGCACGACCCGGACCTCAAACCCAACATCACGCCGCGCGAGCGCCTACGTCGTGAGGCCATGGCGCTGAAGAAGGTCAATCATCCGGGCGTATGCGGCATCGTTGACATGGAACTCGATGATTCGCTGGCGTTCATTGTCACCGAGCTCATCGAGGGCCGCAATCTCAAGGAAGACGTGGAGGTCAACGGCCGTTACATCGGCGACGATCTGGAACGTCTGGCCCGTAAACTCATCGACGCCACCAAAGCCGTGCATGCGGCCGGCATCGTCCACCGCGACATCAAACCCACCAATGTGATGGTCTCCGCCGCCGGCCCGGTGCTGGTTGACTTCGGCATCGCCATGGGCGAGGGGGAAAGCCACGTGACCCGCACTGGACTGGTGATGGGCACACCGGGGTTCATAGCCCCCGAAATCATTGACGGCGCTGAATCCGATGAGATGACCGACTGGTGGTCGGTGGCCTCCGTACTCGCTTTTGCTGCGATCGGCGCACCGGTATTCGGCACCAAGCCGATGATGGCGGTGCTGGAGCGCGAAGCATCGGGCAACGCGAACCTTACCGGACTGCCGGCCGGCACGATGGCCGCGTTCCGATCCGCCCTGAACCCCGACCGGTCAAAGCGTTGCACGCCGGACCAATTGCTGAACGCCATCGCTGTGGACGCACTGGATCCGAGCGTGTGGCAAGGCACTCAGGCCGGACCGTTCGCCGCCGGCGCCATTGCCGGAACGGCTACCACAATTGCCGCCGATGCAGTTGGAACCGAGGCGATGCCCCCTTTTGGCGCAACCGCCGACGCGGATAGCGATAATCCGCGGGCCATCTGGCGTCAGGACGACTATGCCACGGCGGCAATCGACTCATCGTCTTCGCCGACGCTCAGCGACGGCACGGCAGCCGAAGCATTCCCGGCAACTACCAACGCTGGGAGCAATCTCTCGTCGGATGATGAAGCAACACAACTCGTAGGCAATGCCACCGAAAACGCCACCGAGGCGATACGCCCAGCCGCACAGCGTACGGTGCCCATCAGCGATGAACCACCGGTTGCTCCTACCACGCCACTATCCGAACGTACCGCCGTACTGCCTGCACCACAGCCAGTGCCACAACCCCTGCAACCCACACCGCAACCAGTGCCACTAGGCCAGAACGGATGGAACCCGGCCGACGGGCAAAGCACGGCTGTGGATCCGGCGATTCGCCCCGCATTGCAGCATGTCATCAACCAGACCGCGCAATGCGTTCCCACCGAGGCGCTTATCCAAGGCCCGCCTGCACCCAATCCCGCGGATGTGCGTCGTGGAATGTATCTGCAACGCGGGGTATTGCCGCTGTTCCTGTTCGCTGTGCCTTTGGCCGTGCTGGCTGCGAGTTTCCCGCTGATCGCCTTGATTGCAGCCGAAATACTGCTCTGGCTGTTGTTGACGTTGGCGTATAACACTGAGTCTCAGTTGGAGCGCGAAGGCCGACGCGGCGGCGAGCGCAAAAGCTCCGATTCGCTGATTCGCGTGGCAACGCTGCCGTGGCACATCGTCAAGGCGCTGCTGCTGTCGATACCGAAACTACTGCTGCTCACCATCGTCTATCTGGCCGGTATCGCCGTGGCCGTGGCCGCGTTGGAACTGCCGGTGCGCACCATCTCGTGGTATTTCACTGCGAGCCGGGGCGTTCCGGTTCCGCTGCTGGATGATATGCCGTTCTCCGTCTCCGGTCTGGCACTTGGTGGGTTCATGGCCATCGGTTGGCTGATCACCGTATTCGGGCCACAGTCGGCCATGCCCCGGTTGGGTGCCGGCGTGCTGCGCGGCATCAGGCACAACGACCTCGAGCCGATGGCGCAACCAGGGGCAGACGGTCTGCCGGCCGCATCAATCCCTCGGCAAGGCAGCCGCGGCACGGTGCTGCTCACCCTATGGATCATCATCACGCTGGTATTGTGCGCGCTGCCGCTGCTGGGCATGCCAATCAGTTGGGTCCCGCTGGCGTAATCTGCATTACTTTTACAGGGAATTCACCTCCCAGCTGATCTGTACGCGGTCTTCCTCAGGGCCGGTCATTATGATGGGCCCCAAATATCGAAGCGATTTCAAGGGGAGATCCATGTCAGATCCGAAGCGTCAGGCTAAGCGCGCCACCCGCGCCGAGCGACGTGCGGCCGAGGCGGCGGCCCAGCAGGCGCAGGCCGAACAGGCAGCCAAGGAGCGTAAGCAGCAGACCATCATCGGCTGCATTGTGGTGGCCATTATCGTGGTGCTGGTGGCCATCGCTGGATTCGCCGTATACAAGGCCATGCAGCCGTCCAACACCAGCAGCAGTAGCCAACAAAGCAACATGACCGTGGACGAGGCCTACAGCAAGCTCAAGAAAGTCAGCACCCAGCCGGCTAACGCCGACGACAAGGCCGGCTTCGTAATCTCCAACAAAGGGTATGGCCAGAAGGCCGAGGGGGCTCCCACCATATCCATCTATATGGAACCGCTGTGCCCCGGCTGCGCCTCGGTGAACCGCCAGCTCGATCAAACGCTCGTCAAGCTGATGAACGCCGGCCAGCTCAACATCGATTTGCACTTCCTCAATTTCCAGGACAACAAGAGCTCCGACAACTACTCCAACCGCGCGTTCAACGGTGCCATCTACATTGCCGAGCATGATGACGATCCCGACCACCTCATGAGCTACCTCTCCAACATCTACGCTGAGGATTTCCAGCCGGGCGAATTGTCCAATTACGAGCCGGTAAGCAACGCCAAGCTGGAGAAGCAGGCCGTCAAGGCCGGCGTGAGCGAGGATGTGGCCGCCGCGGCGTTCAGCGGCAAGAACGAATACCTCGACTGGCTCACCGCCTCCAACAACTACACGATCCTGCGCCCCGAACTGTTCAACAGCTCCGGCGCCTTCTCCTCCCCCACCCTGACCATCAACGGTGAATACTGGGATCTGAAGCAGCTCACGTTGGCGGATACCAGCATGGTGGACGGATTCCTCAAGTCCATCGGATTGGACGCCGACCAGGTGGGCGCGGAAGGCAAGATGCCTTCAATCGGCGCGGACGGCAAGCCGATTTCAGTGGCTTCCTGATGCACCGGCCCGGTCGATGCCCTAGGACCGGCGTCGACCGGGCCGCTCACGGCTCCGCCCGAATTGACCACTCGGGAACTACCGGTATACTAGTCATTTGTTCGCAACACTGCTTATGCACGTTGGGATTATGCCTCTTTAGCTCAGATGGCCAGAGCGGCCGCCTTGTAAGCGGCAGGTCGTCGGTTCGATCCCGACAAGAGGCTCGTCGCGCAGGAAAAAGCGTATTATGGGTATACGTAGTTTTTTCTACGCACATCATTCTTACCTTGGGTAAGTGCTCCAGGAGCCTTCCCCCCAACTATGGGCTTCCTGGAATGAGGGCGGAGCGTCCCCCAACTAGCTCCGCGCCTTAAAGGGGGCGGGAACATCCCCTTCTCTCCCGCCCCCCCTTTTTTTCTTTTCTCTGCCGTCCTGCAACCGAGCAGGAATGGTGATAGTGCCGAACGAATAAGCCATGCAAACCAGACCAGCCGTTACGATGGGTGGCGTAGTTGTCAGCAGTAAGGAAGAGGAACATCTATGGCACGGCGTTGGACCCCGCAGCGGTTTGTTACACTGCGTCGCATCCGCGTAATTGCCTGTGCTACGGCACTCACCGTGGCGATGGTCGGCTCGTTTGCATTCACCGCAAAAAAATCCGTGGCCCTAAACATCAATGGCCAGACCACCCAGGTCACCACCTACGCTATGACCGCATCCCGCCTGCTCGAGGAGCAGGGCATCGACGTGAAAACCCATGACATCGTCGAGACCTCGTCCGGCAATCAGCTTGCCGATCATGCCGTGGTCACCGTGCGTTCCGCATACCAAACCACCATCACCATTGACGGCACTTCCGTACCATTCTGGACCGTGGCCACCAGCGCAGACCAGTTGCTCGGCTTCTTTGAGGAGAACAACGCCAACGCCGCCAAAATCACGGTCAATATCAATAACGTGTACAACCAGCTCACCGGCGGTCTGGTCATCAACCAATCCGGCCCGGTCACCGTCATCGCGGACGGTAAGACTTCCGAAGCCCCCAATGGCAAACTGCCGGCTGCATCCATTCTGGATTCCAAAGGCATCACGCTGGGCAAAGAGGATCGCATCAGCGTGGAAAAGAACGGCGATGAGACCATTCTGCGCGTGCAGCGCGTGACGCATGGCGTGGAAAACCGCACCGTGGTCGTACCGTTCTCCACACAGACCGTCATCGACCCTAATCTGGCGCCGGGGCAGTCCGAGATCCGCCAGCAAGGGCAAAACGGCGAGAAGACGCAGATCTATAACGTCACCTATGTAGATGGCGTTGCCGAATCGGAAACACTACAATCCGAGAACGTCACCACGATGGCCGTTGACCAGATCATCGCCATCGGTCCAGCGAAGGCTGAATCATCCACCACCGATTCCGGCAGCACTGACAACAATCAGGGCAATTCCGGATCCAATAAGCCAAATGATTCCGCAGATAATTCGTCCAACGAATCCAGCAAACCCACCGATACCAATAAGCCCAACAAGCCCGAGAACACCGGTACTACTGACAATAAGAACGACAGCGGTACGGGCAACACGGGCAATACCAGTGGCAATACCGGTAATACCGGCGGCAACACAGGCAGTACCGATAACTCTCAAAATGAGAACACCGGAAGCGACAATAGCTCGCCATCGACTCCCACTCCTGATCCGGCTCCATCGGGCCGTCTTTGGCATCCTACCGTGGCTCAGGCGCAATCCTATGCAGCCGGCGCCGCAGCCCAGCGCGGCTGGACCGGCAACGACTGGACTTGCCTGGTCAAACTGTGGAACCGTGAATCCAGCTGGCTCTGGTACAAGGAAAATAAGTCATCCGGCGCCTACGGCATACCGCAGTCGCTGCCGGCCAGCAAAATGGCCGCATTCGGCGCCAACTATCGCGATGATGCCGCCGTGCAAATCGATTGGGGCTTGTGGTACATCGCCCAACGCTACGGCAGCCCGTCCGTAGCCTGGCAGCATTCGGAACAAACCGGCTGGTATTAATCGGACACAAGGAAGCACTGATGAGCAACAACACCTCCACCACTGGCCATCTACTGGGTGCGGCCGATATTCGCCGCATCGCAGCCGAGGCCGGCATCAGTCCGACCAAAAAATTCGGCCAGAATTTTGTTATTGACCCCGGCACTGTGCGTCGTATCGTGCGCGAAGCGGATGTCACGACCAATGATCATGTCATGGAGGTGGGTCCGGGCCTCGGTTCATTGACGTTGGCGATTCTGGAAACCGGTGCCACGATGACCGCCGTGGAAATCGACCCGCCACTGGCTGAACGCCTGCCCCGCACCGTAGCCGAGTTCATGCCCGAAGCCGCCGATCGCCTGACCGTCGTCAATCGGGATGCGCTGACAGTCACCCCGGATAATGTGCCTGATTTCAACGGCGATACCAGCTTCACCTTGGTGGCCAACCTGCCGTACAACGTGGCCACGCCGATTCTGCTCACCCTGCTTGAACGCTTCGATAGCCTCGGATCTTTCCTGGTGATGGTGCAGAAAGAGGTGGCCGACCGGCTGGCCGCCAAGCCCGGCTCGAAGATCTATGGCACCCCAAGCGTGAAACTTGCATGGTACGGCACTGCCGAACGAGTGGGCGCTATTGGGCGCAATGTGTTCTGGCCGGCACCGAACGTGGATTCCGCACTGGTGAAGTTCACCAGATACGCCGCAGATGATACGCAGGCACCTTCCCACGGCAAGTCCTCCGCGGACCGTGAACTGGTATTCCGCCTCATCGATGCCGCTTTCGGGCAGCGCCGCAAGACCTTGCATGCCGCGCTGAAAACCATTGTTCCCGCCGAAGCGTTCGCAGCGGCGGGCATTGACCCGACCCGACGCGGTGAAACGCTGACGGTCACCGAATTTGCGGCATTGGCGGCAGCGGTTCAATCCACATCACATGCCACGCCTACCACTGACGAGGTGGAGCAATGATTCCGGTAGCCGTCCGTCAACGCCCCGCTTATGACGATCAATTGGATGAGCCGGCAGCACTGACCGTGCGCGTGGATTGCCCGGCCAAGACCAACCTCACCCTGGAGGTCGGCCCGACGCACGATGAATGGGGCGGTCGTCACGAACTGGACACCATCTACTGTGCCATCGGGGTATATGACACCATTACCGCCACCGCCAAACATCCGGGAGCCGGCTTCTCGCTGGAACTCGAAGGCGCGCATCTGGGCGATTTGGCCTCATCCAGCAGCGACATGCGCCGCAACCACGCGGTCCTGGCATTATTCGCCATGGCCCAGGCGGCCGGCCGCGATTCCGATGTGGCATTGACCATCACCAAACGCATCCCCGTAGGCGCCGGTCTCGGCGGCGGCTCGGCAGACGCGGCCGCAACCATACTGGCCGTCAATCAGCTATGGGAATTACACTGGCCAATGGAACGCCTGCGTACCATTGCCGCCACACTGGGCGCTGATATGCCATTCTGTCTGTCCGGCGGGTTCGCGCACGGCACCGGATTCGGCGAACGCATCGAGGTCATTGATGCAGGCAGTGCCGCAGAACGCAATCTCATCGGCCAAGGATATGCCGGAGAGGTACTGGTCGGCGCGTATCAGTCGCAGCTCAGCACTCCCGAGGTGTATCACACGTTTGATGCGGTCGGTCCCGGCAATGACGATCGCAATCATCTGCAGGCGGCGGCCATCAGTCTGCATCCGCGCAGTGGTCAGGCCATTGACGCCGCTGTGAACGCCGGTGCCCGTCATGCATTCGTCTCCGGTTCCGGGCCGTCGGTGGTGGCTTTCGTACCGGACAGCACCACAGCGCAGCGCATTATCGACGCCTGGCGCAACGGCGGTATGGTCGACCGCATTATCAAGGCCAGTGCACCAGCGCACCCCATTATCGGAGTCAGCCAGTAACGCTAATGTAGCAACAAGCCACATGATCATGAAGGAAGTCTAACGATGACGCAGCAAATTGATGAACGGCAGGCACGCAAGACATATGTACGCCACCGCCAGACCATCGTGTTCTCCATCAGTGGCGTAGTGCTTGCAGCCATTCTGGTGGTTGCCATTCTCTTTAATTTCCATGTGTTCGGCCTGGGGCAGATTAACACACCGGCCACCGCGCCAAACTACGGCAATGCCGCTCCCTGCGCTGTCAAGGGCGATGATGGCAAGGCAACGTACGTGGCCAATGGAACTGTCGGCGTGCGTGTGATGAACGGCACCGAGCATAGCCAATTTGCCGCAGCGGTCAGCAAGGCACTGGAAGCCCGCGGTTTCGTGATGCAGGAGGCAACCAACTACTCCAGCACCAACGTCGAACGCACCACTATCTACTTTGGCAAGAACGCCATTAATCAGGCCTACACTGTGGCCGGCAACTTCACCGATGCCGCCATGGTGATGAACGCCCGCGAGGACCAGCTTATCGACGTGGTGCTCGGCGCTACCTTCAACGATCTGAAAGATGAGAAGTCATCCCCGCAGGAAGGCAAGAAAATCACTGATTTCACGGGGTGCGTGGCCGCCGATAAGATGACGAATCTTCCCGCCGATACGCAGCACACCGCTTACCCGGCGCAGTAATCCCACTTTGGCTCCCGCTGGCGGGAGCTGTCACGAAGTGACTGAGGGTGGTTTATATAACATATGTTGACCACCCTCAGTCTCACTCCGTGAGCCAGCTCCCACCAGCGGGAGCTCTCATTTATGCATTACGCCTCTATCTCGGCGTACCAGCGCATGAGTTCGGCCACGGCAACATCGTGATCCACCGGGCCGTTATCCAGACGGTATTCCAGCATATGCTTGTAGGCGCGGCCAATCATCGGTCCGGGCTCCAGACCCAAGAGTTCCATAATCTCGTTGCCGTCCACATCAGGGCGAATGGCGTCGAAATCCTCTTTCTTCTTGAGCTCGCGAACACGCGCCTCCATCTCATCCATCGCCTGGGAGAACACCATCGCCTTGCGCTTGTTCTGCGTAGTGGCATCCGCGCGAGTGAGTCGGTTTAGACGCTCATACAAATGCCCGGCATCCTTGACATAACGGCGCACGGCAGAATCGGTCCACGGCTCATCCACGTACCCGTGGAAACGCAGGTGCAGGTTCACCAGTTCCGAGACGTCCTCCACCAGATGATGATCGAATCGCAGAGCCTTCAAACGCTTGCGGGTCATTTTGGCACCCACCGCATCATGATGATGGAAGCTCACCTTGCCTCCCGGCTCGAAACGTCGGGTCTTCGGCTTGCCGATATCATGCATCACTGCGGCCAGACGCAACGTGAGGTCAGGAGCGGGCACCGGGCCATCCGGGCCGGTTTCCAGAGCGATGGCCCGTTCAAGCACGATCATCGTGTGCTCAAAGACATCTTTGTGCCGATGATGCTCGTCAATCTGCAACTGCAACGCCGGAATCTCGGGGAACACGATATCCGCCAGACCTGATTCGACCAGTGCTTCCAGCCCTGCGCGAGGGCGGTCAGACAACAGCATCTTAGTCAGTTCATCACGTACGCGCTCGGCGGATACAATCTCAATGCGATCGCGCATCGAGGAAATCGCCTCCGCAGCATCGGGAGCAATGGAAAAGCCCAGCTGAGCCACGAATCGGACCGCACGCATCATACGCAGAGGATCATCATCGAATGACTGGCTCGGATCAACAGGAGTACGCAGCACGCCTTTGGCCAAATCGCTGGCACCGCCGAACGGATCAACGAATTCCAGATCGGGCACACGCAGGGCCATGGCGTTGACGGTGAAGTCGCGGCGTGAGAGGTCACCTTCAAGCGTGTCGCCATAATTGACTTCAGGCTTGCGCGAATCCGGATCGTAGGTATCCGACCGATAGGTGGTCACCTCAACCTTGACCTCGGTGCCGTCCGCACGCCGGCGCATGGCACCCAACGTACCGAACTTGCGGCCCATATCCCAAAAACCGTCATGCCCCCAACGGCGCAGAATGGGCTCGAACTGTTCCGGGCGCGCGGATGAGCAAAAGTCCAGATCGTGGCTCTTGCGGTGCAGGAGCAGATCGCGGACCGGGCCGCCGACCAATGCCAGCTCATAACCCTGTTCGGCAAACAGTCGACCGAGTTCGATGGCCTCGGGCCACACTTCGAAATCCAATGGGCACCTTCCCGTATGTGACATTTTTCTGCCTTACCAGCATACCGTTACCCCACCTGCACACGGGGTTGAGTAAGGTGGAGAATATGATTACGCCCGCCGATCTTGCCCGCATGCTTGGGCAAACACCCGATTCGACGGACAACCATACCCAAGACCAGCTGCTGTATACGTCTCAGACGCCGCAGAATTCCGCCGATTCCGCGCAATCCGACGACACTATGGACAACGTAGCCGGCACTGACACGCAGCCGGCTGACCACACTGATAAAACCGAACGTTCCATGCCGACGCCGGCAACCGTGTTTGGCATGCATGCCACGGTTACCATCGCCACCTCAAGCGAAACCATCGAGGGGCAAGCCGACGGCATTGACAGCGAGGCCGAAACCGAATCGATCGCGCAGAGCAGCATCGAAACCGAGACATCACCCGCTCCGATTCATCAGGAACCATCGCAGCCCATTCATGCCCAAACCGGGCCGACGCCGGCCACCGTATTCGGCCGACGCGCCGCCGACACAACACCGACTCCCGCTGGCCCGACACCGGCTATGATGCCGCAACGCCGCACTTCCGACGGCCCCACCACGTTTGCGTCCCTGGATGCACAGGAACTACCGGTGGTACGCGAATATTCGGCTGGCGGACTGATCTTCGACGATCAGAATCGCGTGGCCATCATCGCCCGTCATTCTCGTTCCGGCCATCTGGAATGGTGCCTGCCCAAGGGGCATATCGAGAAGGGCGAGACTCCACAGCAGACCGCCGTGCGTGAAGTGCACGAGGAAACCGGCATTTTGGGCGAGGTCATCGATTCCATCGCCACCATCGACTACTGGTTCACCGGAACCACGCAGCGCGTGCACAAGCTGGTGCATCACTATGCCTTGCGGCAGACCGGCGGTGAGCTCACCGTGGAAGGCGATCCGGATCATGAAGCCGAAGACGCCATCTGGGTGCGGTTCGATGATTTGGACGACGTGCTGAGCTACCCCAACGAGCGCAAAATCGCGTGGCTATACGCCAGAAAGAAGAACAGGCAGGCAAACGAGTGAACCTACCCGCAGTCTTATGCCGCTCACGCCATGGTGGACGATTCGTACGCGCGTTTGCGGCCATTCTTGTCATCACGGCGATGCTGGCCGCCCCACTGACCGCATATGCCGATGATTCGCCTGATGATCAGGCCGGTCAGACCATCGCCATCGAGCAGAGTACGCCCATAGTCACCGCTTCTTCCGGATTCCATATCACGGTAGCGATTACCAATGCCTCATCGGATACGGCACCGGCGGGGTCACTGATTCTCAGCACAAATTCACGGTTCACATTCGTCTCACGCACTGATATGCAGAAATGGGCGGAAGGCGATACCGCCATTCCCACCCCGGATGTGCTCGGCAGCATTGATGTTCCTGAAATCACGCCGGGCAACACTGCAACCGTCACCCTCGACGTGGCGGCCGACCAGCAGGCTCTGCAGAGTATGCGCAGCTGGGGTCCCAAGCCCCTGCAGTTGTCGTACAGCGCCGGAAACCAGCCGCCAACCATGCTCCCCAGCTTCCTGACCCGTTCTCCTGACGGGCTCGACACCGCGCAGACTCCGGCGATGAACCTCACCGTGGCGATGCCGCTGACCACCACTGACTGGCAGGTTGATTCCTCCGCGCTGTCCGGCCTTGTCTCCGAAGATGAGAATGCATCCGCAGAGCCGGTGTTATCGGTGAACCAGCAGGAAACCACCACGGTCAAGGAACTCAACCAGACCTTGGCCAAACACCATAGCCTGCAAGTGGTGGCCGATCCGTTGTATTTCCAGGAACTCCCCTCCGATACCAGACCTGCCGTCGCGGGAGTCATGCAACCCGGTGATTTTGATGTCACGGCGTATGCGGCGCTGAATGATGCCGATGCCTATACCAGAGCCGGCATCGCCGACGAAGCATGGAACGCCGAACAGGCGCAGACGTTGTATGCTGTGGCCAAATCCACCGTCACGCCGACTGCCACCTATGCCTGGCAGGGATCCGGCACGTGGAGCCTGGACGCCCTGACCAAGGCCCGCGCTCAGGGATATACCGCCGTTATTGCGGATTCCACGTTTGACGGTGAGCAAACCGACACCGTGCATACCGGCACCTATGTGGTCAATACCTCCGCCGGAGACATCACCGTGCTCAAGGAACAGTCGGAACTCGGCACGTTGGCGCATGGCGAAGCTACCAGCGCACGGGCAACGGCCGAAGCCAGCGATGCGGGCAGGCTGGCCAGAATGCTCGCACAAAGCGCGTTCTATCAAATGGAACAGCCGTATGCCACCCGAAACCTGCTGATGACCTTCTCCAGGAATAGCAGCGCGTCATGGATCAATCAGGTCATGAGCGCTATGGAACAGGCATCGTGGCTGAATCTGACTGATCTGAACACTATGGCCGCTGCCGACCCATACAGCGTCAGCAGCGAGGTGAACCAGGACGACTCCAATGCCGCCGACGTCTCCCAAACCCGTGCCACCCTGGAACAGCTTTCTTCAAGTCGTAAGGACATCCTGCGGCTCGCCACTTCCATACTGAAGAAGGGTCTTGATGAAGACGATGTCTCATCGTTGAACCCGCAGGCACTTGCCCGTCAAGATGCCAGTTCAACCGCCAGCCACACCAATGATCCCGCACAATGGGTGAGCACGCTGTTGAACGCGCATGACGACATCGCTCTGCATGCGTTCGCCGGCTCCAGCGATGCCGAGTATCAGAGCCAGATAGCCAAAGCCAACCGGACGTTCGCCGATACGGTGTTGGGCAGCGTGTACATCACCCCATCCGAATCGGTATCGGTATTCAGCGAATCGGCCCAGATGCCGGTGACAGTAAGCAATAAGCTGCCTTACGCCGTCAGCGTCAAGGTCAATTCGATTACCGATTCCATGCAAATCGTGACCTCCCGTTCCAATGATGTTGTGATTCCCGCACGTAGTGAGGCTCAGGTGACCTTCACCATCCGTGTGTCCACTTCCGGCACCACCGTCGCACATGTGTCGTTGGCCGATCGGCACAACACCGCCTTCGGCAACACACAGGACACCACCATCACCAGTGTGCTGCGCATCAGCGATGCCAGTGGTTTCGTCATCATTGGTTTTGCAGTACTGCTGGGCCTCGTTGGTTTATGGCGCCAGTTCAACCGTAAGAAGGATCCTGACGAATGAGTTCTACCGTAGGCCGCAATTCCCTGATTATGGCCTCCGGTACCGCGGCTTCTCGCGTGACCGGCCAAATCCGCACTATTTTGCTGGCGGCAGCCATCGGCACTACCGGTCTGGCGGCCAATGCCTATCAGGCCGGTGCGATGATTCCGCAAACCGTGTTCACACTGGTGTCCGGCGGTATTTTCAATGCCGTGCTGGTGCCGCAAATCGTGCGCACGTTGAAGGAGAAGGACGCTCAGGAGCGACTGAACCGACTGATTACTCTGGCCATCGGCATTCTGCTGGCCGTCACCGTGGTGATGGCCGCAGCCACACCGCTGCTGGCGCGTCTGTACGTGGGCAGCAGCAATCATGAGATGATTGCCCTGACCACTGCGTTCACGCTCTGGTGCATGCCGCAGGTGTTCTTCTACGGCCTATACACGGTGCTTGGTCAGATTCTGGCTGCCAAAGATCATTTCGCATCCTATGCGTGGAGTTCCACCGGAGCCAATGTCATCAGCTGCGCCGGATTCACCGCATTCATCATGTTGTTCGGCAAGGCCAACGAACAGCCGCTTGATTTCTGGACCTCGGGCAAAGTCGCGCTTACCGCAGGTACATGGACGCTCGGCGTGGCTTTTCAGGCACTGATCCTGTTCGTGCCGTTGATTCGCCTGGGCTTCAAATACCGTCCCAGTTTTGGCTTGACCGGCTTTGGTCTCAAGGCAATGGGACCAGTGGCGCTGGGATCGCTGGGTGTGGTGGCGATTACTCAGATTTCGGATATCGTGCTGACCCGAATCGCCACGCTGGCCCCACAGCGTGCGCATGAGCTCACCGGAGCCAGTCTGTACGACGTTGCCGGTAACGCCACCTACCAAAACGCCTTCACCCTGTACATCCTGCCGTATTCGCTGATTGCGGTATCCGTCTCCACCGCCGTATTCCCCCTCATCTCGCGGTCGATAGCAGCGCAGGACTTCCATGCGGCACGTCAGCAGCTGGGCAACGCGCTGTGCAACGTGGGGCTGCTGGTGCTGTTCTTTGCCACGGCGCTGGTGGTCTACCCTGAACCAATCATTCGTGCGCTGCTGCCTTCGGTCTCGATGAATGAGACCGTGCTCATCGCCTACGCCCTGATTCCGCTGTCTTGCGGCATCCCCGCCATATCGGCGTTCCTGTTGATTCAACGTACTTTCTATGCCTTTGAGGACGGCCTGCACCCGTTCCTCGCCGCGGTATTGCAATACGGCTTCACCACGGCACTCATGATTGTCGGCATGCTGGTGCTTCCGCCGAATCGGTGGATCGTGGGTATTGCCTGTTCCGTATCCGCCGGTGTGCTATTGGCGCTGCCGTTCATGCTGTTTATGCTGCGCAAACGATTCGGCGGCAGCCTGGAAGGCAAGCCGGTTGTGCAGACATACGGCAAGGCGTTGGCAGCGGCCATAATCGGCGGCGTTGTGGTCTGGCTGGCGAAAACCCCTGTTGCAGACCTCTTCGGTGCCTCCATCCAAGAGACCGGCGGCCAGATGAGCTGGCTGTCCGCATTGGGAATCTGCATCGTACTGACTCTCGTGCTGGCCGTGGTGTATATCGGCGTGCTCTGGGCACTGCGCGCCACACAACTGACCGATGCCGTCCACTCGATAACCGCCCGTTTCAGGCGAAAACCCGCCAACACATCCGTTGACGAACCGCAATCTGAAGAAGACAATAATAATGCTGATACTGCTGCGAGCATCATGCCTGAGGCCGATGGCATTCAGGCCAGTCCCACGGCTAGAATGTCAGCGATGACGAATGCCGATCACATGGAGCCTGACGAGCAGATGAAACCGCAATTGGGAGATACTATCCTTAACCGCTACACCTTGGTGTCTTCGTTGCGTAAGGAACCCGGCCTCGAGGCTTGGCAGGCCAATGATCGTGTGCTGGCAAAGGATTGCCAGCTGTTCCTAGTGTCCAATCGCAAGGCATTGGACACGGTCAACACCATTGCCGGCGAGCTTGCGGCCACCCGCCCCGAGCACTATGTGCCGGTGCTGAAGTACCGCGTACAGTCCGATGTGCTCATTGCCGTCACCGCAATGGACAGTGGCCTGTCTGTGGCCGATTACCGTGCCAGTGCCACCGGCGACATACTGAGCTACGACGCCATGCGCTCCATTCTTGGCGAAACCGTTCAGGCCATCCGCCCCATGCTGACCAGTACCGCCGGCACTGCCATGCTGACCACTGATACCGTGCGTCTCACTGCCTCCGGCATCGAGATTTCCGATGCTCCGTTCGCTCCGATTCTGGCAGATATGTCCGGCACCGATCCGGCAAACGATGATGGCGCCGAGCGTCATGCCGTGCGTCAGCTTGCTGCGTTGCTATATGCACTGCTCACCAACACGACCAGCCAGGTAGATCCGCAATTCGATCTGCATCTGCTTGGGCAGGATATTCCAAGCGAGTTCCGTGTTATTTGCAAGCGTGGCCTGGCATTGGCCGATGAAGGCGAGCAGGTCATGCCGATGGCCTCACTGGCCGAACTGGACGCACTGTTGGGTGATTGGAAGCCTCTGACTGCGCTGTCGAGCACTGACATCGCCCTGCCGACCACTGACGGCGAATCCTCCATCGTCAAGGTGCAGCTGCGCCCTACGGACGAGGCCGACATCGTTCCGATTCCTGATGACATTGTCACCAGCCAGCAGCTGCCTTCACTGTCCATCGCGGCACCTGCAGTGGCCGCTGGTGCTGAATCCGGCACCAATGGTCAGGCAGATGCTCATAGCATTTTCGACTTCAATTTCTCGCAAGCCTGGGAAAAGGAGAACCTCTCCGGCGAAGACACCGGAGACTGGTACAACCGACTGGCTCCGACCAACTCGACCGGTAACTCCCGGCTGACCGTGCCGATTCCCACCGCGGCCGGCGTGCCTGAACCCACCGCTGCTGAGACCACCAGCCGTATTCCGATTTTTGATGCTTCCGGCCGTGAAATCCGCCCTGGTGAGGAGTCGCAGCGCGCGCTGGAGGAAGAGCAGGCACGTGCGGCGGAAGTCCAGTCCGTGCCGCCGAGCTTTATCCCGAAGGATCATCCCACTGGCAATGAGGATGATGCTCTGCCAGACGAGACGCTTTTCGGATCGATGACCACCAAGGTTGTTGCCATTATCGTGGCCGTGATTGTGGTGGTTGCCGCAGCGTTCTGGGCCATGCATGCGTTGCAGCGCAGTGGGGAAAACCCTGCAGATGCGGCGAACTCTTCTGAGAATTCGGAAGGCAATTGGCCGGATGTCAATGTGGATGATGTGCCGTTCGGTGAGGAAGATGGCACTTCCTCGTCCAAGGATTCCTCTACGTCTTCATCTCAGGAGAAGACCGAAACCAAGACAGAGACGGAGACGAAGCCCAAGAAGGTCACCGAGGATAAGGACTCCCAGTCGGTGCCCAAGCCGCGTCACGAGAACAACACCGCCTTTACGGTGGCCAGCGGGAACTTCCTGTCTAACCCTGCCGGGCAGTCCGGTTACGGCTACCACGTCCATCTTGACCAGCCTCATGATGTGTACCGCATGAATATCACCATCCGCACATCTGGCGGCAAGGGCTATGTCCGTGCCAATACCACGGAGGATCCGACCCAAGGCGAACAGGTGGCCGAGTTTGTATTCGCCGAGGGCGGTACCACTGAGGTGAAGTTCGATAAGGTCGTCAACACACAGGATCTGGTTCTGTGGGTGCCGCTGGATAGCCTGCCGCAGAACCAGCTGTACATTCAGAAGGTTGAAGTCTTCTAAAAGTCGCGACTATGCCGGCAACGTCACGCTGTTGGCATAGAGGTGTCTATTGGCTTTCGGATGACGTATGCTGAATGCCATTGCGCCACATAACGTGCTGCCTGCCGCTACCGACGGCAGTCGGCTGCAGACTACATAATAGACACTGTGTCTAATTATTGGAGTGAGCACTGCACTTCATAACAGACGGAGGGGAATCATATGGAACATAACGTCATCATCATCGGCTCAGGTCCCGCTGGATACACAGCGGCCATCTACCTTGGTCGCGCCGGATTGAATCCTGTACTGGTCACCGGCGCTCTGGCCCCGGGCGGGCAGCTGGTGAACACCACGGAAGTGGAGAATTTCCCTGGTTTCCCTGATGGCATTATGGGTCCTGATTTGATGGATCGCATGCGCGATCAGGCTGAGAAATTCGGCACGCAGTTCATTGCCGATGATGTCGAATCCGTGGAACAGGTGGAAGCCGCAGATGCCGCTGACGCACCGCAGCCCCGGTACCGACTGAGCCTATCTGACGGCTCGGTGTTGGAATCTCGTGCCATTATTGTGGCCACTGGCTCGAATTTTCGTAAGCTTGGCGTACCTGGCGAACGCGAACTTTCCGGTCATGGAGTGTCGTACTGCGCCACTTGTGACGGTTTCTTCTTTAAGGACAAGCCCATTGTGGTGGTCGGCGGCGGTGATTCGGCGTTTGAAGAAGCACTGTTCCTGACCAGATTTGGCTCATCAGTCACGCTGATTCATCGTCGTGATTCGTTCCGCGCCTCCCAGATCATGGTGAACCGCGCACAGTCGAATCCCAAGTTGACCTTGCTGACCAATACCGTGGTTACCGCCATCCACGGAAGCGCCTCGGCAGCAAAGCCCGCCTCCCCGGCCATTACCATTGGCGGCCTGAAGCTGCCCGCGGCCACGGCTCCCCAAAACGTGAGCAGCATTGATATTCGTAATACGGCAACCGGTGAGACTGGGACTTTGGATACCAGTGCGGTATTCGTGGCCATCGGTCATACCCCGGCTACCGAGTTCATTGCCGATGTGGTCAGCACTGATGATGATGGATACATCACGGTTGCAGAAGCCGGTACACACACCAGCGCCCCTGGCGTTTTTGCCGCCGGTGATTGCGTGGATCGCACCTACCGTCAAGCCATTAGCGCAGCGGGCATGGGTTGCCGCGCCGCATTGGATGCCCAGCAGTATCTGACCGCATAGTTGGTAGAGCATTACTCAGTAATCAGATATACACAATGGCGCAGTACAGATGAATTCGTACTGCGCCATTGTGTATATCTGATATATCAGACGTGATGCCTTACAACCGTTTTATCTCACACCCACTTGCCGTCGGTGCTGGACTGATTGGGCACCAGCAACTGCAGGATGCGGTCCATATCTTCAGGGGACGAGAATACGATTTCAATACGGCCATGTTTGGCGCTGCCCTTGATGGAGACCTTGGTATCAAAATGATTTTCCAGGCTCTGCTGAACGGCGGATCCCATCCATGGATTAGTCTTTGAAGTCTTCGGCTTCTTAGGCTGCTCTCCCGAAGCAACGGCCATAGCCACGATTTCTTCCGTACTGCGAACCGACAATCCTTCCGCGATGATGCGAGATGCCAGCTTATCCATCGCTTCTGGACCGCTCAGACCCAGCAAAGCACGCGCATGGCCGGACGAGAGCACGCCAGCGGCCACTTTTTTCTGTACTGTTGCCGGCAGGTTCAACAAACGAAGCGTGTTAGCAATCTGAGGACGTGACTTCGAAATCGATTTCGACAGCTGCGCTTGAGTCAGACCAAACTCCTTAATCATCTGCTGATATGCAGCTGCTTCTTCCAGAGGATTCAATGCCACACGATGCAAATTCTCCAGCAAGGCATCACGGAGCATATCGTCGTCCGTGGTGGTTTTCACGATGGCTGGAATCGTGGTCAATCCAGCCAGCTGAGAAGCGCGCCAGCGGCGTTCGCCCATGATCAGTTCATAGGGGCTGTCCAGATGGCCAGTGAACGGGTTCGTTGAAGACTGCTCGCCGGGCTGTGCTTGTTTGGCCTCGGCAATCTGCTCACTGGGACGACGACGCACCACGATGGGCTGCAATACACCCACTTCTTTGATGGAAGCGGCAAGCTCATTGAGTTCGTCTTCGTCGAAAATCGTACGCGGCTGATGCGCATTAGGGCCGATTTCCTGCAAGCTGAGTTCAGCGAGATAGCCGCCTTCAACGGGCTTCAGTTCCTCTGGAGCCTCTTGTTTGTTGGCCTTATCCTCAGCCGCATGCTTGTTCTTCGGTGTTTCACGTGAAACATTGTTCGATGATTTCGTTGCGGCTCGAGTGGTTGGCTTATCGTCACTGCCGAAGAATAGGTCACTCGGATGTGCGATATCGTCCAACGCGGGCATGGCCGCTCGCTTGCCACCAGTTTTCTTGACAGCAGCTCCCTTCTTGGGCTGTGATGGAGTCGTTGCGGTCTTGGACTTAGGCTTCACCGCTTCATCTGGTGCCTTCGCGAGCTCCGCGGGATCCTCCTCCCCTGGCAATGCAGGGAATAACGCGCCAAGTCCTTTACCGAGTCGTGATTTGGTTGCCATTACTTCCTCCTCGCATCAATGGCTTCAAGCACATGCTGTGAACGTCGAGCGATTTCCAATGCCGCTTCGCCATATGCTATGGCACCTATGCCGCGGGGATCATAGGCAATAACAGGCTGTGAAAAGCTCGGAGCTTCCGATATCTTCACCGATCGGGGAACGGTGGTATCCAGGACAATATTGGGGTAATGGGACTTGACCTCACCATAAACCTCACGGCTTAACAGTGTACGGCGGTCGAACATCGTGACCAGCATGGTGGAGACCAGCAGAACCGGATTGAAATGCTGCTGCACCAGGCCGATGGTGTTGATCAGCTGGCCCAATCCCTCCAACGCATAGTATTCGGCTTGAATGGGGATCAACATCTCAGTGACCGCGCACATGGCGTTAATTACCAGCAAACCCAAGCTCGGAGGACAATCGATGAACACGTAATCGTACGCGGTATCTGTCTGTTCCAGAAAACGATCGAGCGCTTCTTTCAGCAACGTGTTACGATTCGGTAAGTCCGCCACTTCAAGTTCGGCACCGCTCAAATCGATGGACGCAGGAACCACATCGAGCGAAGAAAAATCAGCGCTTGTCGTGATGACATCCGCGATTTCCGCTCGCCCTTCAATTACATCATAAATCGACCTATCTCCTGAAGAATGTGAAACAGCAAATGCCGTTGACGCATTGCCCTGGGGATCCATATCAATGACCAACACATGCGCTCCGTGCTGAGCCAGCGCTGCGGCAAGGTTTACCGTCGACGTGGTCTTACCGACGCCGCCTTTCTGATTGGCCACGGCGATCAAGCGTGTCCGTCTCGGCTTGGGAAAGGAGGCATGGGTCAAAGCGTCATATCGGGAGCTTTCGTCGGCCATCTGACTACCCAGCGCAGAACTCTGCCCATCAAAAATACGACGGAGGGTTTCGGAAGGCGATTCCATCATTGTGTCATGATGATCGTCTGCTGTCATCGTTCCTCCTTATTCAATGTACGTTCCAGTGTTCCTATTCGTATGGACATGATTTGTGTTATCCACATCCCCTATCCCCTATTGTGGATAAGTGTGGACAAGTGGATAATCACAACGGTCACATCTACAATCCACCATCGCAAAAGTGAGGTTTTTCAACGGTTTTCACCGATACCCACCATAGGGGATAGAGTTGTGGATAACTCAATTCATGAAGTACAAATGTGGATAACTTCAACATCGGTACCATCATCAACGTTTGTCAACAATTACCACATGTGTCGGTTCCAGACCTGGACCGACCTCCGCTTCCACCACTCGGGGACGACGGCCACCATAGCGTGAAATCTGTCCACTGGCTTTGTCCAGTTCCGCTTGTGCCGAACGACCCTTGAGCGCAATAAGCCGACCGGTGGGTTTCAGCAGAGGCAATGTCCATCCAGAAAGCTTGGTCATCGGTGCCACTGCACGGCAGGTCACCACTGCAAAAGGATGCATCTCGCGCTTGCGAACCCTATTGATCACTTCATCGGAACGACCACGGATAATAGATACATTCTTCAACCCCATCAGATCAACGCACTCGGCAAGCCATTCAACACGGCGTTCCATCGGTTCAATCAGCGTAAAACTGCACTCCGGCAAGCAACACGCCGTCACCAGCCCAGGGAAACCTCCACCACTGCCAACGTCAGCAACGGTTCTAAAACGAGCTCCATCTGTGGCCTTGCGCACATAAGGAACTACCGCTGCGGAATTGAGAATGTGACGTTCCCAAATAATGTCCACATCACGAGGTCCAATCAAGCCGCGAGGTTCTCCCTCTTGGGAGAGCTTGTCATGGAATCTCTCTAATCGGGGTAAAGCATCCCCCAATACACGGGCCAGCACCGGCGATTCCTGTAACTCATCCACCATGACAGTCCCCTCCTATGTTTCACGTGAAACATGTGGCATAACTTGAGGCGCCGCTTATAACGACGCCTCACATATCACCGCACAGAAAACTTCAGCATATACCTTTGTGGTGCAGGTGTATACTCACTCCTGATCGTCGACCTCTTCTTCTTCGACGTTATCTTCGTTCTTGTTACGAAGATATACAGTCACATAACGATGCGGTTCTTCACCATGGGAGCGAGACTTCAGACCTTCATCACGCACCACGTCATGAACGACTTTACGCTCAAAGGAATTCATCGGCTTCAGATCCATCGGTTCGCCGCTCTCTTTAACGGCATCAATAGCATCGAGAGCCACATCGCGCAGGTGCTGGCGCTTACGCTTCAGGAAACCATCCACGTCCACAATCAGGTGGGAACGTTCGCCGGTCTTCTGCTGCACAGCCAGACGAGTAAGCTGCTGCAACGCATCAACCACTTCGCCATTGCGACCAATCAGATGTTTGATGTCTGTATCGTCATCAGCGACGATCTGAACAGTTGGGCGGTTGTTACGAACACCCATTTCGATATCGCCCTCATAGTCGGCGATATCCAGCAAGCCTTCAAGGTAATCGGCAGCGATGTCAGCCTCTTCGTTGAGCTGATCAATCGACTTCACGTCATCCTGTGCCATACGCTACTCCTTCATGTCAGGTCTGATTCTCAAGTCTAAGCCCTGCTCCCCCGAACAGGATTGGTTAGTGTCGGGGCGTGTCCGATGTTTCACGTGAAACATCGGACACGCCCCCGTCCTCATTATTTCTTTCTGCGCTTACGAACCGGCTGTTGCCTCTGGAATCCTTGGTTCGCCTTACGCGCGGCTTCTTCCTTAGCCTTAGCCAAAGCCTCCTCTTCAAGGGAAGGAAGACCGGCCTTTTCACGACGAGCATTCTCGTTGCGATGGTCACGCTTTTCCTTATCTTCTGCGGCAGGAGAACCTGGAGTCGGGAAGCAATACACCTGCCACAGCGTACGGCACAAGTTGCAAACGTTGTTGGTCAGCCAGTACACCAACACGGCGAACGGGAAGGAAGCACCCGAGAAGATGTACATCACCGGGAAGAGCCACAGCATGGCCTTCTGCATGGTCTCGGTCTGCTTGTTCATCGAAGCAGCTGCCATGTTGCGCTTCATGTTGATGTACTGCATGAGCCACAAGCAGAAGCACATCAGGAACACAAAGACACCGATGACCACCTTGCCGGCAGTAGCTGCACGGGTGAAGTTATCGGTCACACTGACAATGCCGAACACATCGGTCTGGGTGAACTGCTTGGCGGTGGCCACATCAAAGGCACCGAGCGGATCTCGCTTGCCGTTGGCGATGTATGGAATGGCGGACAGCGTGTAGAACATGGACATGAACACCGGGCCCTGAATGAGCATCGGCAGGCAGGAACCTGCCGGATTGACGTTATTGTCCTGGTATAGTTTCATGGTCTCACGACTCATGGCTTCCTTGGAAGCCTGATCCGTCTTGCCCTTGTACTTGTTCTGAATGCGCTGCATCTTCGGAGCCAATGCCTGCATCTTGCGCATCGACTTTATCTGCTTGTAGAACAGCGGGAAGATACACGCCTGCACCACCAGCACTAGGATGATAATGGCAAGAATCCAGGAGACGCCGACCGGGCTCATGCCCAACATGACAAAGAAGTCATGCACGATCTTCATGATCCAAGTCTGCAGCCACTCAACAGGGGTCAGAATCTTGTACAGGAATCCCCAGAACCCGCTATCCAGCAGGAATTGGTTTTGATTGATCATCGTTGGGCCTCTCTTTGGGTTGTGGCCAATGGCGTCAGTCGAGGCTCCTCATGAGCCTTCGACCACGAAAATCGATAAAAAATGGAATAACGTTGCGGCACGTCGTCAATTCCCC
This sequence comes from Bifidobacterium sp. M3-N-101, assembly GCF_023656805.1. Lineage (NCBI taxonomy): Bacteria > Bacillati > Actinomycetota > Actinomycetes > Bifidobacteriales > Bifidobacteriaceae > Bifidobacterium > Bifidobacterium sp. M3-N-101. Next base: position 45,039 of record NZ_JAMOKQ010000013.1, read on the forward strand.
CACGGCTCCACGGCCTGCAACGAAGCAATCGCAATACGGCAAGCACTCCGCCTTTGCAAGCGCCATACCGTTCAAAAGCCTCAATGGCATAGTTTGAACATGTTGGGTAATACTTGCAACAGGGCGGTCGGTTCGCAGAAATGTGACGCTGGTACCAACGTACACCACGAATCATTACCGCCCTGATGGAAGTAGACATGTGTCATTCCGCCTTACGAGCCACTTTGGCAAAGCCAGTGGCAAACTGCTCATCCAACGATGAGAACGATGCGGATGCCGCACTTGGTTTTGCGCGCACCACGATATCGCAGTAAGGCGGCAGGCTCTCTTCATGAGCCTTAGCCAGAACCCTGAACCTGCGCTTCACCGTATTACGGGTAACCGCATTGCCCACCGATTTGGAGACAGCCAAACCCAGACGACGATACGTCGTCCGATCATCAGGTTGATGATCATTACGCATCAGGTAATGCACAATGATGTCTTTGCCACCCACTTTGCGCCGGCGTTTAAGTACGGCAACGAAATCACGATGGCTTTGCAGCCGCTCCACCTCGACAGCCTCGAGGAACTGATCCGAGGGATCAGGCGGACAGGCTCTTGCGGCCCTTGGCGCGGCGACGGTTAATCAGCGCGCGACCGGAACGAGTGCGCATACGCACACGGAAACCGTGCTTCATGTGACGACGACGGTTGTTCGGCTGGAACGTCCTCTTCATATCAATTGCTCCTAGGTCTATTTGGCAACGCTTCGCGCTGCCCTCACGTGAGTCAAGCTATACCAACCTACTCTGACCCCTACCCTCAAGTCAAAATACGTCAAGAGTTTTCACATTTCGACACGTCGAGGAAATCTCGGCTCACCTCTTTGAATCGGCATAAACTCAACCATCTCACCCCAAAAGTTATCCACAAATTACATGTATGTTATTCACATTTGAGCAATTCCAACACGCGACTCGGTGGATAACTTCCTCACATCGGAGTAAACATTATCTACGTAATTCATTCGTTGAGTAGTTCAGAAGGGGCCGACCATGGTTGATGTTTCCGGTGACCCCACAATCGAAGCTGCCCATATTTGGTCAAACACACTTACCCTTCTTAAGCGCAACAGCACTCTGACCGCACGAGAGAAGGGATGGCTTGAGGGAATAGTTCCTGAAGGTGTGTTCGGCTCAACCATCGTGCTGTGTGTGGATAACAATGACACACTGCAGGCCATTCAAGGCAATCTCAACGAATCATTGTTGCAAGCACTGCACACCGCAACCGGTGAGAACATGTTCCCCGCGTTCAAAGTAGTGCCGCGCAGTGAACCGCAACCGGTCTCCCCTTATCCAACGAATGCTTCGCCGACTCTCACTGATTTCGGCAAGGAACCGTATGGCGCGCCGGAACCTGTGATTCCTGCTGTTGAACAGCAGTTCTCTGTGCCGCAGCAAAAAATGAATCGCGATCCGGAAACTCATCTCAATAAGAGTTTCACTTTCGATTCGTTTGTTCCCGGTGACTCTAATCGCTTCGCGCGAACTGTTGCATTGGCTGTGGCAGAGGGATCAGGCCAGGATTTCAATCCGTTGTGTATTTATGGCGGTTCCGGTTTGGGCAAAACACATTTGCTCAACGCCATCGGCAATTACGCCTTGGTAAAGGATCCCGGCCTGAAGGTTCGATACGTCACTTCCGAGGAATTCACCAACGACTTTATTGACGCTCTGCAAAATACCAATCAGAGTCAAGGCCAGATAGCGGAATTCAACCGCCGATATCGCCAGGTAGATGTGCTGCTTATTGATGATATTCAGTTCCTAGGCGGCAAGGAAGCCACTCTGGATCAGTTCTTCCATACGTTCAATTCGCTGCATCAAGCGAATAAACGCATTGTCATTGCGTCTGATGTGGCTCCAAAAAACCTGAAAGGTTTTGAGGCTCGACTGATTTCCCGCTTTGAATCCGGCCTGACCGTGGATGTCAAGCCGCCGGATTTGGAGACACGTATCGCCATTCTGCGCATGATTGCCGCAATGAACGGATCGAAGATTCCCAATGACGTTCTGGATCTTATTGCCGAACGTTTCACGGAGAATATACGTGAATTGGAAGGCGCGCTGACCCGCGTCACCGCCGTTGCCTCGCTGAGCAACCAGCCGGTGACCCGCGCTTTGGCGGAGCAAACGCTTCAAGACTTCTTTACCACCGATGTGGAAATCAAGCCCACCGACATCATCGGTCAAGTGGCAAAGTACTTCCACTTGACGTTTGAGGATATCGTCGGCTCATCACGTACCAAGAACGTGGTGATTCCCCGACAGATAGCCATGTATCTCGCTCGCGAGATGACCAGCATGAGCCTGATGGATATCGGCGAGGTGTTTGGAGGTCGCGATCACACTACGGTAATGCATGCTTGCACCCGTATTGGCGACAAAATGCAGCAGAAACAGGAAATCTATAACTACGTTATGGAACTGACTGTGCGTTTGAAGCAGAACGCAGACTGAGTATGCCTATGGCTTCCTTTACGGGAGCCATTTTTTATATCTGCGCATATCCGAGAGAATCGTTCCTGAAGACCGATTTTGGCACTTTTTCAAACCGAGCCAGAAAAAGTGCCGAAAACCGTCCTCAGAATCGATTCTCCTCGCCGATAATCATGTTCAACACGCCGTGCAAAGACTCAATAATCATGAAAGTTATCCACATAGTTGTTCACAAATGTGGGCAAACTCGGCGGATAACTCGTGGATTACCCACTATTTTTCGGTGGAAAATTGGTGCATAACATGGTCTTCTGTGTGGAAAACTTAACAATTGACTTTTTCCTGTGGATAAGTCGCCTATTTATCCACACGCTATACAGAAGTTATCCACAACACTCCCCAGTGGATAAGCCGTTACCGCAGTAGCCCTCCATCCACTTATCCACACTATCCACCGCACTTATTACGACGATTACTTACTTGCATACATAAGATCACCGTCATGGTGATAATCGGCCGCATCAAGCACGCAAGCAAAAGAACCAACCAACCGCTAGAATGTTCTTCAGCAAAACCGACGAAGGGAACAACCTGACATGAAAGTCGAAATCGATACCGCCGCATTGGCTGATGCCGTGGCCTGGACCTCCCGCGTCATTGACGCTCGTCCCTCCAACCCAATTCTCGCTGGCGTAAAACTTGAAGCCATTGACGGCACCCTGCAGTTCTCTGCATTCAATTACGAGATTTCCGCTCGTCACCACATCGAAGCTGGTGTTGATGAAGCCGGTTCCGCTCTGGTTCTGGGCAAGCTTCTGGCTGATATCACCAAGTCGCTGCGTTCCGAAAAAACCTACCTGACCACCGATGGCTCCACGCTAACCATCATCTCTGGCAAGTCGAAGTTCACGTTGCAGCTCATGCCCGATGCCGAATACCCTGATTTGCCGGTTGTGCCGCCTATGCTCGGCCAAGTTGATGCCCAAACTTTCGTCCAAGCCGTGAACCAGGCATCCGTCGCCGTCTCCCGCGAAGAAAACCGTCCGGTACTGACCGGCGTGCGCATGCAGTTCCAGGACGACAAAGTCATCATGACCTCCACCGACCGCTTCCGTTTGGCTCGTGCCACGTTCACCTGGACCCCGCAAGACGCCAGCGTGGACACCATCACCCTAGTGCGTGGCTCTTTGCTCAAGGACGTGGCTCGTTCTCTGGACGAACACCAGAACATCCGCCTTGATTTCGATGCCGATAACCCCACGTTGCTCGGTTTTGAAAATGCCGGTCGCGTATCCACTTCGCAGCTCATCGACGGTGAGTTCCCGGCTGTCGACCGCTTGTTCGCCGATGAATACCCGATTCAGGCCGTAGTGAACAAGCAAGATCTGCTTGACGCCATTAGCCGTGTGGCTCTAGTCGCCGAGCGCAACGCCCCGATCCGCATGATGTTCACCGGCCAGGAGCTCGCCTTGTCCGCCGGTTCCGCCGACGAAGCGCAAGCCAATGAAACACTCGATATCGATATGGATGGCGACGAAATCACCGTGGCATTCAACCCGTCCTACCTCAAGGAAGGTTTGTCCGCGATTGCCGAGCCGTTTGTACGCATCAAGATGACCACGCCGGTCAAGCCGGTGGAATTCAACGGGCAGCAGGAAGCCGATTCCGATGAATCGATGGACTACCGCTACCTGCTGGTGCCGATGCGCTTTAACAGCTGACGCAGAATCTCTCACATACTGCACATGCATATCTCCCGTCTTGCACTCGACCACTACCGCTCATGGAGCCAGGTAGTGGTCGATTTCGTACCAGGAGTCAATATCCTGGTCGGCAAGAACGGCTTGGGCAAAACCAATCTGGTGGAGGCCGTTGAAGTGCTCTCCACCGGAGCTAGTCATCGTGCCTCCAGCATGCTGCCGCTTATCGAACGCGGCCAAACCACTGCCACTATTCGCGCCAACGTAGTAGACGACGATGGGCAAAGCACCACGTATGAGGCATCGATTCATGCTCGCGGCGCGAATCGGGCACGCATCAATTCAGGAACCTCGCTCTATTTACGCGATATCATCGGCCGCATTCCCAGCGTTTCGTTTACTCCTGAAGACCAGAGATTGGTATCGGGTGATCCTGGTGCCCGGCGAACGTTGCTCAACCAAGCCGGAGCCCTGCTGGAACCCGGCTATATGCAGTCGTTGCATCAATTCACACGCATCGGCAAGCAGCGCGCCACATTGCTGAAGCAGCTTGGCGCCAGCGCGAATACTGGGCAACCGGTGGATGCCGTATTAAGCGGTTTGGAAATATGGACCGGACAGTTTATCGAAGCGGGTGTGGAACTGACCCGTATGCGTGCGAGAGTCATCGACTTGCTGGCTGAGCCGTTTGCCGCGCTGTACGCTGAGTTGACTGGCAACGATGACACCGTCAGCCTGACGTATGCGCCGTCATTTGACGAAGTGCTGATGCAAGACGATCCACGATTGAGCATCAGTGAACATTTCCAGCGCATCTACCCTGGAGAAGTGGCTCGAGGCGTCAATCTTATCGGCCCTCAACGTGACGATTTGACCCTGAATCTTGCTGATATGCCAGCCCGCGAATTCGCCTCGAACGGCGAGATGTGGACCATGGCGCTGGCCTTGAAAATGGCGCTATTCCAAGTGATACGCCAGAGATTGGGCCTTAAGCCCATCGTTATCCTTGATGATGTGTTCGCCCAGCTTGACGACAACCGTCGTACCCAGATTCTGGATTTTGCGCGCCGGCAAGATCAGGTGCTTATCACCGTGGCGTCAGAAGGCGATGTGCCCACGCATGAATCGGACAATGTGCTTGATATTGCGCAATTGATGCCATCCGCCGCGCAGTCTGGGGGCGGGAGCGAGACACAATCATGAAGCCTCCCATTGCCTGTCAGCTGCATGTGGACGAAACCAAACTACCCGCAGAAATATTTGAACGTCTCTCTCACCGCGGGGCGATACTGAAAGACCGACGCCGCAGACGCGAGGAAGCCTTTGAGAACTTCGGCAAGCCCGGCCGTGATCCGGCCGAGTTGGGCAGCGTGATGAGCTCAATCGCAGGCGGTGGCGTATGGGCTGCGAACATGAAATTGGCGCAATTGCGCAACCATTGGGATCAGGTGGTAGGCGAGGCAATCGCCAATCATTCGGCAGTCGCTGATTTCACCGATGGAGTCTTGACTATTCGTGCCGAATCCACAGTGTGGGCCACTCAACTGACCTATTTGATTCCGCAACTGACCGATACCATTCGCAGGAATCTCAAAGGACTGACCATCAACGAAATCAGAGTCACCGGTCCGGCGGTCGGATACAGCCGGAAATGGGCCCGGCGTCGATAACACCCTAGAATAGGGGAAATTCGTAGAAGCCCCGCTATGGCGCTCGTCGTAGTAGACGAGTAGAATCACATGCAATATGGTCAAATGGCTGGAAGAGCCCTTTACGGGCCTCATAAGCCATATCGCCTCTGCAAATGACCTTCATTACAGAGGTTGACCCCGTAGTCACGGAAGGAAGCCTGTTGGCAGAAGAAACCAGCAAAGAGGAGCAGCTGAAGGCGGCTGCGGAACGCATCAACAATGCGGAATTGACCGAAGGCGAGCTTGACGAATCCATGGCTCCCGAGCATTATGAGGCCTCTGACCTTCGAGTGCTTGAAGGTCTTGAAGCCGTGCGTATCCGTCCAGGTATGTACATCGGCTCCACCGGTCCGCGTGGTTTGCACCACTTGGTCTACGAAATCGTCGATAACTCGGTCGATGAGGCGCTGGCTGGATATGCCAGCCATATTGAAGTCACTATCCTGCCGGACAACGGTATCCGCGTGGTGGACGATGGCCGAGGCATTCCGGTTGATGAGGTTCCTGGCGAAGGCGTCTCCGGTGTTGAAACCGTGATGACCAAGCTGCACGCCGGCGGCAAGTTTGGTGGCGGCGGCTACGCGGTGTCCGGCGGTCTGCACGGCGTGGGCATCTCCGTGGTGAACGCCCTGTCCACTCACGTGGACATCGAAGTGCGCCGTCAGGGCTTCCACTGGACCCAGACTTATGTCGACCAACATCCGGTTGCGCCGCTGAAACAGGGCGAGCCGATGGCCGAGGACGAATCCACCGGTACATCCGTGACCTTCTGGGCCGACCCGAAGATCTTTGAAACCACCATCTATGATTTCGAGACGTTGCGTTCCCGCTTCCAACAGATGGCCTTCCTGAACAAGGGCCTGAAGCTTAGCCTGACCGACGAACGCGTCACTGACCAGGCCGGCGACGAAGTGGCCGGCGACGCCGAAGGCGAGCCCGGTGAGAAGCACCAAACCGTCACCTACCAGTACCTCAACGGCATCAAGGATTACGTCGACTACCTGGTCAAGGTGCGCAAGGCCACACCGGTGGAAGAGGATGTCATCAGCTTCGAGGCCGAAGACCTCAAGCTCGGCATTTCCGCTGAACTCGCCATGCAGTGGACTACCGCCTACTCCGAGGCTGTGCACACCTTTGCGAACACGATTTCCACCACTGAAGGCGGCACCCACGAGGAGGGCTTCCGTGCGGCACTGACCTCGCTGGTCAACCGTTACGCGCGTGACAAGGCCATCCTCAAAGACAAGGACGAGAACCTGTCCGGCGACGACGTGCGTGAAGGCCTGACGGCCGTGATCTCCGTCAAACTCACCAACCCGCAGTTCGAAGGCCAGACCAAGACCAAGCTCGGCAACTCCGAAGCCAAGACCTTTGTGCAGCGCGTGATGACCGACAAGCTCGGCGACTGGTTCGACGCCCACCCTGCCGAGGCCAAGAACATCATTCAGAAGGCCATCGAAGCCTCCCGCGCCCGTCTGGCCGCCAAGAAGGCCCGCGAAAACACCCGCCGCAAGTCCATCTTCGAGTCCGCCGGCATGCCCGACAAGCTCAAGGACTGCCAGTCCTCCAACCCGGAAGAGTGCGAGCTGTTCATCGTGGAGGGTGATTCCGCAGGCGGTTCCGCCATTCAGGGCCGCAACCCGATCACACAGGCCATCCTTCCGCTGCGAGGCAAGATCCTCAACACCGAACGTGCCAGCCTGGACCGTATGATGAAGTCCGACACCATCGAATCGCTGATCACCGCGGTCGGTGGTGGCTACGGCGAAGACTTCGACATCTCCAAGGTGCGCTATCACAAGGTCATCATCATGGCCGATGCCGATGTGGACGGTGCGCATATCGCCACCCTGAACCTGACGCTGTTCTTCCGCTACATGCGTCCGATGATCACCGCCGGTTACGTGTACGTGGCCATGCCGCCGCTGTACCGCTTGAAGTGGACCAAGGGTCCGCACGACTTCGTGTACACCGACGCTGAGCGTGACCGTGTGCTTGCCGAAGGCAAGGCCAACGGTCGCCAGCTGCCCAAGGGCGAAGGCATTCAGCGCTACAAGGGTCTGGGCGAGATGAGCTATCAGGAGCTGTGGGAAACCACCATGGATCCCGAACACCGCATTCTGAAGCAGGTACACATCGAGGATGCGGCCGCAGCCGACGAGACCTTCTCGATGCTGATGGGCGACGAAGTGGAGCCGCGCCGCCTCTTCATCCAGCGCAACGCCAAGAACGTGCGTTGGATCGACGCGTAAAGGAATCCTCCGCAAGCGGAGGACACAATTCCTTGGCTCCCCTCTTTGAGGGGAGCTGTCGAACGCAGTGAGACTGAGGGGAGCAGTCACTGCGACATGGACTCCCCTCGGTCAGCTTTGCTGACAGCTCCCCCTCAGAGAGGGGAGCCAGATAGGACTAAAGGAACGGTATAAGTGGCAGACGAAACAAACAACACCGGTGACGAACAGTTCACCCCGGATGGCTCGATGGAGCCGTTGAGCCCGCAGGAAGCGGACACCACTGACTACGGTCTGATGGAAAGCGGCGAACGCATCCAGCGCAAGGATTTGCAGCAGGAGATGCGCGAATCCTACCTAGCCTACGCCCTTTCCGTCATCGTGGAACGTGCTCTGCCGGACGTGCGCGACGGCATGAAACCCGTGCACCGCCGTGTGATCTACGCGATGTACGACGGCGGCTATCGCCCCGACCGCGGCTACAACAAGTGCTCCCGCGTGGTCGGCGACGTCATGGGTAAATACCATCCGCACGGCGACTCCGCCATCTATAACACTTTGGTGCGCATGGCCCAGTCCTGGTCGATGCGCAACCTGCTCGTCGACGGTCAGGGTAACTTCGGTTCCCCTGGCGACGACCCTGCCGCCGCCATGCGTTACACCGAATGCCGCATGGCCCCGCTGGCCATGGAAATGGTGCGCGACATCGACAAGGACACCGTCGACTTCGTGCCCAACTACGACGGCAAAACCCAGGAACCGACTGTATTGCCGGCCCGCTTCCCGAACCTGCTGGTCAACGGCTCCGCCGGCATCGCCGTGGGTATGGCCACCAATATTCCGCCGCACAACATGCGCGAGGTGGCCGAAGGCGTGCACTGGGCGCTTGAGCATCCGGACGCCAGCCGCGAAGAGCTGCTGGAAAACCTGATTCGCATCATCAAGGGACCGGACTTCCCCACCGGCGCCACCATCCTCGGTCACAAGGGCATCGAACAGGCCTACCGCACCGGCCGTGGCCTCATCACTATGCGTGCCGTGGTCAACACTGAGGAGATCAACGGCCGCATGTGCCTGGTGGTCACCGAGCTGCCGTACCAGGTCAACCCGGATCGTCTGGTCGTCTCCATTCGTGAGGCCGTGCGCGACGGCAAGATTCAGGGCATCGCCGACATGCGCGACGAAACCTCCGGCCGTACAGGCCAGCGCCTCGTATTGGTGCTGAAGCGTGACGCCGTGCCGAAGGTGGTGCTGAACAACCTGTACAAGCACTCCCAGCTGCAGCAGACCTTCGGTGCCAACATGCTGGCCCTGGTCGACGGCGTGCCGCGCACGCTGAGCCTGGACGCCTTCATCCGCCATTGGGTGAACCACCAGCTCGACGTGATCGCCCGCCGTACCGCATACCTGAAGCGTGAAGCCGAGGAACGCGACCACATCCTGCAGGGCTACCTCAAGGCTCTCGACATGCTGGACGAGGTCATCGCCCTGATCCGAGCCTCCGAAGACACCGATACCGCCCGTACCGGTTTGATGGAGCTTCTGGACATCGATCAGGTGCAGGCCGATGCCATCCTAGCCATGCAGCTGCGCACGCTGACCCGCATGAACCGCGACAAGATCGTGGCCGAACACGAGGAATTGCAGCGCAAGATCGCCGACTACATCGACATTCTTGCCAAGCCGGAACGCCAACGCAAGATCATCGGTGACGAACTCGACGAGATTGTGGGCAAGTACGGTGACGAACGCCGTACCAAGATCCTGCCGTTCTCCGGTGAGATGAACGTCGAAGACCTGATCGCCGAAGAGAACGTGGTGGTCACCGTGACCCACTCCGGCTTCATCAAGCGCACCAAGGCCGACGAATACCGCGCCCAGCACCGTGGCGGCAAGGGCATCAAGGGTACCAAGCTGCGCGAGGACGACGTGGTGGATCACTTCTTCCTGACCTCCACGCACAACTGGCTGCTGTTCTTCACGAACAAGGGTCGCGTCTACCGCATCAAGGCCTATGAGCTGCCCGAGGGTTCTCGTGATTCCAAGGGCCAGCACGTGGCTAACCTGCTGCAATTCGCGCCCGACGAGTCCATCCAGGCCGTGCTGTCCATCCCGAACTACGAGGTGGCCAAGTATCTGGTGCTCGCCACCCGTTCCGGCAAGGTCAAGAAGACCCCGCTGGCCGAGTACGACTCCCCGCGTCAGGGCGGCCTCATCGCCGTGCGCCTGATGGCCGACGAGAATGGCGAGAATGCCGACGAGCTGATCGGTGCCGCGCTGTGCAACGCCGAGGATGACATCATCTTGGTCTCCAAGCTCGGCATGAGCCTGAAGTTCCAGGCCAACGATGAGCAGCTGCGCCCGATGGGTCGTCAGACTGCCGGTGTGCAGGGCATGAAGTTCCGCGAGGGCGACGAGCTACTGGCCATGGATGTGGTATGGGGCGACTCCGACAAGGATCTGTTCGTAGTGACCAACGAAGGCTTCGCCAAGCGTACGGCCATCAGCGAATACCGCCTGCAGGGCCGTAACGGCCTGGGCATCAAGGCCGTGCAGCTGGTCGAAGGCCGCGGCTCTCTGGTCGGCGCGCTCGTGGTGTCCGAAGACGATCAGGTCATGGCCATCATGAAGTCCGGCAAGGTGATTCGTTCCAACGTGGACGAGGTCAAGCGCACCGGGCGCAACACCCAGGGTGTTACCTTCGCCAAGCCTGATAAGGGCGACGAAATCCTTTCCATCGCACGCAACGAAGAAAAGGATGGCCCCGAAGAGGAGGTCGCCGACAACGGCACTGCCGAAGCAGGCCAGTCCCCCGCCGAACCGGTGAACGAGTCCAACGAGACCGCACAATCCGGTGAGAATGTGAACAACGTGGACGAGGCGTGAGCCGAGTCCCGAAAGGCTGGTAACCTCACTAACAGCAGAGGCTACCAGCAGGCTCTTAAGGAGAAACGATGAACGATCAGTTCGACAATAACGAGTCCGAGGTGATTCAGCCCAATATCGACAATACGGTGAATGATGTGGTGACACCTGAACCCGTTCGGGAGGCACCGCGCAAGGCCCGTTCTGTTTCCAGCGAGCCGGAAGAGGTTACCAGCAGCCCGAAGACTGTTCGTCCGGCAGCTCGTCGCAGCACTCCACGCGCCCGCCGCATGAGCCTATCCCTGACCCGTGTGGATGCTTGGTCCGTGGCCAAGGTGACATTCATGCTTTCGATTGCCGGCGCCATTATCCAGATTGTCGCCGCAGCCGTCGTCTGGCTGCTGCTCGATTTGGTTGGTGTATTCAGTCAGATTACCCAGATTGTTTCTTCCACTGGCTTGGATGCTGGCGGTCTTGATCTGAAGAATGTGCTGTCCCTGACCACCGTGGTGTCTGGTGTGACCATCTTCTCCATTATCGAAGTGGTGATTTTCACCATTCTGGCCACCATTATTGCGTTGATTTACAACGTGGTCAGCTCGCTGGTCGGTGGCGTGCACGTCACCCTCGGCGATGACTGAGTTTTAGCTATACCAACAAAACTCCCCTCAGTCCGATTCATGGACTGAGGGGAGTTTCGTATATTCATAGTCATTAGTGCTCGGCCGGCACAAAACTTTCGCGGGCGACCAGCTTGGTCGAGAGCATGGTATGGCAGGTGATGTCATCATTGAAACTGATCGACTGGGAAAGCATCAGCAGCGCGTTTCTGGCTAATGCCGTCTGATCGATGGCATACGTGGTCAGCGGCGGTGAAATGTACTGGGCGATGGACTGGTTGTTGATGCTGATGATGCTGACATCGCGCGGCACCAAAATGCCGGCCTTGGTAAAGGCCTGAATCACGCCCACAGCCAGGGAATCAGTGGCCACGATAAAGCAGTCAGGCATATTGCTGCCGAGCTTGGCCACAATCGTTTCGCCGTGCTTGCGGCCGGTTTCCACGCTGACCTGGCCGCCGGTAAATATCAGCCCTGCGGTTTCCAGGCCAAGGCGTTCGCACCAGTCGCGGTATGCCATCGTACGGATGTCTTCGGGGTACTCGTAGGTGCCCATCATGCGGCCTTCGCCGCCGATAAATCCGATTCTGGTCATGCCGCGGGCTCTGGCTTCGCTCAAGGCGTCCAGTATGGTTTGCAGCAGATCCGGCTGCACGGAGCTGAAAAGATTCGGGGCTGGGTTCACATCGATGAACACACCATGTGGCAGTACTTCATGAAGCCTTTCCAGGCTCTCGTAGGAGTGCGGTTCGGGGCCGATGGATACGAAGCCGTCATACTGGGTGCTGTTGTCAATGAGTTTGTTGATATCGGTGTAGAACGACAGGGTGATATGCATCTGCTGCGCTGTGGCGATCAAGGTGCTGCGCAGCTCGCTGTAATAGGCGTTACTCAGCTCCTCATCACTGGGAATGGCGTCCAGTACGGCGATATCGTGCGGAGCCACCAGTCGCCTTTCCTGTGTTTCGTAACCGAGTTCTTCACAGACCTGCAGAATCTTGCGGCGGGTCTCTTCTTTGACGGAGAACGTCGGATCGCCGTTGAGCAGGCGTGACACGGTTGCCGGCGAGAATCCGGCCCGTTGAGCGATTTCTCTGATAGTGACCATGCGTATGCCCGATATGTTCTTTCTGCACCGTTTGCGTACTATGTACTTGTTCCTGCATTACTACCCGTCATTAGGTAATTGGTAATGTATGTTTACCTGATACCTATCGTAGCGCACATCAATCGGAGTGCGGCAAAGATGTGCGCCAGTTGGCGGAAAAACAACACACCGCTCGAATGAATAGCATCATTCGGGCGGTGTTGTGCGGCAATGTCTGCTTGCTGTTGAGCCACATTCGGCTAACGGCATTACCTATGCGTTACTTGGTTTACCGGGCTGCGGACTCCTTGCCGAGCAGCGCGGCCTTGGCGATGTCCTTGCCGTACTTGGCGGCATCGGACTCATCGTGCAGGTTGGCTTCGATCTTGGCCACGATACGGGCGTGAGCCTTTTCGTCGATCTTCACGAAGAAGGCGAAGATCAGAAAGCCGATGATGATGAATGCCAGCGGCATCCAGAAGGCGAAGCCCTCGAAGGTGGTGATGTTGGCCTGGGTCATGTCGGCGGCGGTGGTCTTGTCGACGCCGGCGAACAGCGCGTTGGTGGCAAAGACCATGAAGTAGGTGCTCAGTGCGTTGTATAACAGCGACTGGCCGAAGTTACCGAATGCAAAGGCGGCAAGACGGCCTTTATTAAACTTTTCTGGGGTTCGGCAGTTGATGACGACATCAGTGTTTTCTCATTTCCCGTGATACTGACTGCGGGGCGGACGGCGTTGGCTCTTATTTCTGTCGTTGAACAAGATAATGCGTTATCTATACAAAGTAAAACCATAACTAAATGCATTATCTAATAGTGATACTAGGAATGTCCGCAATGTGATTGCGGTGACGATTACTGCTCCTTGGTATCTAGCTCGTATAGGTCTGCGTCAGACTGTGCGGTGATGCACCATGCGATACTGCCGAGCTTGATTTTCATCGATATGCAGGTTATATTTAGTAAACATTTTATTTACTAGTTCAGTCACGGTGCCGTGACGAATTCGATGCAAGGAAAGGCGAAAACCATTATGACCAACTTGCAGTCAGCTCAGCAGTTCTCTCAGGCCTGGCTTACCGACCCGCGTGTGTTTGCCGTCAACCGGCTTGCCGCGCATTCCAGCCACAAGTTCTATGATCACGCTCCCCAGTGCGGCGAAGCCATGGATCTCAAGCAGAGTCTGGACGGTCAATGGCGCGTGCAGATGGTGGATCTCGCTGATTTGGCGGACAACGAGCTTGCTGAGGCGGCGTTTGCTCAGCCGGGATACGACGCTGCCGGCTTCTCCCCCATCGAAGTTCCCTCCGCATTGGAGACCAAGGGATTCCTGAATCATCAGTATGTCAACCAGCAGTACCCGTGGTCCGGCCATGAGAGCCCAGTGGCACCGGATGTGCCGAAGCATAACCACGTGGCGCTGTACCGTCATGAGTTCTCTTTGGAACCCAAGGCAGCTGCCGTGTTGGAGGCCAATAAGACTGCTGCGGATGATGCCGCCAAACGTCGCGTTACGTTGACATTCCAAGGCGCGGCCACGGCTATTGCCGTCTGGCTCAATGGCGCTTTCATCGGCTATGCCGAGGATTCCTTTACTCCCAGCGAGTTCGACGTGACTGATGTTCTGCGTGACGGCGTCAATACGTTGGCCGTGGCTTGCTTTGAATTCTCGTCCGCCAGCTGGCTCGAGGACCAGGACTTCTGGCGTCTGCACGGCATCTTCCGTTCCGTGGAGCTGGAAGCCCAGCCGTTGGTTCATGTGAACGACCTGCGCGTGCTGGCCGATTACGACCACACCACTGGCGAAGGTTCGTTGGACGTCGTCGCACTGGTGCGCAATGCTGGCACTGCTGCCGCCGTTGCCGCCACAGTGCTCGATGCTGTCGGCAACATTGTCTGGCACGGCAAGCTGACTGCCGGAGCTGATGCCGAGACGTTGACCGTGAAGGCCAATGTCGGCAAGGTCAACCCGTGGAGTGCCGAAGAGCCCACGCTGTACACCCTGCAGGTGGTGGCAACCGATGCCGCCGGTCAGGTAATCGAAGCAGTGCTGCAGCGCATCGGCTTCCGCCACTTCGCCATCGAAGACGGCCTGATGAAGCTCAACGGCAAGCGCATTGTGTTCAAGGGCGTCGACCGCCACGAATTCGATGCCCGCACCGGCCGCACGATTGCCGAAGCGGACATGATTGAGGACATCCACTCGTTCAAGCGCCTCAACATCAACGCCGTGCGCACCTCCCACTACCCCAACGAGACCCGCTGGTACGAGCTGTGCGACGAGTACGGCATCTATGTGCTGGACGAAACGAACCTCGAAACCCACGGCAGCTGGACTGATCCGGGCGATGTGTTCCAGCCCGCACGCGCCATCCCGGGCAGCAAGGACGAATGGCGCGCCGCCTGTGTGGACCGCACCGCAAGCATGGTGCGCCGCGACTACAACCACCCGAGCGTGGTGATCTGGTCGCTGGGCAACGAGGCGTTCGGTGGTGACGTGTTCTACTCGATGCGCGACTTCGTGCACGAGAACGACCCGTTCCGCCCGGTGCACTACGAGGGCACGTTCAATGACCCCGAATTCAGCGCCGCCACAGACATCATGAGCCGTATGTATGCCAAGCCTGATGAGATTGTCAAGCTATACCTCGGCGAGGACGGCAAGAAGCCGTACATTTCCTGCGAATACAGCCACTCGATGGGCAACTCCACCGGCGGCCTGCACCTGTACACCGAACTGGAGCGCTACCCGCTCTACCAGGGCGGCTTCATCTGGGATTACGTCGATCAGGCCTTGTGGCAGGACTGCGGCGACGGCACCGAGCGCCTGGCCTACGGCGGCGACTTCGAAGACCGTCCGAACGATTACGAGTTCAGCGGCGATGGCGTCATGTTCGCCGATCGCACCCCCTCCCCCAAGGCTCAGGAAGTCAAGCAGTTGTATGCCAATGTGAAGCTCGTGCCGGACGAGTCCGGTGTGACCATCACTAACGACAACCTGTTTATTTCCACTGCCTCTAGTCTGTTTACCGCGCGAGTGCTGGTGGACGGTGTGGAGTGTTGGCATGCCAACTACCGCTTCGATGTGCCTGCCGGCGAGACCGTGCGTGAGCCGATCGCCTTCCCGAAGGTCACCGATTTGGTGGCTCTGTCCGGCAGCGCCGAAGTGACCTACGAAGTCGACCAGCGTCTGGCTGAGGCCACTGACTGGGCTCCGGCCGGCTACGAGCTGACCTTCGGCCAGTATGTCGCCGCGGTTTCGTTCGATGACGGTGCCGCGGATGCCGTTGTTGCCGGCGATGCCGAAGTGGCAGCCGATGGCTTCAACGCCGGTATTCACACCGACTTCGGCGAAGTGCTGCTCTCCAAGACGCAGGGTGGCATGGTCTCTTTCAAGCGCGATGGCCGCGAAATGGTGATTCGCCGCCCGAACCTGACCACCTTCCGTGCGCTGACCGACAATGATCGCGGTAACGGTTCCGGTTTCGAGCGCGCCCAGTGGATGGCCGCCGGACGCTATGCCCGTGTGACCGGTACGTCGGTCGAGGAGACTGCCGATGGCAAGGGATTGAAGGCCACCTACAGCTATGAACTGGCCGACGCCAAGCACACGCCAGTCACCGTGCACTATGAAGTCGACGCCGCACTGCGCGTGCACCTGACGGTCAAGTACCCAGGCGAGGCGGATGCCGCCACGCTGCCGGCATTTGGTCTCGAATGGATCCTGCCCAAGCAGTACGATCGCCTGCGTTTCTACGGTCTGGGACCGGAGGAAACCTATGCCGACCGTCTGCACGGCGCCAAGTTGGGCGTCTTCTCCCGTACCGCTGCCGAGGATTGCGCGCCGTACCTGCTGCCGCAGGAAACCGGCAACCATGAGCAGGTGCGTTGGGCGGAAATCACCGACGAATACGGCCACGGCATGCGCGTGACCGCAGCCGGCGGCACCCGATTCGCCACCAGCCTGCTGCCGTACAGCTCGCTGATGCTTGAGGATGCTCTGCACCAGAATGAGCTGCCGAAGCCGCGCCACACCTTCCTGCGTCTGCTGGCCGCCCAGATGGGCGTCGGTGGCGACGACACGTGGGGTGCTCCGGTTCACGACGAGTTCCAGGTGCCGGCCGACCAGCCGCTCAAGCTGGATGTGACACTCGAACTCATCTGAGTTGCCGCGGCGCTCCTGTTGAGGAGTTGCCGTTGTAGACCTGTAGACCACTGAGGGCGGTTATCGGGATTCCGGTAACCGCCCTCAGCATCAATAATTTAGGAAATAAGCGGCTTCGTCCTAAAATCTTGTCACTGACTCTGTCTCAGTGACAGAAATTTAGGGGCATGGGGCTGATTTCCTGAAATCCTGTCACTGAGTTGCCGCGAACGACAAAAATTTAGGACGAGTGGGCTATTTTCCTAAATTTCTGACGCTGTCGGAAAAAACAATTGGCCATCTGCGGGAGGCTCATAGTTGGGCACGTGTCGCTGCCGGGGAGTTGATCGGTCATCCATGGAGTCTCATGGTCGCGGTGGTGACTCGCATTGCGATTTTCTCCACCTTCAGAATGATGTCGTGTTTACTGGCGGCTTCGTATGATGACGAACGATGCTTACGTATTTGGGTTATTTTTCGACGTCGTTCACTATTGCAATCGTAATGTGGCCGATTCTTTCGGCCGTACTTACTTTGCCGATTCTGGCTGGGCTGTACCATCGCCACCATCGTATGAAGTTGTTGTCTGCGGGAGCCGCATATCTGACGGTACTGTATGTGCTCGGTTTGATTACATTCACACTGTATCCGATGCCGGATGACCCGGAAGCGTTCTGCGCGGCGAATGCCGGCCAGTTCGCACCACAGCTTGACCCGCTGCGTTTCATCTCAGACATCCAAAACGGCGGATTGAGCGGCATACTGCAGCTGGTAATGAACGTGGTGCTGTTCATGCCGCTTGGTTTCGTGCTCACTCGGTGGCTGCGCTGGCGTTGGTGGGCGGTGCTGATTGGCGGATTCGCCGTATCGTTGTTCATCGAAAGCTCGCAGCTCAGCGGTTTCTGGGGCCTCTACCCGTGTGCCTACCGTCAGTTCGACGTCAACGATCTGATGACCAATACGTTGGGTGCGATGGCGGGCCTCGCCGTGGCCGTGTTGTTCGGCAAGTGGGTGCCGCTGGCCCACATGCCCGAACGCAGCGAGTATAATGAACACCCTGGCGCGGTGCATCGTCTGGTGACGTTCATCATTGATATGGTTTTTGTGGCCTTGGTATACGTCCCGCTCACCTTGTTGGTGACGTTCTTGTTCTACTGGGCGGCTGAGCCTTTGCAGAACGGTGATTTCATGCTGTTCGGTGGACATCTGACCGTTGGCGTTGGTTGGCTGAACTTCCTTGCGCCAATAGGAGCCAGTCTGGCGTTCCTCATTTTCGAGTTCCTGATTCCGTTGGGGCATAAGGGCCGCACGCTTGGCGGCATGTATACGCACATGACCATTGAAACCAAGCCGCGCAAGGGAATCGCGCGCGCCGTGTTCTACATTCTGCGCACGCTGATTATGGGCGCAATGGTGGTTATGTTCATTATCGGATTCGGACACAACGCGCATATCATGCACTACACCTTCTACGGCTTCGTCATCCTGTTCCTCTTCGCGGTGTTCGCCCATCGCATGCCTTGGGACTTTGTGCCCTGATCTTCGGTGGCGCCGGCCCCGGCTGTGCCCGTGTATGGAGCGGCGGATGTCGCTGCGGCACCGGCTGAGTCATCTGCCGCGAATGCACATTCGGACAAAGAGGGTGCGGCAACCGTGGCGGGTGATGATGCTGTACCTGGCGCGCCCGATTCGGATGCTGCGTCGAAGGGTGCGGTGAATACGAAGAATACGGGTGATGCGCGTGCCGAAGGCGATGAATCCGCCGCCACAAATCCGAATACTGTGGGACAAGATGAAAAATAGGCCGATTTTTGGCTGTTGTCCCATTCCCATAGTTGTGGCCTGATATGGCATAACCGTAGGAATGGCGGTATTCCAACGATTCTGATTTCTTGTGTTGGGACAATCGAACAGTCAATCGATTGATGCTGATGTTGTCCCACAGTCTCGTGGGACAACATCGCAAAAACAGCGATTATCGTATGTTGTCCCACGCTGAATAGCATCGGCCCCTGCCCCTTCATGAGTGGAAGGACGGGGGCCGATTGGTTTATTCGCGATTGCGATCGCGGCAGTCTGTCAGAGGATCACAGCACGCCCTGGGCGACCATGGCGTTGGCCACCTTGACGAAGCCTGCGATGTTGGCGCCAGCCATCAGGTCGCCTTCCTCGCCGTATTCCTTGGAGGCAGCCAGGGAGTTGGCGACGATGGACTCCATGATGGACTTTAGCTTGGCGTCGACCTCCTCGAAGGTCCAGCTCAGGCGGTAGCTGTTCTGGCTCATCTCCAGGCCGGAGACGGCCACGCCACCGGCGTTGGCAGCCTTGGCCGGGCCGTACAGCAGGCCGGCGTTCTTGTAGACCTCAATGGCCTCCGGAGTGGACGGCATGTTGGCGCCTTCGCACACCACCTTGCAGCCGTTGGCAACAAGAGCCTTGGCGGACTCCTCGTTGATCTCGTTCTGGGTGGCGCACGGCAAGGCGATGTCGCACTTGACGGTCCACACGCCGGAGCAACCCTCGTGGTACTCAGCGGACGGCACACGCTCGGCGTACTCCTTGATACGACCGCGCTCGACTTCCTTGATTTGCTTGACCACAGCAACGTCGATGCCGTTCGGATCGTAGACGTAGCCGTTGGAATCGGACACGGTCACGACCTTGGCGCCCAGCTCCTCGGCCTTCTGCGCGGCGTAGATAGCCACGTTGCCGGAGCCGGAGATCACGACGGTCTTGCCCTTGAAGGAGTCGTTCCTCAGCACGCGCAGGGCTTCGGCGGTGTAGTAGCAGACGCCGTAGCCGGTGGCCTCAGTACGGGCCAGGGAGCCGCCGAATTCCAGACCCTTACCGGTCAGGACGCCGGAGTACTCGTCGCGGATGCGCTTGTACTGGCCGAACAGGTAGCCGATTTCGCGGCCGCCCACGTTGATGTCGCCGGCGGGAACGTCGGTGAACTGGCCGATGTGACGGCACAGCTCGGTCATGAAGGCCTGGCAGAAGCGCATGACCTCGGCGTCGGACTTGCCCTTCGGGTTGAAGTCGGAGCCGCCCTTGCCGCCGCCCATCGGCAGCGTGGTCAGGGAGTTCTTCAGGATTTGCTCAAAGCCGAGGAACTTGATGACGCCCTCGTTCACGGTCGGGTGGAAGCGCAGACCGCCCTTGTATGGACCAATGGCGGAGTTGAACTGCACACGGTAGCCACGGTTGACCTGCACCTTGCCTTCGTCGTCAACCCAGGCCACGCGGAACTTGACCACGCGCTCAGGCTCGACGAGGCGCTCCAGAACGCCGTTCTTTTCGTATTCGGGGTGCTTGGCAATGACCGGCTGCAGGGTGTCGAGCACCTCGTAGACGGCCTGCAGGAACTCCGGCTGGTCACCATCGCGAGCAACGACCTGGTCGTACACGCGCTTCACGTACTCATCAGTGAGCATAATTCTCCCTAGAGGTTGGGTTATCAAATAAGGCGATTTTATTGTATGTACGGTGTCAAGGGGTGACAAGAAATTGCTCAGGATGTGGCGTGGAGCGGATGTGGCCTACGCCACCAACTCCGATGCATCGGCGCGAGCGATGGCCTGCTCGTAGTCTTTGGTGCCCTTGAAGACTTCCTTGGTCCACGGGTTGATGCCCTGCTTCTTGGCGCGCAGCAGGATGTAGCCGAGTGCCAACACGTTGGCCACTAGCGCGATTAGGGACACCGCAAGGTTCACGTTCGGGTTGTTCACGGACTGGGTGGAGAACACGGAGTAGTCCTGGAACATCGGGAATACCTGCGCGAACATGCACCAGATGGCCAATGTATTGGCGCGATTCTGGATCCAGCCGCCCTTGTTCCAGAAGAAGTTGGCCACGGTGGGCGCCAGCAGCAGTGCAAGGCCGCAGTACCAGGAGTGGGTGGGCAGGCAATTGTAGGTGTAGCAGAAGTTCCACAGATCGTAGGCCACGATGAACACCCAGGTCATGTCCGGCCAGAGCATGTCGTCCTTCTTCTTGGAGGCGTAGATGCCGAACCAGCCGGTCATGCAGAAGATATTGAGGATGCCGGCCAAGCCGTTGAACACGTTGTGCCAGCCACCGTAGAGGGTCACGCCTTCAGTGGAGATCCAGGTGGTGCCCCAGCCGCGGATGGCGGATTCGAAGTCAGAGACCACGGCGATGAGGATGTTGATGGCCACGATCACGAACGGGAAGCACTTGAACCAGTGGGATTTGCCGATAGAGCCCCACTTGTATTTGAGGGCCATAAAGCCGATGCAGCCGATGGTGGCCGCGTAGAGCTTGGCGTAGTGGAACCAGCTGGTCATGTGCACGTAGGTCGGGTTGTTGAGTGCCCAGTCGGCGCCCATTGCGGCGGCGGTGTAGATGGTGATGAAGTAGACGGTCAGCACAGCCGGGACGACGAGGAAGGCGACGATGCCGCCAGTTTTGGTGCGACGAGCCAGTTCATTGGCGCCGATAAGGCAGCAGAAGACGAGTATCCAGCCAATCCATTGGTAGATGGCGTTGTCGCCGTAGACCTGAAACAGCATGAGCGGTCCTTTCTGATATGTGGTGCGCCCCGCGATTCTCCATCGGATTCCGAGCGCCGACGCCGCTTATTGACGCAGCGTCAATTTCTCTCACGGCATAGTGTATCCCTATATTGACATGGTGTCAATATGGGTTCTGTGCATGCGGTTTCGCATCATTACAAGGTTGACAGGCCGCTGAAATTTGTCTGTGATGCACTAGAATCGGATTGGATGTTGAGAAGCTAGTTGCGAAAAGATAAAAACCCTTGGAATCGGCATGATTCCAAGGGTTATCTGTGGAGCTAGCCGGGTTCGAACCGGCGACCCTCTGCTTGCAAAGCAGATGCGCTACCAGCTGCGCTATAGCCCCAGTGAAAAAAAGAGCGGCACGTGGGCCGCTTCACTTTTTTCTGTGGGCCCGGGAGGACTTGAACCTCCGACCTCATCCTTATCAGGGATGCGCTCTAACCAGCTGAGCTACGGGCCCGATTCATACGCTCTAAAAGCGCACAAGTAGCTATAATACCGATTCCCTTTGACTTGTCAATGCGTAAGAGACGGCGTGTCGCGGGTGGTGCCTTGCTGGGGGAGTGCGGTTGTGTCGTGCTGCGGACGGACAATATGCGGCATGAAGATTGATGGGCTGGAAGTGCAGGTGGTGCGTAAACCCATCAAGAATATGTACCTGCGCATCAAGCCGCCGAATGGTGTGGTCATGATTTCCGCGCCGCGGCGGATGGCCGAGCAGACCATTATTGATTTTGTCCGGGATCGGAGGCCTTGGATTGATAATCACCGGCGTCGTATGGCACTTGCCCGAGAGCGTTCGGTGATTGGCAGCTTGGGTGATTCCTGGCAGCATGGCGCCGGCCATGGGGGAGTGGGCCTTGCTTCGGGCGGGTTCGATGGTGTAAACAACGGCAGTAGTGTGGCCACCGATAATGCGGCATTGACGTGGACTAAAGAGTTGCGTGAACGTGCGTCGGCCAATATCAACGCACAGTTGCCTGCGTTGCTGGCCAAATGGGGGCCGATTGTTGGCCGTACTCCTACGCATATCACGTTGCGGGTGATGACTTCTCGTTGGGGGTCATGCACGCCTCGTACCGGCCGAGTTCGCCTGAACCTTCAGTTGGGCCTTATGGAGCCGCAATTCCTGGAATATGTGCTGGTGCACGAAATGACCCATTTGTGGGAAAGCGGTCACGGTACCGGATTCCAGCGGCGCATGACTACGTATCTGCCGAATTGGAAGGCGTTGCGCCGCGATCTCAATCGTCGTGTGGTGCTGTAGAGGGTTATTCGGAATGAGATAGTTGTGGTTCCTGCCATAACTGCATGGCAACGCTGGCTCGTAGTGTGACGGTGATTGTCTGCTTCCTTTTATTCCGGATAGTCGCCGTCGCCACTCCTGGTAGTCCCTGGGAGTGGAAGGATGCCGGCCCCTTACCGGTTCCTGACGATGGATCATGGCCGACACCCGAGTGTCGTTTCCTTGTCAGTTTCGGACGTTTGCGGGTCGGCCTGCCTTTCGGTGGGGTCGGGGCGACGTGCTTGTGTCCGAGATATCGGCATCCTTTCCCGGCGATGTTGACAGCCGAACCGTAGTCACGTGGGATGGTCCGCCCGCAGCCGGGGCACTGGTATTCCCTGGCTTTGCCGAGGTTCTTGTGGAGCGGACCTGCAGGCCATCGTCGACGAGATCAACGACACCCCCATGAAGGCCCTGGGCCGGGAAACGCCCAACGAGGCTTGGTATCGCGAACTCGGCAAGGTAATGTCGAGGACAAGCCACCCAAGGACGAGCGTTGCACTTACAAATTGAATCTGGATGTCGTTCCTCTTCCGACAGGTGCGAATACCCTTGGCCCAAGGTGCAACACCCCTTCGTTTGGTTATCTGGACAATCTCCAATCTAACGGGTGTTGCACTTTCAATTAGACAACGGGACCTGATGATCTACCAACAAGTGCGGCGCATCGATGAACTCGAACGGCGCATCAGCGAACTTCAGCTGGAGCTGAAGCAGTGTGAAGGCCAGCAAGGGCGAACCGGATCGGTCCAAACGGGCTACTCAGGCCGACCAGCCCAGCCAGTCCGTTCAGACCGACCTAACTGATCAGAGCGGGCCCTCTGACCAGTCCGAACCATCTGACCGACATGTACTTGTTGACTAAGTGTGCGGCCCGTCATTCGTTATGGAACATGCCGGCCATGTATACAGGCAGGTAGGTTACATTCCCTTCGACTGAGACGTTGCACGGGCCAAGCACATAGCCTGTATTGAGATGGTATTCAGGGTGGGCGAGCACGTTGTCCATTGCGCGATGGCGTTTGTAGGATTTGCCGGACTTCACCTCAATCGGCAACACGTGATCGTTGCGGTCTTGGATGAGGAAATCGAGCTCGCCAAGCTTCTTACTGTTGTAGTAGTACAGGTCAAATCCGTGAGCGCGTAGCTCTTGGGCCACCGCATTTTCATAGATTGAACCGTAGTTGATATCAGGGTTGCCGTCGAGTACGTCGAGCGCGGTTTTCTTGAGAAACGAGCCGGTAAGCAGACCCACGTCGTTGTAAAAGAGTTTGAAGAGGTTACGTTCCTTGCTCATCTCCAACGGTGTGCACGGTTCGTCCACGTTGTACGCGGCGACGGCTACATCCGCATTGACCAGCCAATCGAAATCGGAAGCAACCGATTGGAATCTCATGTTCTTTTCGATTTTGGCGAAGGTGAAGCGCTTGTTTGGGTTATTTAACTCGCTGGGCATCAAATCGTAGATAGCGCGGATATGCAGCCGGTCTTCTTTGCGCGCGTATTGGCTGATATCGCGGCGATATTCACGCTTTATGTTCTCTTGTATAGTGCGCACGTCCGCAACGCTGCCGTTTGCCACGAACGAGTCGACCGCGGCAGGCATGCCGCCGATGACCAGATATTTGGAGTACAGCTCCATGAGCTGTTGATGGATGAACTCATCCACTTCCTGGTGCTTGGCAAAGCATTCGGCAAGCATGTTGAATACGTCGTTGCCGATATGCTGCGACCAGCAGAACTCTTGGAAATCCAGTGGATACATATCCAGCTCGGTCAGGTACCCGACCGGTACCGAGCGTATATCTTCGAGCTCGACTCCAAGTGGCGAGCCGGAAAGCGCGTAATCGAACCGACCATCATCTACAAGGAACTTAATTGCGGTGACCATTTCCTTGCAACGCTGGACCTCGTCAAAGAAAATCAGGGTTTTGCCGGGTACTAATGGCGTATTTACGGCCAGTTCCAGCCTCATCAGTAGGTTTTTGGCATCGCGGGGCCGGTCGAATAATGCAACGAGGCCGGGGTTCTCGATGAAATTGAGCTCGGCGATATGGTCGTAATGCTGTTGGGCAAAGTGCCTGATGATATAGGTTTTGCCAATCTGACGGGCTCCGGTGACCAGCAGTGCAGTGCGTTTCGGCGCGGATCTCCAAGCTTCCAGCTGTGTCTCGATTTTTCTTCGCAGCATGAGAATCTCCAGTCATTTGTAGGCCTTGCATCTATGCTGGGCACGTTTTCCAACTGTTTATAGCGCATATTTTACACTTTTCCAACCATAAGAATGCGGTTTTGGCTACGTTTTCCAACCTCAAAATGGGGAGTTTTATACACTTTTCCAACTTATGTATGTGGAGACTCTCTATTTCACGTGAGACGAAAGTGGCTCCCCTCTTTGAGGGGAGCCACGGAATACTGCTTTTACTTATGCCAGGTGAGAGCGCATGAACCACTGGAACTTTTCGAGTTCCTGCACGTGATCCTGAATAACGTTGGAGCTGATGACGTCCAGCTCATCCAGCTCAGCGATGGCCTTGCGGTCGTCGGCGATGAAGGCGTCGTAGTACTCGATCAGCGCCTTGAGGTACTCCTCGGTGCCTACGCGGCCCTCGGCGTCGAACGACTTCCACGTGCGGTTGCGCACGATGGCGTCCGCGCGGCCGTCCGGGGTGCCGCCCAGCGTAGCGATGCGCTCGGCGGTTTCGTCAGCCTGGGCCAGCAAGGCCTCGACCTCGGGGTCAAGCATCTCGTGAACGGCGATGAAGTTCGGGCCGGTCACATTCCAGTGAGCGTGCTTCAGGACCAGAGCAGCCTCCTGCTCCTGGCTCAGTCGGTTCTGCAGAATCGCGATGGCCTTCTCGCTGGTCGCCTCATCGAGTCCCGGCACAACAAATGCAAGTGTCATAATGTTCCTTCTTTCTATCGGTGGAACGTTGCTCTTCAATTCTACGATTTGCGATTCTGCCCCGGGCCGAACAAATAGGTGGTGAATATCACGTGACTATTAGGACCAATTGCAAAAAACTCTCACTGGCAGCGGCTCAGTGAGAGTTTTTTGCAAAACGCGGTTAGTTGGCGTCGTCGGTTTGGGGTTCCTCCGGCAGCGGCGCATGATCTGGGGCACCGGCCTTGCGGACCTCGATGGTCTCGATACGGCGGCCGTCCACCTTGGTGACCACCATGTCATAGCCGTCGTCGGAATGCAGCACGTCGCTCACCGCGCCCATCTTGCCGGTCTTGGACAGGAAGTAGCCGGCGACCGTCTCGTACGGGCCGTCCTCCAATTCGATGCCGGTCAGATCGGCGAAGTCCTCAATGGTCATGCTGGCCTCGATCGTGGCCACACCATTGACGAACGCGGTGCGGGTGGTGCGTTCGCCGCCCTTCTCGCTGGGCAGATCGTACTCATCGCGAATATCGCCCACAAGCTCCTCGGTCATATCCTCAAGCGTCACGATGCCGTCCGTGCCGCCGTATTCATCGATGACCACGGCCAGATGGATGCCGCGCTTACGCAGCAGTTCCAGGCTCGGCAGCAGCTTGGAGGTGCCGGGCAGGGAGATGCCTTCGCGCACCACATCGCGCACGATCTTGGCGTTCGGATCGCGCACATCCAGCAGATCGCGTACGTGCACAAAGCCGATCACGTCGTCGAAATCCTTGCCGGTCACCGGGTAACGGGAGTACGGCTGGTCGCGTACGAACGCGGCGGCCTCGGCCAGGGGCTGGTCGCCCTCGATGAAGACCACGTCGGCACGCGGGCGCATCACCTCGGCGACGATGGTTTCGGACGCATCGAACACATCGTCCAGAATCGTGCGTTCGTCCTTGGAAAGGTTGGTGTTGGAGCTGACCAGCACACGCAGCTCGTCGTCGGACACCTCGGACTCGGTCTGCTGCGGGTCGAAGCCGAGCAGGCGGACGATGCCGTTCGTGTTCTTGCCGATGAGCCAGATGATCGGGCGGCAGATGGCGGCGAAGGCGTCGATGGCGGGCACCACGGCGCGCGCGATCTGCTCGGTGCGCTGCATGGCGATGCGCTTGGGCACCATCTCGGAGATCACGATGGAGCAGTAGGAGATGATGAGGGTCAGGATGATGTTCACCAGGCCGCCGGCGATGCCGGGGTGCACACCCCAGCTTTCGACCACCGGAATCAGGTAGGGGGCGATGGAGGAGGCGCCGAACGAGGCGGACAGGAAGCCGGAGAGCGTCACGCCGATCTGCACGGTGGAGAGGAAGGTGTTCGGGTCACGTGCGATTTTGGCGACTTTGGCGCCGCGAGCGTCCACCTGCTCCATTTGTTCGATTTGCGAGCCTCGCAGGGAGACCAACGCCAACTCGGTGCCGGAGAACACGGAACCGATAACCAGAAATACAAAAATCAGGAGGATGTTCAAACCAAGTGACATGGCTTCAACTCTAGGGGAGTGGCACGTCAAATTGGGGTGTGCTGGCTGGGCAGGGTTTGCTAGCTGCGCTGGCTATGTGAGGCGTGCTGTGTGATGGCGTGTGTGGCAGTGTGAAAGAGTACGCAATAGTACGTAATCGTGTCATATGGTGTAATTTCGTATAATTTGGTACGCATTCGTGTAATATAGTATGCAATCGTGGCAGATGGTACGTGTTGTGGGCAGGAGTATGGTCATGGCAAGTAATCCCTTCAAACCAACCGCCGGTAAAATGCCGCCGATTCTTATTGGTCGGCACTCCATCATCGAGGATTTTTCCGAAGCGTTGACCAACGGAGTAGGGGCTCCTGGGCGCATTATGCTGGTCACCGGGCAGCGTGGCTTTGGAAAGACGGTGATGCTCACCGAATTTCGGCGTATCGCCAAAGCGCAGCATTGGGAAGTCATTGGAGAGACGGCGTCCGCGGGGCTTGTCACGAGACTCATAGCGGCATTATCGCCTTCGGGATTGCGCCTGGATCAGACCAACATCAGTCCTTCCATTGGAATTTCCGGCATTGCCACGGCGAGTCTCGGGCAAGCGCACTTTTCTGCGGAATCCAATCCGCTGACGTTGCGCAACGCGTTGAATAAGCAGTTGGGCAGTAAGAAGCTCGGTAAGGGGAAGGGCATTCTCATCACCATCGATGAGACGCAAGCGGCCTCACACGATGATTTGGTGGCTATTGCTACAGCCGTGCAGCACGTCATTACGGATGCCGATGAAAGTGATACGCCTGATGCCGACAAGAAAGGCGTTGCCATCGTATTTGCCGGCTTGCCGTATATGGTCAACGATTTGCTGGATAACGAGGTGACCACATTTTTGCGCCGCGCGTTGCGCCGTGAGCTAGACAATGTGCCGCTTCCAGACGTCAAGAATGCGTTCTTGGAGACGGTTGCGGATTCCGGTAAGACCATCAGCGAGGAGGACGCGCTGGAGGCCGCTCGCCAGTCCGACGGATATCCGTATATGGTGCAGCTCGTCGGCTATTACATGTGGCAATCCGCGCAGCGTCGAGGCTCGAATGTCATTACTGCTGATGATGTGACAACCGGTGTTTCCGATGCGTTGCTCGCCTTCGACGATGCCGTATGCGCTCCGGCGTTGGACGGTACCACCAGCGCAGAACAGTTGTTCCTTACGGCGATGGCCGAAGATTCGCCGAATCCCACGCAGGTTGGCGATATTGTGGATCGCACGCGCAGAAGCCGCAGCTGGGTGAGCAAGTACCGGGCGATTCTCATCAAGGATAAGCTCATTCGACCAGCTGGGCATGGGCGGCTGGAGTTTGCGGTGCCGCATTTGGGGCAATATTTGCAGTCACTATAGAACTGCAGACAAGGCTCAGAAGCTCAGCACTTCCACTTTGCCGGAATCGAGCTGATAGCGGGCGCCGACAATCATGAGCTTGTCGTCGGCGAGAGCCTGCTGGATAACGGGGGACTGCTCCACCAGAGTCTCAATGGTATGGGCCACGTGCACGCGCTCAATATCCTCGTGCTCCTCAAGTTCCGCCTCGCGCGCTTGCCACACGGACATGCCGGCCTGGCGTAGGATGATCGACTCGGCGGTGGCGATGTGCTCGTCGAGGTCATCCATCGCGTCGGCGGCTTCCAACGAACCATCTGCCTCGGAGGTGATGGTGTGCATCAGGTCGTCAAGTTCCTGCGTGGCGGCTTCAAGCGCGCCACAATGCTCATGGCCGAGCACGCAGATCAGACTGACATGCAGCTTCTTGACCGCATACTCCAACGAAGCGATGACGGCACCATCGATGAGCTGACCGGCGGTGCGCACGGTGAACAGGTCACCCAGGCCCTGATCGAAGATGATTTCCGGAGGCACGCGCGAATCCGAGCAGGCCAGCACGGCCGCATCCGGATTTTGGCCCTCTAGCAACGTCTGGCGGGTTTCCTTGTCTTGCCATGGATGGTCCGGCTTGCCTTCGGCGAATCGGCGATTGCCTTGGAGCATACGGCTCCACGTCGCATTTGCGGTCGATTCCTGTTCAACGTCTGCCTGAGCCATGAAAACCTCCATTATCAGCGGACTGTTGGTACCCATAGTAGCGATTGGAAGTGCGGATTCGCGACTGCATGCATAATCTGGCTTTGCCCAAAGCATAATGAGAACGCTCACAATCTCAATCCTGTTTAAGGGTGGGCCGTGATGATAGTCAGCACAAGGGCTGTGGCTGGTGTGATAAGGCTCATATGTTCTGTCCGTGCGAGCCCTGTGCCGCCACACTACGATGGGTTCTGGTAATCGCCTGAAGAATCCTGAAAGGACCGAAAATGACTCTTCTGCAGCATGAACTGACCGATTTCAAGGTGAACGCATTCCAGAACAACGAGTTCCATGAGGTGACCAAAGACGATGTGCTCGGCCACTGGTCCCTGTTCTTCTTCTACCCGGCTGACTTCACGTTCGTGTGCCCCACCGAGCTTGAGGACTTGGCCGAGAACTACGCCAAGTTCAAGGAAATCGGCTGTGAGGTCTACTCCGTTTCCTGTGACACTCACTTCGTGCACAAGGCCTGGCATGACGCCAACGAGAAGATTGCTAAGATCGAGTACCCGATGCTGGCTGACCCGACCGCTTTGCTGGCCAAGGATCTTGACACTTACAACGAGGCCGATGGCGTGGCCGAGCGTGGTGACTTCATCGTGAGCCCTGAGGGCAAGGTTGTGGCTTACGAGGTCATCTCCTCCAACGTGGGTCGCAATGCCGAGGAGCTGCTGCGCCGCGTGCAGGCCTCCCAGTTTGTCTACGAGCACGGCGACCAGGTTTGCCCTGCCAACTGGACCCCGGGCGAGGAAACCATTGAGCCCAGCCTCGACCTCGTCGGCCAGCTGTGACGGTTTGAACTAAGGCATGTTGTTTGCCCCCGCTGGCGGGGGCTGTCGGCAACGCCGACTGGAGGTGGTCGCGGCAATAGGTGAACCACCCCCACCCGCTTCGCGGGAGCCCCCGCCAGCGGGGGCCTGTGTATATGCAAGGAGTTTCAATCATGACTCAGACCAATAATCTTTATGACGTCGTAGTCATTGGTGGCGGACCTGCGGGCCTTACCGCGGGTCTGTACTTGGCCCGCGCTCGCTACCGTGTGCTGATTCTCGAAAAAGACGATTTCGGCGGGCAGATCACCATCACCAATGAGGTCGTCAACTATCCGGGAGTTGGCCGCACCACGGGTCGTGCGCTCACCCAGACCATGCGCCAGCAGGCACAGGACTTCGGTGCTGAATTCCTTTCCGCCGAGGCCACCGGCCTTGACGTGGACGGCGACATCAAAACCGTGCACACTTCGCGTGGCGACATCAAGACCTTCGGCATCCTCATCGCCACCGGCGCCAGCCCGCGCAAGTTGGGCTTCGAGGGTGAGGCCGAATACGCAGGCCGTGGCGTGGCTTACTGCGCCACCTGCGACGGCGAGTTCTTCGCCGGCAAGGAGGTGCTGGTGGTTGGCGGCGGATTCGCTGCGGCCGAGGAATCCGTGTTCCTGACTAAGTACGCCTCCAATGTCACTGTTCTCGTGCGTGAACCGGACTTCACTTGTGACGCCGCAGTGGCCGCCGAGGCCAAAAACAACCCGAAGATCGACGTGCGCTATCAGGTCGAACTGAAGGGTGTCACTGCCGGTCAGGGCGGCCTGCGTGAGGCTTCGATTCTTGATTTGGCTATCGGTCAGACCGAAACTTGGAAGCCCGCCGATTCGGGCACGTTTGGTGTCTTCGTGTTTGCTGGCTATGTGCCTGCCACTGATTTGGTGCGCGGCGTGGTGGAGCTCGATGATCACGGTTACGTGGTCACGCATGACTATCTTGAAACCTCGGTGCCGGGCGTGTATGCGGCTGGCGATTTGCGCGTCAAGAACCTGCGCCAGGTGGTCACCGCCACCGCCGATGGTGCGATTGCTGCCGTGGAGCTGGAGCGTTACGCCAAGCAGATGAGCGAGAAAACCGGCATGGTGCCGCCTCGCCCCACCGTCTGCGCTTACGAGGAGTCCGAAGCGAAGGCCGCCTCGGCCGCCGGCACGACGCCCGCTCCGGCACCCGTCAAGCGCAGTGCCGATGCCGCAGCCGCAGCCAGTGCCGCCAAGAAGCCCGGCGAGCTGTTCTCTGCCGCCATCAAGCAGCAGCTTGATGTGGTATTCGGGCGCATGACTCGCCCGGTCACGGTTGCCCTTGAGCTGGATGACACTCCACTTTCGGCGGAATTGCAAGGCTTTATCGGCGAGATGGTCGCCTTGTCTGGTGGCAAGTTGAACTCGGTTGCCGTCGATGCCGCAGGGCTGATTACTGCGGTGGACGGTTCGAGTGCGCCTACGTCGTTGGTAGTCGGCGAGCCGCTGACCGTCACTCTGCCGAGTGGCACCGAACTGCCCACTTATGGTTCATTGGACGATTCCGGTCGTGCCACATTCGATGTCGCCGGCGTCCTGCCGATTGCCCGTCCGACCGTGCGCATCTGCGTGCCGGCTGAGGGCGATAGCGAGGAAGGCAATGGCTCACTGGTCTTCACCGGCATGGCTTTCCATGGCGTACCCTCCGGCCATGAGTTCAACTCCTTCGTGCTCGGCCTGTACAACGCGGCCGGACCAGGCCAGCCGCTGGGCGACGATCTGATCGAACGTGCGAAGTCCATCACGGACCCGCTGAACATCATGATTCTCGTCTCGCTCACCTGCACGATGTGCCCGGAAACCGTGCTCGCCTCCCAGCGTATTGCCTCTCTGAGTCCGGCCGTGCGCGCCGAAGCCTATGACGTCTCGCACTTCCCCGAACTCAAAGACCAGTACGGCGCGATGAGCGTGCCCTGCATCGTCATCACCCACGCCGACGGCACCCAGCAAGTCGAATTCGGCAAAAAGAGCATCCCCCAAATGCTCGAACTGGTCGGCGCGTAAGCCGCACGGCCTCAGCCGTATTCAACAGCAACAACAACGATTCTGCCAAAACCATGACGTGCATCGATTGATGCGCCCGATTCCGGCAGAATCGTTGTTCCATCATGTCTTCATTTCCCGGTTTGACATGTTTTCGTTTCTGACTTTGACATGATTTTGATTCTTAGATTAAGGGGCTGCGGACATTTTCTTGGAGACTGAACGAAAGGATTATCATATGTTCAGTCCCGAGGAACGACAGCGCGTGGTGGAGCTGTACTTCACCACGCCGATGACAACGGCCCAGGTGGTGAGGCATCTGGGCTATCCGACCAGGCAGTGCCTGGAACGCTGGCTGGCAAAGGATCCCCGGTATGCTGGCCATATGGCGAAACCGATCATCCCGCTGGAAACGAGGACCAAGGCGATCGAGCTGGTGCTGGGCGGCATGCAGCAGAAGCAGGCCGCCGAACGGCTCGGCGTGAGCGTCGGAGCTGTCCACAACTGGGTCAAGGCGTATCGTGAGGGCGGCATGGCCGCGCTGCAGCCCAGGAACAGGAACGCCAGCCAGACCAACAAGCCCGCGCCGCGACGAAGCCGGAATGCCGGGGACGGCAACGATGACGTGGAGGCGTTGCGCCGCAGGGTCGAGGAACTGGAACTGGAGAACGCGTTGATGCGGGAGGTGGTTGAGGTCGTAAAAAAAGACCCCGGCGCCGACCTGCGGCGCCTGTCGAACAGGGAGAAGACCCTGTTGATCGACCGGTTGAGGCCGGCGTATTCGCTCAGGTCGATGACATGCTTGCTCGCCATCGCGCCCAGCA
>NZ_JAMOKQ010000014.1:0-43287 GCF_023656805.1 Bifidobacterium sp. M3-N-101
AATCAAATGGGACAAGACGAACATAACCCGGAACGTTAAGCCGGGAAACCACATGGGACACGGCCAGCCACCAAGACCCCGAACCGTTCCCCGGCTTAACAACAAACCCGGCTTAATCACTGTTAAACCGACATCGGTTTAACAGTGACCGCGGCTGCCACTACCGGTGGCCGGAATGGATCCGCATCTGCACGGACAACAACCTGACGCGTTCGATGGGCGCGAAAGGCTGTTCTCCGGACAACGCGGCCGCGGAGGGGTTCTTCGGCCGTCTCAAGCAGGAGTTCTTCCACAGGCGCAGCTTCGCGGGCGTCTCGATGGACGAGTTCGTCGACATGCTGGACGGCTACATGGTCTGGTACCGGGACAAGCGCATCAAGACGGAGTTCGGCATGAGCATCATGGATCGTCGACGCGAGCTCGGTCTTGTGGCATGATCGGTGGTGATGGAATCAATGACGAGTCCAACAAAACGTCACCAGCCCCCCGAACCAAAACAACACACCCAAACACTTGACAATGTATAGGAGCATCAGAACACAGTCGGCGTCCCACCATCGTTTGATCTCGTACGCCCACCGGCGGCTCACGCCGTAGCGCCGGGCCGCGCCGGCCACGCTCTCGCCGTCGTTGATCGCGACGGCGAGAGCCTTGTTGCGCAGGTACTCGCTGCGTTGCGCCGAGGACGTGGTCTGATTGTCGCCGGCCGTGCCGGACTGCTGCCGTGTATCCATGACACCACAACAGCCGCCAAACCCATCGTCGTCAACCAAGCCCCGGAACACCCGTCAGCCATGCCCCAGGACATGCGTCAACTATCCGCTCGAACTAGATACAATGCCAAACCGGTCCTGCTAGACCAAAAGCACCTGACTAAAAATGTCAATCCGTCAAAACCATTAAATTTCAACGAAATTACACGTCTTTCAATCAATGCCCATTTCTCGGTTTAGCGGGACAAGCCGGTCACCGCACACCTTCTAAGAGAGACGGGGAGCCACCCTCACACCATCAAATCGTGATTCGTCAGCCCGATCCCGCCATTGATCTCCGAAAGGTCCGTATATGGTTCGAATCTTCGTTCCAATGGGCAATGCGGGACACTCATTTTCCCCATTGGTTCCCCAGTTGACCCATCCCGACTGTGGCCTTTGAACGATTTGGAACGCCCCCGAAGACTGCGTTGTCAACCATATCATGCATCGCCCCGTACGCGAGTCGAACTCGGCAGTGCAGGAGGAAGAGGCCGGAAAAACAGTCTGCTCTTCATGAGCTGACACGTCAATAGCATCTTTCGACACCACCCAAGGACGATCATTGAGATCAGAAGCACGATGCGCCAAAGATCTGACATGCCCCAACCTGCGATTTAAGGCTGAAGGCTCAATGGCATTCTCCCAATGAGAAAATAGACGCCAGTACAGGTCCCAATGAGCGTTTTCCAAATCCCTATCAAGTAGCTCCTTAAAGAAGGCAAAGCGTTCCGTAACTTCTGTTTCGTCGGACAATGTGCTTCGCACTTCATCCTTGAGGAACCCGGCATACGGATCGCCGCTACGATATGGGATGGGATTATAGGAAGCGAATCGATCGAACACCAGTTCTCCCTCGCCCCCCTCGAACTCATCTCCTACCGTGATTCGATCAACCACGCTCCTACCGTCAATTTCGGTTTCGAAATGATCCACGTCGTACACACGATCGAACAAGTCAAGATCACGGTAAAAAGTGAACGTGACAGTAAAGCGTTTGCCCTGGAGCTCCGGGAGCAGGCCATCCGGAATTCTGCCGGCCAGACGGTAACGGCTCATATTGGGACCGTTCTCGATCAGATCGACATCGGCAATGACATGTTCCGGAGGATTGATCAACCCGTTCTCCGGGGTAAAGAACGGACCATAGAAACCTCCGATGGCATTGTTACCGCTTGACAGCAGATCAACGTTTTCGGCTTTTGCCATGAAGTGCCGGATACCCCATTTCGACGCACCTTCGCCCATTCCGGTTCCGCGGCACATCTCGATAATGAAATATCCAGTATCCAGACGGCAGACGGCATCTTTCTCCTGCGTATCATCGTAAATACGAATGCCTTCCGGGATCACGTCTCCCGATTCAACATCTCGTACTGTAATGACTTCACCGTCGTGAGGAACGAGAATTCCCACATACACGGATTCTTTGCCATCTGATTCACCATTGACTCGCTGAAGAACTGAACTTTGCCCGAGGCTCGTATCTCCCCACAGAAGATCCTGCTTTAGATCGGCCGGAAGCTTTAATTCAACTGGCTGAGGCTTTTCAGCGGGCACCGGAGAAGAATTTGAGATGAGATACTCATACGTGGTCATCAATTACCTCCTTTCAAGGCCGGGGATAGTGTCGATCTACGTAGGAAACCAAACGAGAATGAATTCTGCTTCAGGCCATCAATCAGCACGGCAACGATAATCACCACGCCCTTGATGAGCTGCTGAGTGAAGAACGGAACATTCATCAGGACAAGGCCGGTTGTTAGCACGCCGAAAATCACTGCGCCGATAAATGTTCCAGAAATCTTGCCCTTACCACCAGCCAACGCCGTACCGCCAAGCACTGCGGCTGCGATGGCATCCATTTCATACCCATCGCCAGCTGTGGGTTGCGCGGACACCACTCGGGCTGCGAAAATGCATCCCGCCAGACCGGCACAGACCCCAGCAATCACATACACAGACAGCAAAACGGCTTTGACATTGATGCCCGCGAGCCTTGCAGCCTCGGCGTTGCCGCCGACCGCATACACATGCGATCCGTACTTGGTTTTATCGAGCACTACCCAGATGACCAAATAAACGATTATCATGATGATGAACGGAATAGGAATATTGAAGATATATCCGTTTCCGATCGCCCGGAACGAAAGATTGTTATCAACAATAGGTAGGCCACCAGTTATCGTGTAGGCCAATCCTCGCATAAACGTCATCGTACCCAACGTCACAATGAATGCTGCAAGCTTGCAGTAGGCGACCAGTACACCATTGATCAAGCCGATCACCGCGCCGATGAACATGCCCAGAATAACCGCAAGAATCGGGTTAAGCCCAGCCCGTGCGGCCAACACCGCCACACAGCCACTAACGGCGATGGTCGAACCAACAGACAGATCAATGCCCGTTGTAATGATCACCAAAGTCATTCCCGCCGCGAGGATGGCGCTAATCGAAATTGACCTTGCCACGTTAAACAGGTTGCTTACCGTACCGAAGTTCGGAGCATTGATCAGCATGAAGATGATCAACACCAAGAGCACGAACGGCATACCGACTTTCTCCCATGCGGATGCCAGGTTTATTTTCTTTTGCTTATTCATTGAAAGTCACCTCGTCATTGTCGTGAATTTCATCATGTTCAGGACCAAGGCGTTGCGGCTGAAGCACTCCAGTCGCGTAACCCATGATCTCCTCTTCTGTGGTTTTTTTTACTTTCCAGATTCGCCACAACGGATCCTTGCCGGATGACCAAGACGCGATCGCTGATGCCCAACACTTCGGGAAGGTCAGACGAAATCATCAGAATGGCTTTACCTTGCGCCGCCTGTTCTCCGATCAGTTCGTAGATCTCCCGTTTCGCACCAACATCAACTCCTCGAGTCGGCTCATCCAGGATCAGCACATCCGGGTTTCGCATCATCCATCGAGCAAATATGGCTTTTTGCTGATTTCCGCCGGACAGGTTAACGATGGGCGTTTGCTGCAGTCGGGACGCAATGTTGACCTTCTGCATCAGTTTCCCCACCGCTTCGCGAATCTTATGCTTTCGCAGCATGCCGAAACTCTCGAAACGTTCCAGCGTTGAAACGGAAATATTGTCTTCCACGCTTCGAACCGGAAAAATGCTCTGCACCTTGCGGTCTTCGGGCAAATATGCGACACCATGTTGGATCGCCATCTTAGGAGATTGGAATGCGACGTTTCTGCCTTTAAGACTCACTTCCCCAGAGAATCGCTTATCTGCACCGATAACACACCTGGCGATTTCCGTCCTGCCCGCACCGACCAAGCCAGACACGCCAACGACTTCACCCGCACGAACCTGCAACGACACGGATGGAGAATCCTGAGACAGACGAAGATCACGGACGTCGAGAACGACTTCTCCAGCGGAGCGCTCGTCGTGATCGTAGAGCTTCTCCACCTTGCGTCCCACCATCTTCGCCACGATCTCGCTCTGATCAACGTCGGCGATGGCAGACGTTGCCACGGTATGACCATCTCGAAGCACTGTGACACGGTCAGCCAGACGCCACACCTCCTCCATACGGTGGGAGATGTAAATCAGCCCTGTGCCTTCGCCACGCAGTTTCTCCACGATGTCGAACAGGCGCTCGGACTCGCCTCGAGACAGAGAAGCCGTTGGTTCATCCAGGATGAGGATCTTTGCCCGACTCGCTACAGCCTTGGCAATCTCCACCATTTGCTGTTCGCCAGTACCCAGCTCACCAAGAGGGACATCAGGATTAATGTCTGTACCGATGACGCTGAGCTTGCGAAGAGCATCCTCACGCATCTGTTTCTTGTCGACAAGCCCTGACCTGCCCTTGGGCTCGTTGCCCAAGGCAAGATTTTGCGCGACCGTCATAGTAGGAACCACGTTGAGTTCCTGATGGATAATTGCGATGCCAAGTTCAGAGGCTTGGCGGGGAGACGAGATATCAACATCATTCCCATTGACCACGATCTTCCCAGAGTCTCGCATGAGGTTGCCGGAAAGGATGTTCATAAGCGTGGATTTCCCCGCTCCGTTTTCTCCCATCAAGGCCAAAACTTCATGACCATAAAGGTTTAGGTTAATGCCATCGAGCACAGTGACACCAGAGAAACTCTTGGAAATGTCCTCCAGGCGCAAAATGGGTGCGCGATCCTGGTTCATGCTCACCACCCCTTGTATTCATTCACATTCTCGCGGGTGATCATCTCGCTAGGGATAAGAATGGTGGTCTCCTCCGGAGTCTCGCCATCCACCACTTGCTGTGCGAACTTGATGGCCTGACGAACCATCTCCGCAGGATTCTGCGTGGACATGCCCACGAACGGAGAACCAGCGCGCTTAAGTTCATCGACCCCTTCGGGGCTACCGTCCACACCAGTCACGATGATCTGATCGCTCCTACCAGCTTGTTCAACCGCCAGCGCAGCGCCCAAGGCGGACGGATCATTCATACCAAAGATGCCCTGCACGTCTTTGTTGGCCGTCAGCATATCTGTGGTCACAGAAAGACCTGTGGCTCGATCGTTCTTGGAAGCCTGCTGCCCAACCACCTTGATATCAGGATACTTCTCAATCGCCATCTTACATCCCTTAATTCGATCCGTAATGGTCTGGATAGGGGTGCCATCGACGATGAGGATATTGCCCTTGCCACCCAATTGATTGGCAAGGTATTCGCAGGAAAGCTCGCCAGCCTGGACACCATCCGTCATCACGATTGCGTCGGCACCCTTCGCCGGCGTATCAACAGCAACAACAATGATACCCGCGGCACGAGCACGCTCGATGGCCGGCTTCAGACCGCTCTCATCGACGGCGGAGACGATGATCAGGTCCACACCCTGCTCAATGAACGCCGAGATCTGGTTATCCTGAGTAGTCAGATCAAGCTGAGCATCCTGAACGTTCAGCGTAGCGCCAATCTTCTTCGCCTGAACTTTCGCCTCCCTATCCATGGCAGAGAAGAACGGATTGGACATATCCTGCACCATCAGGCCAATGCTCTTGATCTCCGTTGGCTTCGATGTCTCCCCGACCGCATTGTCGCCGTTGCTTACCGCGCTACAGCCGGACAACATCATTGAAGCCGCAAGCAAGGAACAAACAACAGGCATCATAAACGTTTTTTTCATGGTTTTCCTTTTCAACAAGACATGCGTCAACGCATCATCGCGTTAGGCACCCGCATGATTCTCTGACTTTCAGAGAAGATTTAATCATTCTGCGAACAGGCTTTGGCATCATCGTCGGCCCGTCTCCCTCACTCGCCTCCTTTCCCTCTTCAATCTGCTCCAACAGAAAGTTGGCTGCATTCACTCCAATTAAATGGCTGTTCTCCGCAACGAGAGTTATTCTCGGCGAAAGAAGATCTGACCAGGCAAAATCGTCGAAAGTCACCAATCCCACGTCAACTGGGATCCTTACCCCTCGCGTTTGAAACGCCGACATGACTCCGAGCAATATGGGATTGTTGCCAGCGATGACGACATCCGGCTCATAGCCCTGCGTGTCCATGAAGTTAAGCATGGTGGCACATGCATCTTTCTCATTGTTGCCGCATTCGATCACGCGAATCTCAGCTCCGGATTTCGTTGCGGCCGAAACCAAACTGCGTTCACGTGCATAACGGCTATTCCATATATCCGGATATATCGCAAGCAACCATTTACGGAACCCATGCTCGTTCAAATGGGCACCAAGTTGTTCTGCCGCATCAACGTTATCTGTCGTCACATAGGAGAAGCCATCACCTGAGTCTTCCTGAAGCACCCCCTCAACCTCAGGGGTTGAATCTACGAAAATCGTCGGTACCCCCCACCCTCTCAGCATTCTTCTACTGCGATCACTCAATCCTAGCGTTGAGATGATGCCGCCAGGACGGTTCTCGGCCACTCGTCGCAAAAGCGACGTCTCATTGTCTTCCTCATAGCGTCCATTAACAGCCAAGTCGGCGATGAAGAGACTTTCTTCTCTGCCTTGCAGGACGCTTTCTATACCGCTGATCAGATCGAGATAGTAGGAGTTTGACATACCCGCGGTCAGCAACGTAATCGAACGGTTGCGCCCCGTACGCAAATCTTGCGCCTTGCTGTTGGGGACATACCCCATTTCATCGGCAACCTTAAGTATCCTGGATCGAGTTTCTTGTGCGACTCCGCTTTTCCCGTTGAGCGCTCTGGAGATGACGTACACAGACAACCCCGTACGCTTCGAGATGTCAGTTATGGTTACAGCGTTCCTATTCATCATTGAATCCTAAACGTTTATTTTTTGTGATACATATTATCATATCGAAAAAAAGCGACACGCCGTGATATGGACTGATTTTGTTCCGTGTTTCCCCTAACTCGATGGGAGATGATGGAACCATAGCAAAGGGCACGAGATACACGCCGGAGTTCAGGGTGAAGGCCGTCAGACTGCTGACGGAATCACGCTCTTCGTATTCGCCGGAGACGAAGGCGAAGAGCGCAGGTGACGAAAGACCTGGGCGTGGCCCCGGAGACGCTGCGCCGTTGGTGCAACCAGGCGGACGCGACGGTCACGGCGGAGACGAGGCAATCGGCGCAGGAAGCGATGTCCGAGCTCAGGAAACCGCGCCGGGAGGTCGCCGAGTTGCGCCGGGCGAACGAGATATTGACGACGGCGTCGGCTTTTTTCGAGGCCAGGCTCGACCCGACACACCCCTGATGGTCGCCTACGTCGACGAACACAAGGGGCGCTTCGAGGTCGGGCCGATCTGCAGGGTCCTGTCGGAATCATTGGACTGCGGTTTCATCACGCCGCGCGGCTGCCGCATGTTCAAAAACAGGCCCGTGAGCCGCATGGCCGCGCGCCACGAGGACTACCTGGACGCGGTCGCCGAGGAACTCAACAACTGGCCCCGCAAAACCCTCGGATACATGAAACCCAGCGAGAAAAACATCGAATTACTCGACAGCACCAACTAACCTAAAACCAACAAAACAACACAGGCGTTGCAACCACCATTAGAATCCGCCAGGCATTCGATCTCAAGGTGCTTTCGGAAGGCAACGTGCTGTACGTGAACCTGTTCGGACTGAAGGTGAGCGTTGCTCTGTCCAAGGCTGATGGTGAATACTTAAAGACACGTATGCGTATCAGGTCGATAAGATCACTACCGTTCTGCCGACCGATACCAAACAACTGGCAATTGAGCCCGGCAAGGATTTGGTCACGCTCATCACTTGTACGCCGTATGCGGTCAATACGCATCGGCTGCTGGTGCGTG
The DNA here is from genome assembly GCF_023656805.1 of Bifidobacterium sp. M3-N-101. Lineage (NCBI taxonomy): Bacteria > Bacillati > Actinomycetota > Actinomycetes > Bifidobacteriales > Bifidobacteriaceae > Bifidobacterium > Bifidobacterium sp. M3-N-101. The sequence continues at coordinate 8,006 of NZ_JAMOKQ010000014.1, forward strand.
GCCATCGCATCCCATACGCGCCGTAGCAGCAGGATGACGCCAGATCCACGTTCCACGTGGACATTCCGCTGCAGTACTTGTTGCCGTCTCTTGCACTGATTGCCTTGCTCGTCGCATGGCATTTATGGCAGCGTCATGAGCGGCGACGCCGGCAGAGTGGGAGCGCCAAGGTCGCATCTGGTGATTCTGACTCTGCGGATATCGAGCCGGACGGTGACTTGCCTCCTCAGCCAGACAGTACAAATAACCAATCACATTCATCACGGCGGAAAGGACCGGGTAGACATGTTAGACCTGCATAGCGGAAGCGAGTATGGTGCGGCGCGCATTGCTGCCATGATTGCCGCCGCCGTTACTATCGTCCTCACTGTTCTTGCAGCCTTCGGCTCTATGGTGCCGTATGCGCAAGCTGATTCTTTCGGCGCTCTCACCATCAATGCCGTATGGGGCCGAGACACGGCTTCGCCCAAATTGCTTGCCGGCGATACCTATTCCATCGTGCGCGTCGCCACCGTCACAACGAACAATGATGGTAGCGTCTCCTCATATAAAACCGTCGGCGATTTTTCCGGCCTCACTGCCGATTGGGAACGCCTGACATCAAGTGAATATCACGATGCTGCCAAGAAGCTCGCTACGCACGCGGCGAAAAACAAGCTGTACCAGCATTCCGGCACCACTAACGTAGCTGGTCAGCTCACTTTCCAGAATCTGCCGCTCGGCCTATATCTGGTCTCCCGCACGAGCTCGGCGAAAGCCAACAAAGCATACGACTGTGATCCGTTCCTCATCTCGATTCCTGGCAGTGGAGACACATCCGCTGATCTCAACATCACAGTAGAGCCGAAATTTAGCACTGGAACTCCTGTTGTCCCGCCCGAAAATAACCCGAGCGAGGAGCCGGGCAATCCTGGCCTTATCGGTCGTACGGGTGCCGCCGTAGGCAGCATTGCCGCGGCAGCGGGGCTCATGTTACTTGTTGCGTTCATTTTGTTCAGATTGCGCATGAGGCGCCGCATACGGGACGTCAATTCGGCCGGCAAATCCCATACAGATGATTTATTCGTATGCGAGAATAACGCGCCGAAGTCGCCGCTCCTCGCTGCACTTCCCAAGCACCACGTAAAATCGAACACATGGAGTTGAACGATTTGCCCCAGATGGACCCGCGCGCGCTGAAGGCCACGTCCGTCAAAGCCGAAGACGAACATGCCAGTTCAGCTGAGCCGCAAGCATTGAAGATCACCGCCGCCAGCTCGAACCCGAAGATGTTCACGCTGCCCTGGCATAAGCCCCTGGCCACCTGGCCCGAGGACCTGCTGGCCAACCTGCCGCGAGGCATCTCCCGCCACGTGGTGCGTTTTGTGCACGTGGGCGACGAGGTGTACGCCATGAAAGAGATCACCCGTCAGGTGGCCGAGCGCGAGTATGAGATTCTGCGCCGACTGCAGAAGCTCGAGTTGCCGACCGTCACCCCGATTGCCGTGGTCACCGGTCGTCATGACCGCAACGGTGAACCGCTGGAAGCGATTCTGGTCACCCGTCACCTGAAGTTCTCACTGCCGTACCGCGCGCTGTTCGCCCGCAATCTCCAGCCGGATACTGCCGAGCGTTTGATCGACGCCCTTGCCGTGCTGCTGGTTCGCCTGCACTTGGCCGGCTTCTACTGGGGCGATGTGTCGCTGTCGAACGTCCTGTTCCTGCGTGATGCCGACGCGTTTTCCGCCTTCCTGGTGGACGCCGAAACCGGTGATTTGCAGGTGCAGCTCACCGACGGCCAGCGCGAATACGATATCGACCTGGCCCGCACCAACATCATCGGTGAATTGATGGATTTGGCTTCTGGCCGTCTGTTGCCGAGCGACGTGGACGAGATCGAGGTGGGCAACCGTCTGGTCGACCGCTACCACTCGTTGTGGAGCGCCCTGACCGACACCGACAAGTTCGGCCCGGATGAGATGTGGAAGATCGAGCAGCGCGTCAACAAGCTCAACGACCTGGGCTTCGACGTGGACGAGCTGGAGATGAAGACCGCCGAGGACGGCAAGCGCGTGCTGGTCCGCCCGCGTGTGGTGGATGCCGGTTACGCCAACCGCAAGCTGTTGCGTCTCACTGGTTTGGACGTGCAGGAGAACCAGGCCCGCCGCCTGCTCAACGATCTCGATGCCTACCGCGCCTCCACATGGCGTGACGGCGAGGAGCTCGAAATCGTGGCCACCGATTGGATGCGCGAAGTGTACGAGCCAACGGTTCGCATGATTCCGCGTGAGTACCGTTCGCAGATCGAGCCGGCGCAGTTCTTCCACGAGGTGCTTGACCATCGTTGGTTCTTGGCGGAGAAGGCCGGCCACGACGTGCCGATGGGCGAGGCTGTGACCAGCTATATCGAAAACGTCTTGCCGAACTATAAGCTCGATTCCAAGGCGCTTGCCGAACTCAACGAAGAGGCCGATTCCGGCGTCATCGATGATGAGACCACTTACGGCGGCCTGGACGACGACGGCTACAACCCCGACGACGATCCTGACGCGGCGGTGTGGAGCCATTAAGCGGATTTATATATTCGACCCTGTGAACCGCGCCCCGATTGTTGGACTGAAGTAATTCAGATTCGATGATCGGAAGGTGCGGTTTCTTATGTGTGTGGATCGCGTGTGCCGTTGACCGTGGGTCGTCTATAATTATTAATTGTTAGGGTAATTAACAATAAGCAGAAAGACGAACCAATGTCTCGCAACGAAGCAACAGACAACACCGTCAGCAGCCTGAACGACGTGTATGCCAGCATCGACGTACTGGTCGATTATGCCGGCAAGCATCTTAACCTTGACCCGCGCGATGCGGATTGGACCCGTAATCGCATTTTTGAACTGTTTGAGCTGGATTCGTACCGCCCGACCGGAGAGACCACAGACGACACCGCGCCGGACGAACTGTTGAGCCGCTTCCGCGAATCATGCGTTGCCGCCGGCCTATTCGAGCCTGAAGAAGGGCCGCGATACGCCGATGTGGTGATGGGTCTGCTGTCCGCCAGCCCGTCCGCTGTACAGGATCGGTTCGTGGCCGTTGAACAATCCAACGATGGTATGGAGGCCATGCGCTGGTTCTACGACTACAGCGTGGCCAACAACTACGTCAAGAAAGCCGTACTCGACAAAAATCCGCGCTTTGATTCGCATGGCGTCACCGTGACCATCAATCTCGCCAAGCCGGAATTCAAGAACATGAAGAAGGCTGCAGCCGGCAATAGCGTGGCGGGTGGCTATCCTTCCTGCACGATATGCCATGAGAACGAAGGTTTCGCGGGCCGTGACAAGCGTACGCTGCGCACAGTGCCGGTCACGCTGGGCGGCGAACCGTGGTTCTGGCAGTTCTCTCCATACGGCTACTTCCACCAGCATGGCATTTGCGTCAACACCGAGCACACGCCTATGCACGTTGACCGCGATACCTTCGGCCATCTGCTGGACTTCGTTGACCGATTCCCCGGCTACTTCCTGGGCTGCAACGCCGCTCTGCCGCGTATCGGCGGATCGGTGCTGGCTCATGATCACTATCAGGGCGGCGGCGAGCATCTGCCCATGCACAAGGCGGCCGCTTGGGCCACATTCCACATGAACGGCTATCCAGATGCCGTGGTTGAGATCCTCGACTGGCCGGGTACCGCCGTACGTGTGGTGTCTCGCAATCGCGATGCCATCGTGGAAATCAGCGATATGATTCGACTCGCTTGGCAGCAGTTTGACGATAGTGCAGCGAACATCGCCAGCCATGACGCGGATGGTAATCGTCAATCCGCTGTGTCTCCAAGTGCCATCATTACGGATCGCGGGTACGAGATGAGCTTGATTTTCCGCAACAATGCCGTCAGCAGCGAATACCCCGAGGGAGTGTTCCACGCGCATCCCGAATTCTGGCCGATCAAGCAGGAGCCTATTGGCCTCATCGAAGCGCAGGGTCTGTTCATTCTGCCCGGACGTTTGGTCGATCAACTTGCCCAGCTTGAGAACGCCTTGGCCGAGGGCCAGCCGTTACCCGCATCGGTGAGTGAGTTCACGCTGGAATGGGACGAGCTGACCGCCGCACTGAACGGCAATCGTGACCGAGCGGCCATTCATCAAGCCGTTCATGAAGAACTTGGCAGCGTGTGCGAGCGTATTCTCGGCAATACCGCCGTGTTCAAAACCAAGGAGCAGACGGTCGCGTTCCTCGCTGAACTTGGGCTTACCCGGCAGTAGTCGGCCCAGCGCTGATAAACCGCAGCGCTATTTTCCGATATTTGAGGAGAGGTAATGACTGATTTCGTGTTTCGCAACATCGACAATTCCGCAGGTTCCGCCACCATCAGCGACCACGGCGCGCATCTGCTGCGCTGGCGGCCGCTGAGCCAGGCCACGGATGTGGTGTTTGCACCTTCTTCGGTGGTGGTTGCTGAAGGTAGGCCGCTGGGCGGCGGCGTCCCGGTGATATTCCCGTGGTTTGGGCCCGGCTTTGCCGACGGCCATGGTCTTGGCAAAAAGCCGAATCATGGATTCGTTCGTACCAGACAGTGGCATCTCGATGCTGAGTCCTTCAGCAATAGCTATGCGCATTACAGCCTGACCGAGGCTGATGTGCCTTCCGATATGCTGCCTTGGTTCGAGGGGGATGCCGTGCCCAGTTTCCGTGCTGATTATGAGGTGCACGTTGCCGATACCCTTACCATGACGCTTACAGTGACCAACACTGGAGCCACGCCGTTCTCCTATGAAGCCGCACTGCATACGTATTTCCACGTCAGCGATGTCTCGCAGATTCGCCTCACCGGTCTTGAGCACGCACATTATGAGGATGCGACCAATGGTTTTGCGCCGTGTGAGCAGCCGGACGAGGCCGTGACGTTCGATGGCCCGGTGGATCGTGTATATGCCTCGACTGCCGCAGTGGAACTGCATGACGAAGGTTTTGGCCGCACGATTCATGTTGCCAAGTCCGGCTCTGCGCAAACCGTGGTGTGGAACCCCGCAGAACCGTACGGCGTGCTGGTCAATGATTCCGTCAGCGCGGAGTGGCGCCGCTTCGTATGCTGCGAGGCCGCCGCATGCCGCGAACACGCGGTAAGACTTGAACCCGGCGAGTCCCACGCGCTCACCCAAACGCTCTCTGTGGCATAAACGAAAAGAGGTCCGCCATCGTGAACCGCACCCCGATTGTTGGACTGAAGTAATTCAGATTCGATGATCGGAGGTGCGGTTTCTCATGTGTAGGGATCGCAGGCGTCATTACGATGACGGTTTCATGCGGGTCGTCGCCGACCTGATCCGGGGCGGGGCTGGGAGGCGTTCTCTCGCCCGCCGGCTTGGCGTGCCCGTCAGTACCGCGGGAAAATGGGTGTTGTCATACCGGTTTGGCGGGGAGGCGGCGCTCATGGGAGAACGTGAAGGCAACAGGAGATACGACTACGAGACGAAGCTCGCGGCGGTGCGCGACCATGTGGAGCATGGGCTGACGAAGGCCGAAGTCATGGAGAAGTACAGGATCGCGAGTCTCACCCCGTTGGAGCGTTGGTGCCGCGAGTACCGGTCCGGCGGCCCGGACGCGCTGCGTCCGAAACCGAAGGGCAGGCCCAAGGGCGCGAAATCCAAGCCGAGGCCGGCTCCCACAAGGGAACAGCTCCTTGAGGAGGAGAACGCGTACCTCAAGGCGAGGGTCGCGTACCTGGAAAAAGTCGACGCCCTGCTGGCGTGGAGATCGGCAACCGGGACAGAACGGTGATCGTCTCCATGCTGGCGGGGCTGGGACATCAGCTCCGGCACCTGCTCAGGGCGGCCGGACTGGCGAAAAGCACGTATTACCATCTTCTGTCGCATCCGGCCGCCGTGACCCGGCCGGACATCGAGCCGATGGTCGCCGAGATATTCGCGCGCACGCCCAACGGGTGCGGCCACCGGCAGATACGCATGTGCCTCGTGCACGAGTTCGGGGTGCGGGTGAGCCACAAGAGCGTGCTGAAGGTCATGAGGCGCATGGGCCTGGAATGCCGGATACGCAGGCCGAACCCGTACCGGAAATACAGCTCGTACCGGGGCGAGACGGGCGCGAGGGTGGAGAACCTGCTGAACCGCGACTTCACGGCCGACCGGCCGTGGGTGAAGCTGGGCACGGACGTCACCGAGTTCAGGGTCGCCGACGGCAAGGCGTATCTGGCTCCCGTATACGATATGGGATCCAAGGAGATCGTGGCCTGGGACGTCAGCCGGCATCCCGACATGGCCCAGCAGTGGCGCCTGCTCGCCATGCTCGAGGAGAAGCTGCCCGAAGACGCCAACCCGATCCTGCACTCCGACATGGGCTGGCAGTACCGGCACCGGTGGTGGCGCGACCGGCTCGCGGGACTGAACATCCGCCAGTCCATGAGCAGGAAGGGCAACTGCATCGACAACGCCGCGACCGAGCAGGTGTTCGGCCACCTCAAGGACGAGTTCTACACCGGACGCGAGTTCGCCTCATACGAACAGTTCAAGAACGAACTGGACGCGTACATCATCCACTGGAACACCAAACGCCGCCAGATACGACTGGAGGGACACACCCCGGAGGAATTCCGGAACATGTCCCTCACAGCCTAATCAGGTACCCTTAATAAACCACGTCCAACAATCGGGGCGCAGTTCATCGCTGGCGGGCCTCTTTGCTTGGCTTCTTAGCTTACTGAGCCGATTCGGCGCCCTCGCGACGGGCGCGGGACACGGCGTACAGGCTGATGCCCGCGGCCACCGAAGCATTCAGCGATTCGACGGACGAACTGATCGGAATGCCGGCAATCGCGTCGCAGGATTCGCGCACCAGTCGGCTCAGGCCACTGCCTTCCGATCCCAGCACCACCACGAGCGGATCGGTCTCAAAACCGGTTTCGCCCACGAGCTTGTCGCCACCGCCGTCCAGGCCGACTACGTAGTAGCCGCGCTCCTTCAGGCCTTCGATCGCCTTGGTCAGGTTCACCACGCGAGCCACCGGCATGTGGGCCGCTGCGCCAGCGGATACCTTCCATGCTGCGGCGTTCACCGAAGCGGAACGACGCTCGGGCAGAATCACGCCGTTGGCACCGAATGCGGCTGCCGAACGAATCACGGCACCCAGGTTCTGCGGGTCGGTCACGCCGTCCAGCGCAATGAACAGCGGGCGGGCCGCGATGCGTGCGGCGGCCGAATTCGCAGCCTCCATGGCCTTGGCCTTCTTCTCGGCACGGTCGGCCAATTCCCTCAGAGAGGAGTACTGGAACGGATCGACCTTCAGAATCACGCCCTGATGGTTGCCGGAGCGGGCGATACGATCCATCTCCAGACGATCGGCCTCCAGCATGTGCAGTCCGTTCATGCCGGCGATCTTCACGATTTCGCGGGTGCGGTCGTCATGCTCGATGCGCGACATGATGTACAGCGTGGAAGAAGGTACGCCCACGCGCAGTGCCTCCAGCACGGAATTGCGGCCGTACACCAGATCCGAGGTGTCCGCCGAAGCGAACTTGTCCACTCGGCGGCGAGCCGCCAGACGCGGGTCGGCCATCTGCCGGCGTTCCGCCGCCTTCTTGGCCTTGTATGCCTTGTGGTAGACGCGGTCCTCGGCCTTCGGAGTGGGGCCGTAACCCTTCAGTTTGTTGCGATGCTTGCCACCCGACCCCTTGGTCGGTCCTTTTTTGATAGCCATAGGTGCTATTGTCCCAGCACCCCGCGCCAAAACGCGGCTATTCCGCCGTCGGTAGCCGGTAAGGTATTGGGAGTGAAGAAGCAGCGCATGATATTCGGACTGTCCCTGCTGTATTGGGGATTATGGTTGGCGATTCTGATTCTGTGGATGGGTCGCTTCGTGACGTCGTTCCTGTCGATCTACCTGGTCTCCGCGCTGCACCTCGGCGAAGGCGTTGTGGGCGCGGTCGTGGCCATGTACGGTTTCGGCGCCATCATCGGCTGTCTTTTCGGTGGCGCGCTGTCCGACCGGTTCGGCCGCCAGTCGATGATCATCATCGGCGAAATCGGCGCGGCCGCCGCTCTTCTGGTCGTCTCCGTCCTCGCCGATCCCGTGGCGTTGGGCGCGGCCCTGTTCGTATACGGCGCGTTCGCCTCGCTGCCCAGTCCAGCCATCGCCGCATACATCGCCGACGTGGTGCCTCCCAAGCGTCAACAGCGCGCCTATGTGCTGCAATCATGGGCCATCAATTTCGGGTATGCGATCGGCCCGATCGTGGCCAATCAGCTGATCAAGATCTCCTATTCGCTGATGTTCTACGTCGAGGCGGCGGTGATGATCGCCGTCACGATATTGCTGATCGTGTTCTTCCGCGAAGTGAGGCATCTGACGACTTCGGCGCCGGCGGCCCGCCCCGAGGGCGCCATGTCTCGCAATTGGCGGCGCGTGCTCACCGATACTCCATTCCTCGGCTTCTCCCTGCTGATGTTCGGCTACTTCCTTGTGTACTTCCAAAGCACCTCCGGCCTGCCCATTGCCATGACGGACCTTGGTCTGGGGTTGGGCGACTATTCGGTGCTGTTGACCATCAACGGCGGCATGCTGTGTCTGCTGCAGATTCCCGCCATGAAACTGTTCGCGCGCATGGGCAATTCGCGTGTGCTCGTGATGGGCCTTGCGGTGACCGCCATCGGCTATGCGGTGCAGGCCGTGGCCCATTCATGGGGCGGGTTCGCGCTTGCCGTAGTGCTGTGGACGCTGGGCGAGCTGGGCACGTTCCCCATCGCCACCACCACGGTCGCCGCCATGGCGCCCGCCACCGCCCGCGGCACGTACCAGGGCGTCTATAACGTGGTGTGGTCGGTGTCGATCGCATTGGCGCCGCTGATCGGCGGCTGGGTGATCGGCGGCTTCGGCGGGCGGATGCTGTGGATCGCCTGCACGGTGGTGTTGGTCGGCGTCACCGTGGGCCTGCGGGTCACCAAGGGTTCCCGAGACGCCGCCATGGCCGCCGCGATGGGTGCAGAGGACGATTCTCAGTAAGAACCGTGCACCCATCCGAACTGTTTCCGCACAAACGAACATGACCGAAAATGGCGGCATTCCGCGGCTCAGACGCTTTGCATGTTCGATTAGGTTTCCGAAATCCGCGCACGGTTCTCCGAGCCTTGATTTCAGTGCGCTGAGTTGCGGCGCATGACGTCTGTGGCGTACTATTATCCGTTGAAAGCGGTACTCGCCCCGCCGGATATCGGCCGGTCCAATGGAGGGTCGGCGCGTGACGGCGGAGCAGGGCACAGAGAAGTACTCCACCGCTGGAAAACCCGCATGAAGGGAGAAAGAAATGAAAGCCTATATTCAGCGACTAGGCCGCGCGCTGATGCTGCCCGTCGCCTGCCTGCCCGCCGCGGCGCTCTTCCTGGGCATCGGCTATTGGATCGATCCGAGCGGTTGGGGTGGCGGCAACGTCATCGCCGCCTATCTGTGCAAGACGGGTTCGGCGATCCTCGACAATCTGGGCTTGCTGTTCGCCGTTGGCGTGGCCGTCGGCATGGCCCGTGACAAGGACGGCGCCTCGGCCCTGTCCGGTCTGGTCGGTTTCATGACCATCACCACGATCATGGGCTCGGCCTCCATGTTCCTGGGCTTCGACGCCGAGAACCCGCCGGCCGCCTTTGCTCCTGGCGCCATCGGCAACAAGAACGTGTTCTTCGGCATCATGGTCGGCTGCGTGTCCGGTGCGCTGTACAACCGTTTCAGCAAGACCAAGTTGCCCGACTTCCTGGCCTTCTTCTCCGGCCGTCGCTGCGTGCCGATCCTGACCGCCGCGCTGATGTCGGTCATTTCCCTGGTGCTGCTGTTCGTGTGGCCGCTGGTCTACAACGGTCTGGTCGCCTTCGGCGAGTCCCTGATGGGTATGGGCGCGGTCGGCGCCGGCATCTACGCCTTCTTCAACCGTCTGCTCATCCCCACGGGTCTGCACCACGCCCTCAACAACGTGTTCTGGTTCAACCTTGCCGGCATTGATGACATCACCAAGTTCTGGAACGGTGTGGGCGGTCTCAACGGCACCACCAAGGCTGTGCTGGCCACCGGTGGATTCCAGCCGTGGGGCGAGTACGTCACCGGCATGTACCAGGCCGGCTTCTTCCCGATCATGATGTTCGGCTTGCCTGCGGGCGCGTTTGCCATCTACCGCTGCGCCAAGCCGGAGAACCGTCGTACCGTCGGCTCCCTGATGCTCGCCGGTGGTCTGGCCGCCTTCCTCACCGGTGTGACCGAGCCCCTGGAGTTCTCCTTCATGTTCGCCGCCTTCCCGCTGTACGTGGTGCACGCGCTGCTCACCGCCCTGTCGGTGTTCATCGCCGCGTCCTTCCAGTGGATCGCCGGCTTCAACTTCTCCGCCGGCTTCATCGATTGGTTCCTCTCGCTGCGTGTGCCGCAGGCGCATATGCCGTGGATGCTTATCGTGCAGGGCCTGGTCTTTGCGGTCATCTACTACTTCGTGTTCACGTTCATGATCAAGAAGTTCGACCTCAAGACCCCGGGCCGTGGCGATGGCGTTGACGATGAGGGCGCCGCCGCCGTGGCGGGCATTCTCGACACCGGCGCCGCCCCGGCCGCCGCGGTCTCCCGCGACAAGTACGCCGCGCTGGCCGCGAAGCTCTACGCGCTGCTTGGCGGCAAGGCCAATATCGTCGACATCGAGAACTGCGTGACCCGTCTGCGTCTGGGTGTCAAGGACACCGCCAAGGTGGATGTGGACGCCATCCGCAAGCTGGTGCCCGGCGTGAAGGTCATCGACGACAGGAATGTCCAGGTTGTGGTCGGCACGCAGGTGCAGGCTGTGGCCGATGCCATGGAAGAGCTGCATAAAGCCTAGCGCTTGGCGCTCTGTCGATTGGTATGACGGATGGGCTGCGTGACGTCGACATGATCGGCGTCACGCAACCCATCCGTTATCGTCCATCATTGGTTTTCAAGGAGTCATTATGGGATTGTTCTCCGGTTTGTTCCACAACAGCGATGAGGCGGCGCCCGCCCCCGCAGCGACGTCGGTTCTCGCCCCATGCGATGGTGTCTGGGAGTCCATCGAGAAAGTGCCCGACGACACGTTCGCCGCCAAGATTCTGGGCGATGGGTTCGGCGTGGTGCCGTCCTCCGGGCTGGTCGTCGCCCCTGTTTCCGGAACGGTGACCACCGTGGCCGACGCCAAACACGCCGTGGGCATCACCACTCCGGGCGGTGTCGAGGTGTTGGTGCATATCGGCGTCGATACCGTGCAACTCAAGGGCGCGCCTTTCACGATGCTGGTGAGTGCCGGGCAGACGGTCTCAGCCGGCGATCCCATCGAGAAGGTCGATTTCGATGCGGTCAAGGCCGCGGGCAAAGCCACCGACGTCATCGTGGTGTTCACCAACCCGGCCACCATCGCCGCTTTGGATCTTACCGGTTCCGGTACGGTGGCCGTCGGCGCGCAAGTGGGCACCCTCGCCGTCAGATAAGCCGATTCGAGCTCGAGGCGCGCACGACGAGTTCCGGTGGCAACGAGATGTGCGTGGGATTCCCGGGCCCGATTTCGATGAGACGCAAGACCTCGGTGACGATACGCGCGTACGGCGGACGCACCGAGGTCAGGGCGGGCAGCGCGGCCGCAGCGATGGGCGAGTCGTTGTACCGCTCGACGATGTCCGCGCCCAGCTCGCCCGTCATGGCTTGACCAGTGTGCCGCCGGGTTATGGAATAATGGCATCGTACGCATCGGCTGCAATTGCGTCGATGCCCATAACCGCGCAGTCCTGCGCCGCCCGGGAGAGACAACCCGGTGCCGGCCGAGGCTGACTACTCCGCGGCGATACCAAGGAGAACACCATGGATGATCGTAACGATCAATCCGCAAAGTCCGCGACCGCAACGAACGGGGTCGTGGAATCGGAAGAAGTGCGCGCACAGGAAGCGCTATTGGGGGATACTGATCCAAGTCTGACCAGCGTCGACGACGTGGCCAAAGCCCTGAACGTCGACCCATCCCACGGCCTGAGCGAGGAAGAAGCCAAGCGCCGACTGGCCAAATTCGGCCCGAACGAGCTCGCCAGCGCCCCGCCCGTACCGAAATGGAAGAAGTTCCTGGCCCAGTTCCAGGATCCGCTGGTGTACCTGCTGATTGCAGCCACCATTATTTCAGTCATTGCATGGGGCATCGAGAAAGCCAATGCGCGTCCCGGCGCAGAAGGCGGCGAAGCGTTGCCGTTCGACGCCCTCGTAATCATCCTCATCCTGATTGTCAACGCCGTGCTCGGCTATATGCAGGAAGCCAAGGCAGAAGCCGCCGTTGAGGCGCTCGCCCAAATGACAGCTCCGCAGACCTCGGTGCTGCGTGGCGGCAAGGTGCTGCGCATCAACACCGCCGACGTGGTTCCCGGCGACATCATCGTCCTTGCCGAAGGCGATTCGGTCTCCGCTGATGGCCGACTGGTCAACGCGGCCAGCCTGCGCATCGCCGAGGCTTCACTGACCGGCGAATCCGTGCCGGTTGGCAAGAAGCCGGACACACTCACCGAGGCCAAGGCGCTGGGCGACCGCGCCAACATGATCTTCAACGGCACTTCCGTGACGCAAGGCACCGGCCGCGCAATCGTGACCGGCACCGGTATGAATACGCAGGTCGGCAAGATCGCCGACATGCTCTCCGCCACAGAGGACGAGAAAACCCCGTTGCAGAAGGAGATGGATTACGTCTCCAAGATCCTCGGCATTGCGGTGTGCGTCATCGCTGTCGTGGTGCTGGTGGCGCTCGCCGTGCTGGAAGGCTTCAACGACGTCCATGACGTGATTGATTCCTTGCTGCTGGCCGTCTCGCTTGCCGTGGCCGCCGTGCCGGAAGGTTTGGCCGCCATTCTGACCGTGGTGCTGGCGCTTGGCGTGCAGCGCATGGCGGCCCACAACGCGATCGTCAAGAAGCTGCATTCGGTGGAAACCCTGGGATCCGCTTCCGTGATCTGCTCGGATAAGACCGGCACGTTGACCCGTAATGAGATGACCGTGGAACGTGTGGTCACCCCGTCCGGCGAAGTGCAGATCACCGGCACCGGCTACGCGCCCGAAGGCCGCATGGTCATGGCCGGTGGTGTTGATCCCGAATCCGATCAAGCCAAGACCATCGCCGATGAGGTTATTGCCACACTCGTGGCCGGCACACTGGCCAACGACGGTGAACTCCGTCAGGAAAACGGCAAGTGGGAGATTGTGGGCGACCCCACTGAAGTCTCACTGGTCGTTGCCGCTCGCAAGGTCAAGGCTGATCACAAGGTCAGCCGTTACACTCGCGTGGGCGAGATTCCGTTCACCTCCGAACGCAAGCGCATGTCTATCATCGCTAAAGACGACACCGATTCCGGCAAACTGACCGTGTTCGCCAAGGGTGCGCCGGACGTGTTGCTGAGCTACTGCTCGCGCATTCGCGTGGGCGGCCAGGTCCGCAAGCTCACCGAAGGTGATCGTCAGTCGATTCTGGCCACCGTCGAACGCCTCTCTTCCGAGGCATACCGCACGCTTGGTCAGGCCTGTCGACCGCTGGAAACCAGCTCGCTGGCCGATGTGCCGGGCGTCAGCGTAAATGCCGCGGGCCAGGTGGCCGACATCGCCGAACAGTCCGAGGCCATCGAAACCGACCTTATCTGGAACGGCATGGTCGGCATCATCGACCCGCCGCGCACTGAGGTCCGCGATTCCGTGGCCGAGGCGCACCGTGCCGGCATCCGCACCGTGATGATCACCGGCGACCACCCGCTGACTGCTGCCCGCATCGCCTCCGACCTTGGCATCATCGCCAAGGACGGCAAGGCCCTGACCGGTGACCAGCTTGATCAGCTGCCCGACGAAGCCGTGCTCGACAAGGCCACTGCTGAAGTGTCCGTGTATGCCCGCGTGGCTCCTGAGCACAAGCTCAAGATCGTCGAGTCCCTACAGCGCCAGGGCAACATCGTGGCCATGACCGGTGACGGTGTGAACGACGCTCCGGCCGTCAAGTCCGCGGATATCGGTGTGGCCATGGGCATCACCGGCACCGAAGTGACCAAGCAGAGCGCCAAGATGATTCTGGCGGACGACAACTTCTCCACCATCGTGGCTGCTGTGCGCGAAGGCCGCGTGATCTTCGACAACATCCGCAAGTTCCTGCGCTACCTGCTGAGCTCCAACGTGGGCGAGGTGTTCACCGTGTTCCTCGGCGTGGTGCTGGCCGGCTTCCTCGGTATCCGTCAGCCGGAATCCGTGGGCGTCGCCGTACCGCTCCTCGCCACGCAGCTGCTGTGGATCAACCTACTGACCGATGCGGCCCCCGCACTCGCCATGGGCGTGGATCCGCAAACCGACGATGTGATGGGTCGTAAGCCGCGTAAGATGACCGATCGTGTGATCGACGCCTCCATGTGGGGCGACATCATCTACATCGGTGTCATCATGGCCATCGTCACACTGATCGGCATGGATATGCACTTGTCCGGCGGCCTGTTCACCGACCGCTCGGTGGATGCCATCGGCCATGAGGCACAGATGACCGAGGCTCGTACCATGGGCTTCACGATTCTGGTGTTCGCCCAGCTGTTCAACGCGCTCGCCTCCCGCTCCCACCTGCAGTCCGTGTTCGTGGGCTTGTTCTCCAACAAGTGGCTGTGGGGCGCGATCGGCCTGTCCGTGGCGCTGCAACTTGTGGTGGTCTATGTGCCGTTCCTTAACGGCCCGTTCGGTACCGTTGCGCTCAGCCCGATGGCTTGGGTGGAGTGCATCGGCCTGGCTGCGATTGTGCTGATTGCTTCCGAGCTGCGCAAGATTGTGTTGCGCGCGATGGCTAAGCGACAGTAACGCCAACGGATAGCACCAAATAACAATAAGGGCGGGTCAAATCCTGTTGTAGGATTTGACCCGCCCTTTATATGCGGAACGCAGAACTACTAGTTGCTACCAGTGTCGCTATTCATCCCGCTTGAGCTGTCGGCTTCTTCTTCGGCCTTCTTCTGAGCCTTAGCCGCCGCAGCCTCTTCCTGAGCCTTCTTCTCAGCCTCAGCTTGTGCTGCCGCATCGGCGTCAGCCTTTTGCTTGGCCTGCATTGAAGCGTTCACGTCGGCCTCGGCCTTCTGCAGCTTGGAAATGGCGTTATTCACGTCGGCCTCGGACGGGTTGGAGCTGCTTGCCACGGTGTTCGCCTCGGTAATAGCGGTCTGCAATGCGGTGCGAGTATTCTCATCGGCCACGTTGCCGGCCGAGTTGTCCAGAATGCCCTGAGCCTGCGAAACGGCCGAGCTGAGGTTCGACTTCAGCGAGTTGGTGTTTGCCGTCTTCTTGGAAGCATTGACGGCCTTGATGGCGCTGTTGATGGCATCCGTCTTATCGGCGGCGTCGCTGACCTTGCTCTGCATGTCTTCGGTCTGCTTCTTCAACTCATCTGCGCTGAGCTTGGAATCGCAGGTAGCGGTATCGGCCGGGGTGCCAGCATCCTGCACCGCTTGATTCAACGTGGTGATGGTGTTGACGTCGGCCACGTCACTGGTGGGCGTCTGCGCGCTGGTCTGACCGTTCGTGATGGCGGTGGTGAGCTTCTTCTTGGCCGAATCATACTGCTTGGCTGCTGCCTTGCATTCGACTAGCGCCGCCGCTTGGCTCACCTTGCTGCTGTTGGAATGCCACCAGAACAAGCCTCCGGCAATCAACGCCACGACCACAACCACGGCGATGACAATGCCGACGGTTTTGCCCGTGTTTTTCTTGCCGCCGCCTTGATGACGAGGCTCGTGTTCTTCGGGCTCTTCTTCATCAGCGAACTGATCGAGTGGCGGAATGGTGGGCGGTAGTGTCGCCGGCTGTGCGGGAGCCGCAGCCGGTACTTCGGACGGCTGAAATACCTGAGTCGCCTGCATATCTTCAGCAGGCATCGCCTGGGCTGGGGCTGCCGGCATGGCGACGGTCTGCCCAGAAGTGGCGCCGGTACCGTATGCCGGGGTTGTGGGCTGTCCAAACTGAATCGGCTGGAATGCTTGAGTTGCCGCAGTCGCGTCATATGAAGGTACAGTCTGCGTTGGCTGGGTCGGTTGCGCAGGTTGGAATGACTGCGTTGCTTGTGTCGGCTGTGCTGACTGGAATGCTTGGGTTGCTTGTGTCGGCTGTACTGGTTGGAATGCCTGCGTCGGCTGCGCGGCTGGCCATACGGGTTGTGTGGGCTGCGCAGGCTGTGTTGCCTGAGTCGCAGGTGCTGGGGGAACCGGAGGCACTACTGGCTTGGATGGTTCTTCAGGGTGCTGGAAGTCGAATTGGAAACCGCCGTCACTGTTGGTCATAACATCTCCTTGGTGGTAAGCAAATGGCCGGCATGCGCCGGCCGAATGATGCGTTGTAGCGTTTAGTCCTTGATGTGCGCGCGATAGAAATTCTCGTAGGAGCGGCTTGGGGTAGGTCCACGCTGGCCCTGGTAATGGGAGCCGGTGCCTTGAGAGCCGTACGGGTGCTCGGCAGGCGAGCTCAGCTGGAAGAAGCACATCTGGCCAATCTTCATGCCGGGCCACAACTTGACCGGCAACGTCGATACATTGGATAGCTCAAGCGTAATATGCCCCTCGAAGCCAGGATCAATAAAGCCGGCGGTCGAGTGGGTCAGAATACCCAAACGGCCCAGTGAGCTCTTGCCCTCAAGGCGTGCGGCAATAGTCGGATTGAGCTTGACGTACTCCCACGTGGAGCCCAGTGCAAACTCACCGGGGTGCAGAATCCACGGTTCGTCAGGGGCCACTTCAAACTGTTCGGTGAGCGCTCCCTGATTTTCGGCGGGATCCACATAGGTATATGCGTGATTGTTGAACAGGCGGAAATAGCGATCCAGCCGTACGTCGATGGAGGCGGGCTGCACCATCTCCGGTGTCCACGGATCCAGAGAGATGTGACCAGCGGACTGAGCGGCGAGAATATCGCGGTCGGACAGCAGCATGAAAACTCCTTGCGGCAGAACAAATACTGTTCCTAAGTCTAGCGCCCCGTGCGGAAACAGTATTAGAGCCGATACAGTAGCCGGCAGCGCCCAAGCGCAAAATTTTCAGGTTATTCTCAGAGAACCTCAGAGATAGACACAGAATCGAGTGGTTATATAAAAAATGTCAGCGAAGAGCTGATCAGGAGCCGCAGCAGCTCCCGACAATTGAACCCCTTTCTTCTTCTCTCTCCTTTCTCTCCCCGGCGGTAACTCCGCCGGGGTTCTTTTTTGCTTAGTCGATTCATCCTGCGGAATGACGACCACTCACACGGTGGGGCGGTACACTGGGGCTATCGGCAGGGAGGGCGGTCCAGATGGCAAGTAATAACGAGGATTACGATTTCTTTGACGACGGGCAGTACAACGGTTCGCGCCGCGCTCGCCGCGAACAGCAGTATTCTCGGGGGTGTGGCTCTGGTCGGCGTGCGATCAAGCTGAAAGTCGATAGCCCTGCATCCAAGTTGTTGCGGCGTATCGCATTAATTACCGGATTGCTGGCCGTCGTGGTGGCTGTCTTATCGGCGGCCCATGAGATTGCGCCCGAATCCATCGGCTTTTTGGTGAATGTGCGAGGTCGGTATATCGCGGGTACTGCGGCTGTGCTGATCGGACTTACCCTGATTCTGGTGATTTCGTCGCGTGTCACGATGCCGCGTCACTCCACGCATGGGGGAGTGGGCGCAGGCGGCATCGTCACATTGGTTCTGGCCGCGGCTTGTTTGGTGGTGGGTGTGGCCGTGGGCGTACTGTTCCCACAGGGTTTGATTCATCCCGCCGTCAATGACAAAGCGCCGGTAGACAATACCGCACAAATGGAGCAAGGTATTGAACGGGCGGTTGGCGGCGCGTGCAAGGACGGGTGGCAAGGATTGGATGCGGGCGGTCTGCCTGGCATCACCACCGTGCAGATGTGTGCTGATCCGCGTGTTGCGTTCGTATCCTTTGACTCCGAGGCCTCGGCTGCGATGAGCCGGGCGCCAATCAAAAGCGAAATCACTGAATTGTTGGGCCAGCATGCCGACAACGAGAAGACGCAAGGCGACTGGCGTTTGCTGAATGGCAAGCGCTGGATGGTGTTCGGCGAGGCCGACAATATGACCGCGCTTCAGCAGCAGTGGGGTGGCACCCTCGAAACCATCGCCGCAGCCAAAGATGGCACGGACAGTGGCAATGCCGCAGTGTGACCGAAATCATGCCAGTTGAGCACTTCACAACAGCCGAACGCCGTATATTGTGGTGGTATGAGCAACGAAGCGAATGCAAGTCGGCCCTTAATCGGCCGTGAATCCACTGCCGTGCCTGGGCGTTTTGGCGAGCCGCTTTCAGTGGAATACAGCGTGACCTCGCGCGGTGGCTTCGACCAGCACCCCACTCATCCGTTATTCCTATGCTTGCATGGCTGGGGCTCCAGCGAAGAAGACATGGCAGGCGTCATGCGCCTCATCGCCCCCTACAACGATTTTGTAGCGTTGCGCGGCCCACTGGCACTTGCCAAGGCTCCCGAACACAGTGAAATGCCCGGCAACTACGCGTGGCTCCATGACGCTCTGCCGGTCGGCGATGATCTTGATTATGACGCGTATGCAGCCGCCACTGCTATCGATCGGTGGGTGGCTGCCAACATTCCCGCTGACCGTGATGTAGTACCGCTCGGCTTCTCGCAAGGTGGTCTCGTCGCCGTGCATCTACTGCGCATCAATCCCGAACGCTATCGTGCTGTCGTATCGTTGTCTGGTTTCAACGCGCCCGGTCAAGTACCCGGCACCGCTCCCGCCGACGATCGCTTGGCCAATTACGATATCCCCGTGTTCTACACCTACGGCAAAAACGATGGCGTGATTCCCAAGTACGAATTATTCGCTACTGCCGCTTGGCTTGAGGAGCATACGTGGCTCAAAACCAAGAGCTATCGCGGCCTCGACCATAATGTGAGTCTTGAGGAATTCGCCGATTTGCGTCAGTGGTTGCTGGATAACGACATCACGTCTGGCGTGCTGTAATACTTGCCTGATTCATGGCACTGGGTGGTGATGAAGCAATGCGGCCGCACCATATACAGTAATCGGACGCAACGGAGATCCGCACACACTCCGGTCATAGACTAAAGTCCCATGAGCGAAGTGAGTGCTGAAGAAAACCATGTGGACGAATCCCCGCGCGGCATTGCGGTGATGGTAGCAGTGGGCGTGCTTGTTGGTTTGTTGTCTGGACTGTTCGGCATCGGCGGCGGTACCATCATCGTACCTGCACTGGTATGGCTTGGCCTGACCCAGCGTCATGCGGCCGCCACTTCAATGCTGGCGATTATCCCTACGTCAGTATCTGGCGTGCTGTCTTACGCGGTCAACGGCAATGTCGATTGGATTGCCGCGTTGCTGGTGTTCGTCGGTATGTTTGTCGGCGGCCAGATTGGCTCACTACTACTGTCCCGATTGTCGGAAGTCGTGCTGCGTTGGGCATTCGTGGTGTTCATGGCATTCGTCATTCTCAGCCAGCTCATATTCGTGCCTTCGCGTGATTCCTCGATTGAGTTGAGCCTCGTTACCGGCCTGTTGGTGGTGGTATTCGGCGTAATCGCCGGCATTCTGGCCGGCCTGCTTGGTGTGGGCGGTGGTGCCATTCTTGTGCCATCGTTATCGATTCTGTTTGATGCTTCGGATCTGATTGCTCGCGGCACTTCATTGTTGGCCATGTTCCCGAACGCCGTCACCACTACGGTGGCCAATGTTCGCCGGCGCATGGTGCATGCCAAGGTCGGATTGATTATCGGCATCGTAGCCGCATTGACTGCGCCACTGGGCACGTGGATTGCCGAGGCGATGACCCCACGCACTGGCGAAATCCTGTTCGCCACATACCTAACAGTGCTCCTCATCCGCAGTGTCTGGGTAGCCCTCAAAATCACGAGAAAGCAGCATCCTTGGCTCTCCCCTCAGAGAGGGGAGAGCCAAGAAATTTAGATGCCGGAATCGGCGTCAACCTGCATGACGTATATATTGCGCCTGAGCGAACGTGCTTGTGCACGGTTGATGTCGCCGGCCTCAAGCATGTCCTGAATCACACTGAGCTCAATACCGTAGCTCTCGCGCTTCACCTCTTCGACCTGCGTGATTGCCTCAGTGGTGCCGCTCATATTTGGCCGTGCCTGCAGCGAGCCCTCAGCGCGACGGTAATCCAAAAGCAGCGCTGAACAATGCTCGGTGTTGTAGGTGTCGTTGCCCATCTCGTCCACCAGCCGGTCAATCACATGATGAATCGCTTCAACCTGCAATTCGCGTGTGCGGGCAAAAATCTGATCCTCGCTCACCAGCGGCGTGGTATGGCGAATCTTCGAGACGGTGCGCTTGGCGTAGTTGCTCACTTGGCGCTGCAACATGCGTGCACGTCCACGAATCTGCGATACCGCATGACCGGAAGTCGGATCGGTGGAGGTGTGGCGCAACGTATTCATGATCTGGTCGAGCATGCGCTCGCAAGCTTCCACATTCAGCTCCTGCGTGGCTGAATCCGCCGCCGGATGCGTCTTGGTTTCGGTAAGGCGGTCACGCACGAATTCCTTCTCCCAGTGCAGCGCTTCGATTTGCAGCTTCTCCAACCCCTGCGGGTCGGTTTCCCCGATGTGCTGCTGCAAGCGGCCGATACGCTTGGTGTACTGGTCGATGACCATAAGCACTGCACGTCGGTTCTCGGGCGTGATGAGGCCAGTCAGTTCTTCCACGGTGGAGCGGAGCACCTCAATGGTGACCGGTATCATCTCCGCGCCGGGATCGCGGTTGCGGTTCGGAGCTAGCAGCGGTAGCAGGAAGTTGGCTAGCAGCAATGTCACGATAATCACGCCGGAGGCGATGAAAATGAGTTCGTCGCGCATGGGGAATGCCGCGCCGCCCGCAATGTAATACGGGATAGTAAACATCAACGACAGCGTGATGGTGCCCTTGGGTCCGCCGAATGTCATCACGGCGGCCGACCTCCAGCGCTCAGGGGTCATTTTGCGTCGCATGCCGGTGTTCACGTCGCGGGCGATGCGCAGCATGGCGGTGATCCAGAGGAAGCGCAGCACAATCACCACCAAAGTGACGAGCAGAATAATGCCGATGAGCACGGTGTTGCTGATGTATGGGTCGGACCAGCTGGCCTGCATGGCTCGCGGCAGCTGCATGCCTAGCAGGATGAACACGGCGCCGTTGAGGGAAAAGCTCAACACTCCCCACACGGAGGAAGACACGATATTCGTGCGGGCCACGTTCGGGCCCACTCCGGTACGGTCGAAACGGATGAACAGACCGGCTGCCACCACTGCCAGAATGCCGGATACATTGCATTCCTCCGCACCTAGATACAGCAGGAATGGCAGGAAGAGTTCCATCAAAATACGGGTGGTGGTGGTCTCCCAACCGAGGGAGCGTACGGTCTCGAACACCCAGTTGGCGCATCCGGCCACCAGCAGACCGAACAGCGTGCCGCCAAAGAACGAGATCACGAATTCACCGGCGGCTTGGCCCACGGCAAAGTCTCCGGTGAATGCTGCAGCAAGTGCAAACTGGAAGCCGACGATGCCGGAAGCGTCATTGAATAGGGATTCGCCTTTGAGTACGCTGCGCTGACGTTGGGACAGTGAAGCCTCTTTGCCCAAGGAACTCACGGCCACTGCATCGGTCGGGCCGAGCGCCGCGCCTAGGGCCAGAGCGGAAGCCAAGGTAATCGAAGGCCATACGGCATGCAGCGTGAATCCCACTGCGGTCATCGTCACGATAGCCAGACCAATCGCCAAGGATAGGCTCAAATCCAACGTTTTCAGCAGGGCGGATTTGTCGATTTCATGCGCTTCGAGATACAGCAAGGGCGCGATGAACAGCACCATGAACAATTCCGGATCGAGCTTGGCATCCGGGAAGAACGGCAAGTAGGTGACCAGCACGCCCAGCACGATCTGCACCAGTGGTGTGGACACTCGCGGCACGAAACGACTGGCGAACGAACTCACCACCACTGCTGCGATAATGCACAGGATGAGCTCGAATACAGCCATGAGTGTCTCCCTTTCTTTTATCACTCAGAGTATATGAGCATCGTTAGGAACACATTAAGCTTCAGGCCGAGTGTGGCTGAGTTCGTATCATCTCGCGTGTGGCATGCGGTTGGGTTCATGTTGTTTTGCGTGGGACACGATGCGGAAACTGGCGTTTTTTTCGTGTTGTCCCACTTGACCGTGTCCCATTAGCAACATCAATCGATTGACATTCTTTATGTCCCACAAGCCCAAAACATGAAACGTTGGAATGTCGCCATTTTTTAAGGATGATGCTTTTCGCCGATTGAGAGGAGCGTGGGACATAATGCGAAAACCGGCCAAATTCACATCTTGTCCCACGGGGCAGGTCGTGTACTCGTCCAGATGGGACATATCTGCTGAAAGTCGTTGATGACCGCAAGCCACGCGGCATACACTCGTTCATATGGGGCATATGGGATATGACGAGATGATGCACGGCGCGCTGGAGCTCGCCAAAAGGGCCGCGGCAGCCGGCGATGTGCCGGTTGGCGCAGTGGTGGTGAACGCCGACGGCCAAATCATCGGGCGAGGATACAACACACGCGAGGCCGATGGCGATCCACTGGCGCATGCCGAAATCATTGCCATGCGTGAGGCCGCCCGCGCATTAGGCTCGTGGAATCTCTCCGATTGCACACTGGCTGTTACGCTTGAGCCTTGCCCGATGTGCGCCGGCGCATGCATCCAAACCCATATCGGCACCATCGTGTTTGGCGCGTGGGACTCCAAGCTCGGTGCTTGCGGGTCAATCTGGGATATCCCGCGCGATCCCCATATTGGTCACGCCCCTGAAGTGCATGGCGGCGTGGCAGAAGCCGATTGCCAGACTCTCCTCAGCGCGTTCTTCGCTCATCGGCGGTAAATCGCTCAAATACTTACTTCATCCATCCAACACGCGGCACCAAGGCAACATATTCTACTTCTTCTACCATCACAATCAGTAGTTCAATGCATTCCGTATACGTCGAAGGAGACACTATGGCCCAGAACACCGCCACCTTCACCGGTACCGCCGCTGACGGAACCGCGCTCACCGCCATCTATCTTGTACAGCCCGATGCCAACGTGGCAATCGGTCTGGTCGCTGCCGGCGATGACCTGCCGCGTATCATTCATTGGGGTCGCCCGCTGAGCAATCCTGAGACCTTGCTCGCTGCGTACGATGCGCTCAAGCCGCAGCGCGTTTCCGGTGCACTCGATGACACCGCCTGGCCGTCCATCCTGCCGACTCAGGCCGAAAGCTGGATTGGTGAGCAGCGTGTGGTGCTGCGCCGCGACGGCATCGAACTCTTCCCCAAGTTCACCGTGACCGGTATGAAATTCGACGGCGTGGTAGCTGCTAGCCTCGATGCTGTGTCCGGCGACAGCTACACCGATGTGACTGGACGTGCCCGTACCACTGGCCCGGCCAACGTGCCCGGCGTGGCAATCACTGCGCGCGACGAAGAGCAAGGCGTGGAACTCGAATGGCATCTCGAACTTCTGCCCGGTGGTTTGGCCCGTCAGAAGGCCATCGTGACCAACCTGTTCGGAGCAGAAGCCGGTGCCGAGGCCCCGCTGGAAATCGGCAAGATCGAGCTCGGTTTCCCGCTGCCCGAATCCGCATCCGAAATCCTGACCACCACCGGCCACCATCTTCGCGAACGCAGCCCGCAGCGTCAGCCGCTCACCATCGGACGTTTTGAGAAGCCGCAGCTCGCAGGTCGCCCTGATTTCGACGCCTCCCTGCTGCTTACCGCCGGCGTTCCCGGTTTCGGCTTCGAGCATGGCGAGGCCTACTCGGTGCACGTGGGCTGGAGCGGCAACTCCGTGCTGTCCGCCGAGCGACTGCCGTACACGCAGGGTGTGATTGGCGGCGGCGAGCTGCTGTTTGGCGGCGAAGTAACGCTTGACGATGCAGCCGGCGAAGGCCAGAGCTCTTACGAAACCCCATGGCTGTTCGGCTCCTTCGGCGATGGTCTGAACGAGATTGCCGCACGCTTCCACTCCTATGTGCGTTCTTTGCACCCGCGCTTGTTCTCGCACGGCCGTCCGGTAATCCTCAACACCTGGGAAGCCGTGTACTTCGACCACAACTTCGATACGCTCAAGGCGCTCGCCGACAAGGCAGCCGCTTCTGGCGTGGAACGATTCGTGGTGGATGACGGTTGGTTCGGTTCTCGCCGCGACGACACCTCCGGCCTTGGCGACTGGCAGATTTCTCAGGACGTATGGCCCGATGGCCCGAAGTCCCTCAAGGCGCTCGCCGATTATGTGCATGCCAAGGGCATGGAGTTCGGCCTGTGGTTCGAGCCGGAAATGGTCAACCCCGATTCCGACGTGGCCCGCAACCACCCTGATTGGATTCTTTCGCCCACTGCCGGCCGTCTGCCGCTGCAGGGCCGCACTCAGCAAGTGCTCGACCTGACCAATCCGGAAGCTTTCGATTACATTTACAGCTGCATGGATCAGCTCGTCGGCGAGCTCGGCATCGACTACATCAAATGGGATCACAACAAGCTGGTCACTGAGCCCGGTTCTCGCCGCTCCGGCCGTCCGGCCGTGCATGCGCAAACTATTGCCGTCTATGAGATTTTCAAGGGCCTCAAGACCGCTCACCCGGGTCTCGAAATCGAAAGCTGCTCTTCCGGCGGCGGCCGTGTGGATCTCGGTATCCTCGAATACGCCGACCGTATCTGGGTGTCCGATTGCGTGGATCCGGTCGAACGCGCGGACATCCAGCGTTACACATCACTGCTTATGCCGCCTGCCATGATGGGCGAGCATGTGGGTGCCAGCCCCGCGCACTCCACTCGTCGTGAGACCAGTCAGGAATTGCGCATGGCGATGGCATTCTTCGGGCACATGGGCATCGAATGGAACCTGCTCAAGGAGCCGGACGATGCACTTGCCAAGCTGGCAGTGTGGGTGGCCGAGTTCAAGAAGCATCGTGATTGGTTCGCCATCGATACCTGCGTGCACGCCGACTCCAGTGATCCGGCCGTGCGCCTCGATGGCATGGTGATGCCGAACCGCAATGCTGCCATCTACCGCTTCACCCAGCTGACCACGAGCCAGACCTATCCTGCCGCTCCCGTGCATCTGCCTGGCCTTGACCCCAAGCGCAAGTATCGCATTAGCCCGCTCGACCCAAGCCTGGACCTCGAAGGTCTGACCAATGGTCAAAGCACCCTCGGTTGGTGGAACGAAGAAGGCGTAGTCCTGACCGGCGAAGCCCTGCAGCGCTACGGCATCCGTCCCCCGTCCCTCCACCCTCAGCAGGCAGTACTGTTCAAGGCCGTGGCGTTAAGCTGACAGCCCAGTGGGCTGTCAGTAGCCATGGCCTGAGCGAAGCGATAGCTGAGTGAAGGTGGGATTGAGCCTTGCCGATAGGCAAGTCCGTAATTGCTGGTCGTGGCGGAGTGACCTATCCAATATGCTTCACGATTACACGGCTGGCAGCGGCTTTGGCCCAGAGCTGCCAGCCGTGATCCATAATCGTGAACTTCACCGGTTGAGTTTGGCTATGCCGATAGAAGCGGATGCCGTCACGCAGCGAATCGGTACCAAGCTTCGCCAAAAATGCCGATTCGCCGGCGATCATTACATGCCCCGGCATAGCGATGTTCGCCACGGTGGCCACCAGCGATCCCAATCGGAAGCAAGTGCGGTGCACTAGCTGGGAGGCTTGCGGCACATGGGCTCTGGCATCGTGCGCAAAATCATCGAAGGTCGCTGCGCGGCCGATGATCGCCGAATACTGTTCCGCAATCGAATCGTCAGTCAGGCATTGCGAACACCCGATATGCCCACTGGTGCAGCGCGGGCCCTCCGGGTCGATGAGCACATGCCCCACTAGGCCAAAACTCTTGTCCGGGTAACTGACCGGTTCACCATGCACAGCCAGCGAATAGCCCACGCCCACGCCGATGGTCACTACGGCGAACGTATCCACGCCCACTCCCGGCCCGAACCAGGAGGCATCCACCAGCAGCGAATCGATATCGTTGAATACGCCGCATGGCAATCCGGTGGCCTCGTACACCATTGCGCCTAAATCTGTGGTGCCCTCCCAGTGCAGGAATGGGGCGAACGTGACGATGGAATCATCGATCACGTGACCTCCGACCGCTACGCCCACGGCAGTGGGAGCGGGCAGGTCGGTGGCGGCGACATCATCAGAGCATTCACGAACCAGCGTGGCTATCGACGATGTCACATATTCTGCCGACTGATCAGCACCAATTGGTATCTCATGCCGGCCGGAAACCAGCTCGCCATGCGCGTTCACGGCGGCCGACACAATGGATGTGCCGTGCACTTTGACGCCTACGAAGGTGCGTGCGTTCGAGCATAATACCAATGCGGTCTGCGGTCGGCCGCGACGATCCGAGCTCTCCTTGGGAGTAAACCGTTCAGGCAGCTTACCTGTAGTTCCGGCCACAGCCGGCAGTTCTTCGATGACTCCGGCATAAATCAAATCGCTGGTAATGCGGGAGAGCGCACCCTGGCTCAATCCCAGCATCTGTGCCAATGTGGTGCGCGCAATCGGCCCATATTGGGCGATGGCTGCCGCCACGCGATGCGTATGCTCGGATCCGGAAAACCATTGCGGAATCGCATTGGCGTCAGACATGCTTAAGCCCCCTTTGCATTATTTATTGCGTTAATCACAAAATACCGCGCTTTTTGTTTCTTACGCAATTGGGCTCGCTGGCGCTGGGAATGAAATGGCGCAATCGTTACTTTTGAAAGTGGAAGATCCGCCGGCGCTGAAGCCGGAAGGAAAGAGATAAAGGAGTCAACAATATGCTGTCCGATTCCCCACATTCAACGCCTAGACTGAAGCGTCTGGCCGTGCGCACTGCTGCTGTGGCGTGCGCTATCGCCATCGGCTTCGGTCTGGCAGGCTGCGGATCGAGCACCGCAGGTACCGTTACGCTGGATTTCTTCCAGTTCAAGTCCGAGGCCGCCGACCAGTTCAAATCCATGGTCGCCGACTTCGAAAAGCAGAACCCGACCATCAAGGTCAACATCAACAACTCCGCCAACGCCCAGACCGATCTACGCACCCGCTTCGTCAAGAACCGCGTGCCGGACGTAATCACCTTCAACGGCGACATCAGCTTCGGCAACTTCGCCGCATCCGGTGTTTTCTACGACTTCACCGACGAGCCCATCGTGGACACCCTCAACCCCGGCATGGTGCAGATCGCCAAGAACCTGGTGCAGACCACCGATTCCTCCAAGAAGCGCCTGTATGGTCTGCCCTTTGCCGGCAACGCCTCCGGTTACATCTACAACAAGGCGCTGTTTCGCAAGGTAGGTCTCGACCCGGAGAACCCGCCGACCACGTGGACCGAGTTCACCGATATGCTCAACACCTTCAAGGACGCCGGCATCAACCCGCTGCAGGGTTCCGTGGCTGACGCCTGGACCACCCAGGCACCGCTCGCCTCCCTGGCCGGCACGCTGGTTCCCGAATCGAAGTACACCGAGCTCAAGCAAGGCAAGACCACGTTCCAGGAACTGTGGAAGACCGCAGTCGAGAAGGAATCCGAGCTCTTCACCTACTCCACTGCGGACACCGGCGTCACCTACCAGCAGGGCACGCAGAACTTCGCCCAAGGCAAGGCCGCGATCATCCCGCTCGGCACCTACGCCATCCCGCAGATTCTGCTGATCAACCCCGATATCGAACTTGGTTTCGCCCAGATGCCGGCCACCGATGACGCCAGCGAGCAGATCCTCACCGCCGGCGACGACGTGATGCTCACCATCGGTGCGAACACCAAGCACCCCAAGGAAGCGATGAAGCTCGTCGAATTCCTCATGCAGAAGGATCAGCTTGACGCCTACGCCGACGCCCAGTCCGCCATCACGCCGCTGAAGGACACCTACTTCGGCAACGATGCGCTGGAAACCGTGCGCCCGTTCTTCGAGGAAAACCGACTGGCCGACTTCTGCGACCACTATATTCCTTCGTCCATCAACATCGGCGGCTACCTGCAGACCATGGTGACCTCCGGCAACACCGACCGCTTCCTGAACCAGATGCAGACCGAATGGGACAAGGTCCAAGCCAGGACCTTCGAGTGATCGGTAGGAGAGGAGAACATCATGTCACACGCAACTGCAACTAAGACCGCTGCTAAGAAACCCGCCAAGAAGAAGGTTTCCGCCTTCTCTACCCGCAAAGTGGATCCCGCCTACTACTGGATGGCGGTTCCGGCGGCTATCATTTTCGCCTTCTTCCTCTACCTGCCATTTCTTGACGGCGTAAAGTATTCCTTCACCAATTCGCAGGGATACGGCGACTACAAGTTCATCGGCCTGAAGAACTACATCGCTCTCTTTCAAGACAACCGTGTGGGCCACGCCTACCTGTTCACATTCTTCATCGCCATTCTCATCACAGTGCTGATCAATGTGATCGCCCTGTTCCTATCGGTGATGCTGAACTCGAAGATCGCCTTCAAAAACGGCTTCCGTGCCATCTTCTTCATTCCCTACACCCTCTCCGTGCTAGTCATCGGCTACGTGTTCAAGTACATCTTCATGAACCCGTTGCCCGAACTTGGCAAGGCACTCGGCATCAAGTGGCTGTCCACCTCGCTGCTGACCAATGAGCAGCTCAGCTGGATCCCGATCGTTTTCCTCGCCGTCTGGCAGGGCATCGCCTACTCGGTGCTCATCTACCTCGCTGGTCTGCAGACCATCGACGACGAAATCTACGAGGCCGCCGCCATCGACGGCGTCAATCCCTGGCAGAAGTTCTGGAAGATCACCTTCCCGCTGATCGGACCGTTCTTCACCATCAACCTCGTGCTGTCCATGAAGAACGCGCTCGGTACCTTCGATCAGGTCGTCGCCTTGACCGATGGCGGCCCGAACTCCGCCACCGAAACCGTCACCTACCTCATTTGGAAGGGTGGCCTGACCGGTGGCGAGTACGCCTACCAGACCGCGAACGCCGTGCTCTTCTTCATCGTGCTGGCGATTATCGCCTTCGTGCAGCTGCGCATTTCCCGCAGCCAGGAACAAATCTGATTTAGGGGAGGATAAGAAATGACTACTGCAACAGTCGCTCCGTCCAAAGCCGGCAAGCCCGCCAAGTTCCGCA
The DNA here is from genome assembly GCF_023656805.1 of Bifidobacterium sp. M3-N-101. Lineage (NCBI taxonomy): Bacteria > Bacillati > Actinomycetota > Actinomycetes > Bifidobacteriales > Bifidobacteriaceae > Bifidobacterium > Bifidobacterium sp. M3-N-101. The sequence goes on from NZ_JAMOKQ010000014.1 coordinate 37,124, forward strand.
GGGATCACCGCATCAACTGGTGGCTGACCGCCGCTGTGGCAGTGCTGAGCCTGACCATTCTGATCCCGCTCTACTTCACCATCGTCACCGCGCTGAAGACCCCGGCCGAAGCCGGCACCTTCGCTCTGCCCACCTCGTGGCAGTGGCATAACTTCGCCGACGCCTCCGCCAAGGTCAACTACCCGAAGGCCGCGCTCAACTCCGCGATTATCACGGTGGCCGCCGTGGTGCTCACCCTGCTGACCAACACCTTCGTGGCCTACGCCGTGGCCCGCAACATGGATAAGCGCTTCTTCCGCTTCCTGTACTACTTCTTCATCGCCGCCATGTTCGTGCCGTTCCCGGTCGTCATGCTGCCGATTGCGAAGCAGATGGGCTCCCTGCATCTGGACAACCAGGTCGGCCTGATCATCCTGTACACGGTGCTCGGCTTGGGCACGAACCTGTTCATCGCCACGGGCTTCATCCGTTCGATTCCGGTCTCGCTGGAAGAGGCGGCCCGCATCGATGGCGCATCCACGTGGCGCATTTTCTGGACCATCATCTTCCCGCTGATGAGCCCGATTAACGCCACCATCGCCATTCTGACCGCGCTGTGGGCCTGGAACGACTTCCTCCTGCCGTTGATCATTCTGACCGACCAGTCGAACCAGACCATCCCGCTCGCCCAGTACGTCTTCAGCTCGCAGTTCGCCACCAACTACCCGATGGCATTCTCCAGCTATCTGATGGCCATGGCCCCGATCCTCATCGTCTACATCTTCGCCCAAAAGTGGGTCGTGGGCGGAGTGATGAGAGGAGCGGTCAAGTAAAGGAAAGCCCAGTGGGCTTTCCGTTGACCGCTCCGAGCGGGCGGCAGCCCGCGAGGCAATATTGAGTCTGGCCGCAGAAACGCCTGTTCTCATGCTGTGTGGCACGTGTTTGTGCGCATAGGTGTGGAATCGCCCGTTTCTGCGTTGTACGGTACGGAAGCATGACGCGCAATCGTCTAGCGGTCACCGGAGACCCAGTGTGGCATGCTATTTTCGCCCGGACATCAACCGGATCGGCCGTTTATCGAATCGCTGCTATGCAATCCGGAACGCACGAATCGTGCACCGGGCCGTGCATTGCCAACTGGCGCTATTTATTTTCCGGCACACCAATGCAGATCACTAATGGGAATGTAATTCACCATTTTTTTAGACTGTGAGCAACGGGCAATATAGACATGAATAAGGAGCCAACGATGACTACTTTCAACCGCGCAATAATTCCTGACGCCATTCGCACCAACGGAGCCTCCCCGAACCCGTGGTGGTCGAATGCGGTGGTGTACCAGATCTACCCGCGGTCGTTCCAGGACACGAACGGCGATGGTTTCGGGGACCTGAAGGGCATCACCTCCCGCCTCGACTATCTCGCCGATCTCGGCGTGGATGTGCTGTGGCTCTCCCCGGTCTACAGGTCCCCGCAAGACGACAACGGCTACGACATCTCCGACTACCAGGACATCGACCCGCTGTTCGGCACGCTCGACGACATGGACGAGCTGCTCGCCGAAGCGCACAAGCGCGGACTCAAGATCGTGATGGACCTGGTGGTCAACCACACCTCCGACGAGCATGCGTGGTTCGAGGCGTCGAAGGACAAGGACGACCCGCACGCCGACTGGTACTGGTGGCGTCCCGCCCGCCCCGGCCACGAGCCGGGCACGCCCGGCGCCGAGCCGAACCAGTGGGGCTCCTACTTCGGCGGTTCCGCATGGGAATATTGCCCGGAGCGCGGCGAGTACTACCTGCACCAGTTCTCGAAGAAGCAGCCTGATCTCAACTGGGAGAACCCGGCCGTGCGCCGTGCAGTGTACGACATGATGAACTGGTGGCTCGATCGCGGCATCGACGGCTTCCGTATGGATGTCATCACCCTGATCTCCAAGCGTACGGATGCAAACGGCAGGCTGCCCGGCGAGGCCGGTTCCGAGCTCCAGGATCTGCCGGTGGGGGAGGAGGGCTACTCCAGCCCGAACCCGTTCTGCGCCGACGGTCCGCGTCAGGACGAGTTCCTCGCCGAGATGCGCCGCGAGGTGTTCGACGGGCGTGACGGCTTCCTCACCGTCGGCGAGGCCCCCGGCATCACCGCCGAACGCAATGAACACATCACCAATCCGGCCAATGGGGAGCTGGATATGCTGTTCCTGTTCGATCATGTCGATTTTGATTGTGATGGCGTCAAGTGGAAGCCTCTGCCGCTCGATTTGCCGGGATTCAAGCGGATCATGGCCGGATATCAGACTGCTGTGGAGAACGTGGGCTGGGCAAGCTTGTTCACTGGCAACCACGATCAGCCACGTGTGGTCTCTCGTTGGGGCGATGACTCCTCGGAGGAATCCCGCGTGCGCTCGGCCAAAGCGCTTGGCCTGATGTTGCACATGCATCGCGGCACTCCGTACGTATATCAGGGTGAGGAGCTGGGCATGACCAATGCTCACTTCACCAGCCTCGATCAGTACCGCGACCTTGAATCTCTCAATGCCTATCGTCAGAGGGTCGAGGAAGCCAAGGTACAATCGCCGGAATCGATGATGGCGGGTATCGCCGCGCGCGGTCGCGACAATTCGCGTACCCCAATGCAATGGGATGGTTCTGCCTATGCCGGTTTCACCGCACCGGATGCAGCGACGGAGCCGTGGATTTCCGTCAACCCGAATCATGCTGAAATCAATGCGGCCGGCGAATTCGACGATCCTGACTCGGTGTATGCCTTCTACAAGAAGCTCATCGCCTTGCGCCACAACAGTTCGATTGTGGCGGCTGGCGAGTGGCGGCTGATTGATGCGGATGACGCGCATGTATATGCGTTCACCCGCACGCTTGGCAACGAGCGATTGCTGGTTGTGGTTAACCTGTCCGGCCGAACCGTCGACTTGCCGCGTGAATCCACCGAGCTGATTGCCGGCGGCGTCACTGAGCCAGATATCATTCTCTCCACGTACGACGCCCCTCACACTGTGGTTTCCCTCGCCAACCGTGAGCTTGACCCGTGGGAGGCTGCTGCCGTCCAGCTGTAGGTAGGTATTTTTGTTTCGAGGGGCGGATTTGACCGTTTCCGGACGTCTATCTCCGTTTCAAGGGGCTGGTGCTCAAATAGTTCAGGGTCTGAAACCGCATAATACCGTCGTAAATAATGCGAGATACTTGGGGTATACCGAATTAAGCAGCCCCTCGAAACGGAGATAGACGTCCGGAAACGGTCAAATCCGCCCCTCGAAAGCGGAAAATACGGTAGGACTGCGCCAATGATTGCTCTGAAGTATCTTGTCAACGAGATGAATAGTCATTTTCGGCGTCCCCGCGCCATACAATGAGCAGCTATGGAACAAAAGGATGTTTTGAAGGCGCTGCAGCGTGATCATGCAGCCGAACTGAAGCTGGCCTCCGAACGACTCAAAGGCACTGCCCGTCACACGGAGATTATTCCTTCCCCGGTGTTGAGCGAGATGACTGGCCACGAGATTCTCCTGAAGCCTGAGAATCTGCAGGTCACTGGGTCATTCAAGATTCGTGGTGCATATAACAAGATTGCTTCGCTCGCCGAAGAGCAGCTTTCTCATGGTATCGTCACCGCATCCGCTGGCAACCATGCGCAAGGCGTGGCCTATGCAGCCCGGGAACGTGGCGCCAAGGCCACTATCTGCATGCCGCAGATTACTCCGCCGCTGAAAGTGGATGCCACCAAGGCCTATGGTGCCGATGTGGTGCTCTACGGTGATGTGTTCGATGAATCCGCAGCGCATGCCGCCGAACTCGCCGAGACGAAGGGCATGATCTACGTGCCGCCGTTTGATGACTACGAGGTCATTTGCGGTCAAGGCACCATTGGGTTGGAGATTCTCGAAGATGTGCCGAATGTCACCGATGTTGTGGTGCCGCTCGGTGGTGGCGGTCTTGGCGCCGGTGTGGCGCTCGCCATCAAGACCTTCAAACCTGATGTTCGTGTGATTGGCGCAATTCCGGAAGGTTCTCCGGCCTGGAAGGATTCGTTGGCATCTGGCCATGTATCCCCCGCCGATCGTGTGGTGACTTCCGCCGAGGGCGTTGCGGTCAAGCATCCGGGTGATTTGCCGTTTGCATTGCTCAACGAGTTCCTGGATGATTTGGTCACTGTCTCCGAACGAGACATCAACGAGATGATTCTGCTCATGCTGGAGAAACACAAGTTGGTGGTCGAGGCCGCTGGTGCCGTCTCGCTGGCAGCGCTCGAGCATCTGAATTTGCGTTCCCGCAAGTTCGCTGCGGCCACTGGTCCGCATGTGGTAGTGCCGATTATGTCAGGCGGCAACATCGATACCGTGACCATCGGCGCCGTGATTCAAAAGGGTATGATTGCCCGCGGCCGCATCATGAACTTTGAGGTCGAGCTGCCGGATACCCCGGGCCAGTTGGTCAAGGTGGCCACGTTGCTTGCTGAGCAGCGCGCCAACGTCATCCAACTGGATCACGATCAGTTCAAGGCCTCCGGCCATTACACCAACGCGGTATCTCTTGGTGTCACGGTCGAAACCAACGGCCCTGACCATATTGACCGCATCCTTGCGGCTCTGCGCGAAGCTGGCTTTAGCCCTAAGCGCATCTACTGATGTCCAATATCTCCCGCTGGCGGGAGATAGCGCGGAACGCAGGTGGGTGGCTGAACAATAATCATGAATTGTTCGTCACTGCCGGCGGAGCCGACTGAGACAAGGTGGGATAATCTGGTTCCCCTCTTTGAGGGGAACTTCGGACTGAAGCTCCCCTCAGTCGGCTTCGCCGACAGTAGCTACTTGTTCTCCGCAATCGTTTCGTTTACCAGCTTCGGCAGCGCGACGGCGATATCCTCATGAATCAATCGGCTTGCAAGATGGTCATACTGTGTGTGCCCCATATTCATAATGGTGATAGGCACGCCCGCCTGCGCAGCCACCGGCACGATGCTTGCTGCCGGGTACACCTCGAGGGTCGATCCGATTACCCACAGTTCATCGGCTTTGGTCGCCAAACTGTAGGACTTCTCCATAGCGCCCTCAGGCAGGGCTTCGCCAAAATACACCACGTCGGTTTTGATAATGCCATTGCAGGGCATATCACTGCGATACTTCAATCTGCGATGACAATGCGGATCTGGTTCCTCATCCAAGCGAGCCATGATATCTGCGGTGCTGTATTCTTGATGGCATTTCATACAATGCGAAGTGCCGATAGTGCCATGTAGATTCACAATGACGTCTGAGCTGTTTCCGGCCTTTTCGTGCAATGCGTCGAAGTTCTGCGTGGCCAGCAGAGTCAGCATGCCTGCCTTTTCCAGTTTGACCAGCGCTTTATGCGCGGCGCCGGACTGGGCGTTCCATACCGGTGACTCTTTTTGCCATCGCCAGGAGTACTCGCGATCTTCCTTATTGCGCAAGAACAGGTCAATGTCATATACGCTCATTTGATCGGGGTGCTTGGTCCATACGCCATCAGGGCCGCGGAAATCAGGAATGCCAGCTGAGGTCGAAATGCCGGCACCGGTTAATACAGCAATCTTTTTAGTCATGCTCATAGGTATACCCGCGGTTCATGAATGACAGTTGAAGATAAGGCCAGTGTGGATGCATCGCAGGATGTGACCCTGCGATGGTTGCCGGAAGATGAACATGTGCCAACGGGCCGAAAACAGTCGCGACACGCCAGTCACATAATGGATTCGATGTTTTTTTTTAGAAACATTTGAGGGGTTATTCTGGCCTCAACAGAGCAAAATAGGCTCTGCGCGACACGCCGAAGGAACAGCGTAATTACGCCGATTCCTAGGTCTTTTGTGCGCTCTGATTTGCGCGGATTCGCATCTACGTGTAAGTTTATCTCTTGCTGCTCAGCACGGAGGTTCTCCTCCTGAGAATGGCCTTCGGGCTGGTGTGGTGGTGGTTTGAGAACTCAAGAGCGTGTTTGTACTACTTCTTTATAGTCAATGATTGCCAGTTCATTCCTCGCCTGGCCGCTTGTGTGGTGGCTGGGTACCCGGGAGGGTTTGATGAGGGGTGATTGAGGGCGTCCTTCCTTAAGGACGTGCTCGTCGATTTTTGTTTTGTGAGTCATCTGTTCGGATGCTTTTCATGAAGTTTTTTTGTGGAGGGTTCGATTCTGGCTCAGGATGAACGCTGGCGG
>NZ_JAMOKQ010000015.1:0-15312 GCF_023656805.1 Bifidobacterium sp. M3-N-101
GCCTTGGTCGATGAGTACATACGCTGGTACAACCACGAGCGCATCAAACAGTCGCTTGGTTGGATGAGCCCGGTACAATACCGTCAAAGCCAAGGAATGGCTGCGTGATTATCTCCAAGAAAACGTCCGCAGCCCCCTATCACCCGTGGGGAGGTGCTCGCGTTGATCGACGAGTACATCCACTGGTACAACCACGATCGGGTATGCGGCGGATTGTCGGGCTGATCGGCAGGCACGCCTCCACGGGCGGCTGCGCGAACAATCCGGCATGGCCACGTATTTCGCCGACCCGTACAGCTCGTACCAGCGTGGCGGCAACGAGAACCGTAACGGCGTGATCCGCCGCTACCTGCCCAAACGCTCCCGCATCGAACCGTCCATGGCCAACGACGTGCAGGCCATCATGGACGAGATCAACAACCGTCCCATGCGGGTGCTCGGCTACCGCACCCCGGCCGAGGCATTCACCGATGAACCGCTAGAATTAACCAACGAACAAGGGCGTTGCACTTCTAAATAGATAGCGGGCCTTTCAAACCAGCGCAACTATCTACAATCGTTACTTTAACTCGCCATTATAGTGAAGTAACCGAAATCCTATAAAGGAAGGTCCGGTTCCACATGACAACGGAACCGGACCTTCCCTTCTTATGCCGTTCTATGTCGTTTTTGCCTGCTCTCATACCGATTATCCGGATATAGTCTCCGCATAAACAGCTCTTCCGAGATATGCGATTGACCTATCGCGCATGGCTTGCAAAGCGATATCGGCTTGCGAAAAATCAATCACCTGGCCTTTGTTCGTTACAGCAACAGCAGGAATCTGCGTGAAGTCGGTGATGATGCGATCCGTCAATCCCAATTCCTGCAATACCTGCCCACGACGGGTGTCCAACTCATGCTCTTTCGTACCTTCGGTATAAACCCAGAAAGTCTTATGAAAGTTGATGGAAAACAGCGTTCCATGATAGGAATCGGTAAGCACCGCCTGAGCATGACGCATCAGAGAGAGGAATTCCTCAGGACCGGCCTCCAACACATTAATCAATTCCGCACAGTTCGGTACATTGCCCGCCATCGGCGTCAACACTGCGATGCGCATGCCAATACGCCTGGACAGTCCCTTCAACTGATTAAAAACGCCCACCGCACGCTTAGGACGAAGCAACGAATAGAACAGCAGGTACGGCCCCTCCCCTACCACCGTCTTCCGGCATGCTGGAACGTGTCTCATCCACTCATTCGCCGTCAGCAACAACGTCGGATCGCACACATGCTCAACATGCTTACCACTCACTCGCTCCAAACGCGCGCATGCGGACCGTTCGCGAGCCGACAGTGCATCGAATCGGGCGAGCGCCGGACCGATATGGTCAAGTTCCTCATCGTTCATGGTAGCCGGCGAAGAAGCGTATGAGATTTTTCTGCGGCGCGTCCACTTCAACAGGTATGGATCCATGTATTCCCAATCCACACGTGCCAATTCGTTGGAATGCTTGTTGATGATTTGATCGCTGCCGCTCACCGCAACGTCGAATGTTTCGGCCAGCTCATTAAGTTCTTCAGGAGCGCGATATTGCTTCGCGCTCAACTGCAGATTCGTGTGAATGAACTGTTCGAAACGCTTCATTCTGAGTTTGCGCTTGCCGGCTACTGGCAGCATGGTCAGATCGGCAAGTGTCGATTTCAGTCCCTGTCCGCGGAAATACAGACGTTCATAGTATCGTTTGCCTTCTTCGGAGCGGTAGTCGACCATGGTGACGTTGTGTCCCATGTCTGCAAACTTTGTCTGTGTTGCGTACGCCTGCAGCACCGAACCATAGTTGTAGGCCGCATGGTAGGTGATGATTCCGATATTGAGCGGATGACCGGCCATGTCGTGTTCCTTTCGTTTCAAGCTCATTCGTTTGTTGGTTTTATTGTTCAGTCGCCGAATTGCCTGTGTCGCACCCACGCTATCGCAGCGCTGATGTCATATAGATGCCATTTCATGGAAAGCAGGGCCACTCGTCTGGTTATCGGGAATCTGCCTCCACGATATCGCCGCAACGGCTCTTGGAATACCGGTAGATTCAAGGTTTGCCGATATCGGGTTTCCCGTTCCTTGCGATTCCAAGGTACCTGTGGATTAAACAGGTAGTTGACCATGATGATGGTCAGGTGAAACAGCGCATAATCATCAAGACACTGCATGTAGGCTTCCCGCGTATCGGCGGGTTCCATCTGCCGTACGGTGTCCTGCAGCGCTTCGATTCCTTTCACCGTGCGCCGTACATAGTCGGCTCGGAACGTCCGCACCGCGGATTGCGCATTCCTTCGATACTCATATGCCATTGCATTCACATATCCGATACGTTGCGCCGCAGCGCACGCACGGAATGCGAATTCCGCGTCTTCCCCCAAGCTCAAGGATTCGTTGAATCCTTGGACGCTTCGCAGTACGGACATGCGGTACAGTTTGCCCCATGCCAAGGCGATTCCCCGTTGCGGACGAAGCATGTCCTCGCAGAACTTGTCACATTCCAAGCCTTCGAAAACCTTGTTTTCGTTCAGATAATGATGCGTTTCGGCATCCGCATCGACATTCGCCCCCAGTACGCTACGATATGCTCCCATCACAATATCGCACTGCCGCTGCATGGCGAATTCCAGCAGATTCTCAACGGCGTCTTCGGCGAGCGCATCGTCCGAATCCACAAACATGGCCCACTGTCCGCTCGCTGATCGTAGACCGGCATTCCGGGCCGCCGATACGCCTGCATGTTCGATTGTTTCGGTATGGACGTTCATGGATGCTGTGGCCCATGTCGGTATGGAAGTTGTATCGAACGCCGGTTTTCCGTCGAAGACGATGACGGCTTCCATACGAAAGTCGTCCCCTCGCTGCTGCTGCAGGCTTTTCACACAGTCGTGCAAGGTCTGAATCGGGGTTTGATATACCGGAATGATGATGCTGACGAGTTCGGTCATGGTCAGTTCAGTTCTCGTGTGACGAATTCCGGCCGGTATCGGAAGGATACCGGTGATTCGATGGATTCCGGGAAATTACCGATGGCCACGAATGCGATAAGCACTTCGTAATCAGGCACTCCCAGCAACTTGCGTATCTCTTGTTCCTGATTCGCTCGCATCATGGTGTTCAGCGGGCATGATGCGAGCGATTCGTATTCGAGGGCCGTGAGGAATGACATGGTGAACAGTCCGCCGTCGATGTATGGCTCGTTACGCTCCTCGACACTGACGAAACTGCGGACGTCCACGCTGATGAGCGCCAGTACGGGCGGCATGCTGTATCCGCGCCACCCACCTTGCAAAGTCAGCGCTCGTTCAATGAATTTCGGATTGCGGATGAACAGTATGCGGTATGCCTGTCGATTGCATACGGATGGTGTTTTCATGGCGATCGCGACCGCGTTGTGAAGCTTTTCCTTGTCAACGTCCGTTTCCGCATATTCGCGGACACTGGTACGTCCGGCGAACAGTGTCGCGTAGTCCGATGACGCGTTGTTGCGTTTGTCGGCGGCACGAACGGTTTTGGTTCCAGCTTCGGCGGCACTGTCGTATGGTTTGTCCGCTGAAGCGATTTCAGCGGGGAACCATTCGCCAACGAATCGGGGAACCGGTTTTCCAATTGCGCGATGCTTACGCACGTATGCCCGGATGACGTTCTGCGCGACTTGGTATGTCACATCGTCCACCGGATAGCTATGCTTGCGCCATTGTTCCATCACGGTTTTGAGCTCGCTGAACGCGGATCTGCCAAAGCCGTCGCGAAAACACTGGTGCGACAGTCCTTTTTCGATGCGATGGATATAATACACCATCGTTCCACGAAGCTGTTCGGACTGTTCGCTGTTCCATGGTCCGGCGCAATTGTTCAGGAATCGCTTGCGCTGCCGGCTGTAATATGATTTCAGTTTCATATTCGCCTTGGCACGCTGCAATGTTCGCCACACATGCTTTGGCACCATTTTCCTGATCTGCTGCTTCACACCCATTGTCATTGCCTTTCCTGTAGTTCCGGCATAATTGATCGCAGTTCTTCCATGACTTTTTTGGCGTAATGCCCTTCACGCAATCGAGCGCCCAAAACCTCCGCCCGACGCGCCATCGTGAGGTATTCTTCTTCGTCGATGTCATGTTCCGCCTGTATGGCTTCGCGGAGGGTGTTCACAGCGATTCCAACGCCATGTTCCGTCACGAATGACGCGAGCGCCGCTTCCTTCCAGATGATCACTGGTTTGCCGGAAGCCAAGTAAAGCGAAAGTTTGTGGGGGTTGTTGACAGTCAGGTATTTGCCGTAGAACCCTGTACATGTTTCGGCGCTGTCGCCGTCCCAAATGAGACCGAATCGTCCTTGGAGCTTGTTCGGCAGTTCATCAGGGGTACAGATGCCCCGATACCATTCGGAAGGACCACGTTCGGAGTCGAATTTGGGACCGTAGAGGTTGATATCCGCGTCAGGAAATTGCTCGGCGAGCCGATAGAGATATCCGGCTTTATCATGGCTGAGATTTCCTGCGATGTCGATGCCATGGCGCCGTTCTGGCGGCACCGGTGTCACATCAGGCAGCAGATAATCGAAAATGCCGATTTCCTTGATTGGAGCCTTGGCCCCATATTCTCGCAATACCTCACTCATGCGAGGATTATGGCTGATCAAAGCGTCGGCCTCTGCCACCCACTGTTTGTCGAAGCCAGTGAAGGAGTATCCTCGCAGGCTTTCCAGATCATGCACCAGCATGATGAACCGTACTCCCTGTTCCTTCATTCTGCGTACGGAAGGCAAAGCGTACAAGGAAACCTTGTTATACATAATGAGGGGAAATTGGATCAGCACCACATCCGCCGGTTGGACGGTACGTTCCAATCGTTTCCAATCGGCGATGGTATAGCCGACGCATAGCAGCTTGTCGACATACCCTTTGTTTTCTCCGGGGTGCACTTCGAACGGTTTCCATGCGTCCTGTTCGAGTAACTGGCGAATGTCATCGCGTGCTTTGGAACCAGCGTGAGCGTGGTGCAGGGAACGTTCGCAAATCACATACTTCGTCATGCCTGCTCCTTTGTATCTTGTATTTTGTTGAGAATTGGACGGATCACGCCCGTTACGAATTGTTCACGGCAAACCAGCAGGGACGTGCCGTAGATGATTGAGAAAAGGATTCCACCGCACACGAGCCATAGGAATGCGTTCCATGCGGAGCAGCCGCACAATGCAAGCACGATGTATGTGGCATTCCCCGAAAAGCCGGCTGAGCAAAAGATACGGATCGGGTCGATTAATCCACGAATACCGCTGAGGAACTCACGGCAGACGTAGGAACGCATGGCAAACATCAACGCTTCGCACAAGGAAATGCTGATTGCCGAGCCGACCACACCGAAGCGGGGAATCAGCACACAGTTGGCGACAACGGCCAGCACAAGGCCGATGGCGTTGACTGTAGCCCAACTACGTTCCTTGCCTTTGGAGATCATGTAGTTGGCCAGCACGATATTCATTGCCGAGAACATCACAGCAACGCCGACGCATCGTAGCGGCACTTCGGAGTCCGCGAAATCCGAACCGCCCAGCAAGGCCACGATGGGGTCGGCGAGCAGTATGAGCAATACGATAATCGCGGAGCCGAATACCATGACGAAATTCATGTTCTTCGCGATAAGCTCGCCAGCTCGGCGTTCCTTGTTTTGCGCCTGGTAGTAAGAAAGACGCGGCAACATGACATTGCCTACCGAATTGACGGCAGTCACCAGCACGGACTTGATTTTGGAGACCAGCTGGTACAAGCCGACCATATTGGTGGTACCAAGGAAACCGAGCATGACGATGTCCACTTGGATATACATACCGGATGAAATGGATGCGATCACAAACCACAGCATGGGTTTGAAATGGCGCTTCACGTCGAGTTTCGCACCATCATGCAGATCGATGAACTTGCGCAGCCGTAGAAGGTTGAGAACGTTCGATCCGTAGCCGGCCACCACCACGATGAGACCGTACGTCACATAATCGCCGCGTTCCCTCACAAAAGCGAACATCAGCACCAATGCCAGGATTTTGAAGCATACGCTTCGCACGGTGATGTATTCGTATTGTTCCAGTGCCTGATAGAACCATTCCACGCCGAACGACGCCAACCAGATTGAAAGACCAAACAGCAGGAACAGTTCGAACTGTGCGTTCATCTTCGGTACGGTGAACAGGCATGCCACGTATACAATGCTGACCACTGTGGTGGAACAGCCCAGGATGACCAGCAGCTCCTTGACCGTGCGTGAAAGCTCCGTTCCGTCGTCACGCACGCTGGCGCAAGCCCTGACACCATAGTAGGTCACACCCAGCAAAGCCACTAGAGAGAAGTACGACGAAACCGATTGCGCGAACGCAACATGACCGGTTCCGCCAGTGGAAAGCACGCGCGATACGTAGGGAACGGTGATAAGCGGAAAAATCAGCGACGACGTGGTGACGATCATGTTCATCAGCACGTTGAACTTCACGGAATGAATTTTCATGATAAAAGCTTGTTTTCCTGTGGACTTTTAATGCTGACGTAGTATTTGAACAACACAATCGGAATAATGAACTTAATAAAACCAGTATTAAAAATATTCTGATAAAAATTACTCGAGAAAAAAGACATAAACAACTGAAAGGAAATGAAAGCATATAAGATGACGGCTATAGAATAACTGTTCCGTGAACATAGCGCCACTGAATAGGTACATTGGGACATGGCTGCCATAATTGCTACCGCCAGTAGACATCCAGCAAATCCGAAGTCGACAAGTAACGCGTAAAACGTCGTGTATACGTTTCCCATGAAATAACCATTGAACGATAGAAAAGGGAATGCACCATACGTCGATCCAACTGGGACTAGATTAAATTTTTCAAATGACGGGTACAGATACTTGAAGGAAAGCTGCCCCCAATAGTCGCTATGCACAATGCCGTGAGTTATCGCAAGATCTAAATTCTTCATAGGGGCACTTAAATAAATCGCTATGTAGTAGAAGAAATCAGATTCTTCATTACGACCAAGCAAAGTCAATGATTCAAAGAACACAATCAGCAACACGGCGACGCTCATCGGGACGTAGAGCACATATTTCGCTTTTATATTGCATAACGTAATCGCTTTGCCAGCTCTGCACCTCAACAACATGTACATTACCAGCGTGCCAAACAATAGACCTATGGAATTTGTCCGGCTTCCTGACACCGTCAACAAAACTACAGTCAGAACGAATAAAATGACTTTGTATGTTTTCCGGCTGCCATGTATTCGATCCATTGAGAAAAGATAGCCAAGAATATAGGCTATGCCCTGCTGCAATCCAGCAATCAATGAAGCGAAGCCTGGAAGGTTGACATCATCATCGCTAAATTTCATCAACTTGTTATAGCTGCCAATCACTTCAGATGGACCACCACCATAACCATTGGCCAGAACAATCTTACGTTCCTGTAGAAAACAGATTATAGCGGCAAAAATCTGAAGTACAAACAGTAATACGTATACATTATCTCTAAGCAGGAAAGCTGTATTTATTCCATTATATCCATCACTTTTCCTTCTAAAACCACGATCTCTAATGAAGACCGAAACTAGAAAAACCGCAAAGCAAAAAACAAGAAAAGAGGAGATGACCAAAAACATTGTCTCCGAAGAAACATTGAATCTCCACCCTGAATAATATTGCAATCCATATATAACTGAAACAATCATAGGAAGACAAAATAAGACAATAGGATTGACGAAGCTCCTATCCGAGACGAAATAGGCGAAAAGAAAAATAAGAATCATACACGTCAGCATAAAGAGAGTGTTCATTACAACCTACTTAATGTGCCGAAATTTCAGGATGGCTGCGTTTGTAACACCGGTACATTACGCCATACATGGTCGGTGAAACGGCAAGCAGTCTCCACTGCAGCGATTGGCTTTTTGACATAAGCTTAGCGCTTTCGACCAACGGCATCAGCTCACGTAGTCTGATTCGTGCGAATCGCTCGAATTCAGCCCATTCCTTGCGTTTGCCCGCAAGGACAATGCGATTGTAGGTACCTACGATGGATTCCAGATGACCATACGCGGCATACGGTTCGTCTTGAGGATACTTCTTACGCACCAATTCCAGCATGTTGCCAGTGGATTGCGCGAATTTATCGGTAATGCCGTGGGATTGGCTTCCTTTCGTCATCCGATATCGGTATAGGGGTGTGGAATCGTAGACGATTCGTTCGGCACGATCAAGCAGCTGATAGGTTACCGGGGAATCCTCAGCATATTCTGCGTCAAGCGGATATCGAAGACCGTCGAACAGCTCTTTTTTGGCAAGTTTGTCCCATGCGACCACATAGAAATATCCGTGCATGTTGACGTATTTGAACGCGTCTTCGGAGGTCATCACCAGTTTCTGTCCAAACAAAGCATTGCTATAGATACCGCCGTCCGGATTTTCACGTTCATAAGAGATGATGGACAGGTCCGCTTCGGATTCCCATATGTTCCGCATCATAGTAGAGAACATGTCTGGGAGCGTGTAGTCATCGGAGTCCACAAAACCGATATAGTCCCCTCGAGCAGTGTCGAGTCCGGTGTTGCGGGCATCGGCCAAACCTTTATTGGCCTGGTGGATCACACGGATACGAGAATCACGTTCAGCCCACGCATCACACTTCCTTCCCGATGAATCCGTGGATCCGTCGTCAATGACGATGATCTCAAGATTGGCATAACTCTGCCTAACAAGGCTGTGCATGCATTGGTCAAGATAACGTTCCACGTTATAGACCGGTACGATAACGCTAATCAGAGGGTACCCAGGAATGTCCATACGTCTATCAGCAGCTCTTCACGTATTTCTTACCGACAAATTTCGCCATCAGGAAGCCAGTCCCCTCCTTCATCCAGTTCACCGGCTCAGGACTGACAATCGGCATTTCTGCATATGGATAACGTTTGGTATTCAGCCACACATCAAGGAGAATCTCACTGATACGTTCCAAGACAGCGCAACTCGAAAGAATCAATACGTTTCGTAGATTCGACCACAATAGAAGCATCCAGCTGCAGTATTCGTCAAATATACCCTTGTGCATCACTACATGTTGAAAAGATGAGCTGAATTTCCTAGTAGCTTCCAACTGTCCTTCCTTCATAATACGTCCGCAATGTGAATACACAGTTTCAATATAGCACTTCCGTTCGGTCGGAACAATTACCTCCCCCATCTCGTCAAGCAACGATTCATAGTCGATTCGCTGCGATGCAACGGCAAAAAGCTTGTCGTCACCTCCATACAATTCTGGATTGTCGGGCTTGACGAAATGACGGCGATAGTACACCAAACTCTGATATAGGGATGGACGACTCTCCTGCAACCAACACGAACCGGTCAATTCGGAATACCGACCATTCAGCGACGAGATATTATCTCTGGAATTGTCACACGTCACACCAAATTCAATCGGGGGATGCAATGCCTTTCCCACTTGAAAGGGCATGTATACACGGTCCGCCGACATTCGACATACTTCGCGTGTAGCCACAGCCACAGTGATACCACACGCCATCATCGATTCATACAGACAATGAATACGTTGTTATCGACCGACAACTGTGACTACGATAGCAGAGGTTGCAGACTCACTATAGAGGGTGGAGAACGCACAGTTTCTGTCTCTTGCGTTGTTCTCGTGAGCGCCGGTCCGTTGTGAATCGTTGAAATTCAAACAGTGAGGAGGCGTTTCCTGTAGGTCCATTTTCAACCAAGAGCGAATCGTGCCGTTTTGTTGGACTTCCTTGTTCCCGTTCTTCTGATTATGCCACAAGGCCGAGCCCGCATCACAGGTCCATGATACCCGTGCCGTATTCGGTCTTGATCCTCTTGTCCCGGAACCAGATCATGTATGGATTGGCAACGGTGTGTTGGACAGTTTCTTAGAGGACGAGTCCTTGTTCGGTGAATTCCTTCGGGCTCCGGTATCCGGGGGTGGAGTGGAGCCGCTGGTTGTCGGACCGCCACACGTAGTCGTTGAGGTCGCGCCTCAGCTGCTCGATCGTGGTGCAGTGGTTCCGGTACGCGAGCTCCTTCTTCGGCGGCCTGTTCGTGTTCGCGCATGATGTTGCCGATGCGTCTGCTGGACGCGGTGACGCCCCTCCTTTCCGGGGCGGCCTTGATCTTCCTGGCGCCGTAGCGTTCGCGGCCGTCGCGCCAGGCCGCGCGCACGTCGCCGGCGATTGGATCCGCACGCTCCGTCTCGGGATGCTCGATCATCCGGTAGTAGGCGGAGCGGGGAACGCCCGGTATCCCGCACTGCGCCGATATCGGGCAGCGGGCGGCGTTGGCCCGTATCACGCCTGCCTTCGCGCGAATACCGGCGCCGCTTGTTCTGAAACGTCCACCTCCACCTCCAACCGCCGGTCGCATCTCCTCAGCTCGACCGGCTCGTCCTGCTCGGACGTGCGGTTGTCCGCGGCCCGGGTGGAGCCACTGTCGCGGATGCCCTGGACCCAGCGCTGCAGAGTCGATTGCGCGATGTCGTGCCCGGCCCTGACCTCCCGGGATGGCTTGCCGCTCTCGTACGACTGCACGATCTGCCATTTGAACGCCTCGCCGTAGTGACGGGGATGTTTCGGGCCGGCCATCGTCGGCCTCCAATCCCACATCATTCATCCCTCATCGGACTGTCTAATACATTGTAGCCAATCCAGAACGCCAGCCGAACGGAATCCAGGCGCGCCAAGCTGATCAGGAACGCGGGATTCCCGTGCGTCAAGGGCTTCGACGGATACGACTGGGGCATGGCGTCGTTCCCCGCCGACTGGGGGGGGCGAGCAGCTCATGGACCTCGGTTTCGTGGACCGGGCCGAGGACCTCGTGCTCTACGGCGACGTTGGATGCGGCAAGACGCACATGGCGATCGCTACGGGCATGCTGGCGTGCGAGAGGGGCATGCCGGTGAGGTTCTTCACCGCGTCGTCGCTGGTGATGCGTTTGCGGCGGGCGAGGGACGAGAACCGGCTCGACGCGGAACTGCGCGCGATAGGCCGCGCCAGGCTTCTGGTCATCGACGAGCTGGGCTACCTGCCGATCGACATCGACGGGGCCAGGCTCCTGTTCCAGGTCGTCGCGGATTCCTACGAGAAGCGGAGCGTGGTGTCCGCCACGAACCTGGAGTTCGGACGGTGGGGCGAGGTGTTCGGCGACGGCGACATGGCCGCCGCGGTCATCGACCGCATCGTGCACCACGGAAGGATCGTCAGGTTCCGTGGCGAGTCGTACCGCAACAGCCACTCCCTGATGAGATAAACGAAAAGAGGGGAACCAGCCGGACCGCCGGTGACGGTGTCTATTTTGAACGCCGATGGTGTTCAGATTAACTGGTGACGACACGCAGATTTATTTGACGAAAGACGTGCCTTGACCCAATGGGGGCACGGCGCCCGCGCCGGGCTGCCGGGCGGCTTGCTTCTGCCGCATGCCGCCCGATACCGGTTCGATCGCCTTCTGCTTGGTTTCCAGGGGGGATGATGGGGATCCTCATACGCCCGGCATAACGGGGATCCTTCGCCAGCCGGCGTTCCAGGCACTGCCTGGTCGGATAACCGAGATGTTCGACCACTTCGGCGGTCGTCATTGATGTCGTGAGATAGAGTTCCACCGCCCGCTTGCGTTCCTCGGGACTGAACACAACCAAATCCTTTCGTTCGGCCTCCAAGAAAACGTCCACAGCCCCTTTTCTTGGAGATAATCACGCAGCCATTCCTTGGCTTTGACGGTATTGTACCGGGCTCATCCAACCAAGCGACTGTTTGATGCGCTCGTGGTTGTACCAGCGTATGTACTCATCGACCAAGGCGAGCACCTCGTTGCGGGTGTGTTCCTCCCACTTCTCGGGGTAGACCGCCTCGGTCTTCATCCTGCCGAAGAATCCCTCCGCGGCCGCGTTGTCCGGCGAACAGCCCTTCGCGCTCATGGAGCGCGTCAGCCCGAAGCGTTCCATGAGCCCGAGCCATCCGGGCCACCGGCAGTGGCATCCACGGTCGGAATGCACCAGGGGACGCGCGTTCCCCGGGCGGCGTGGCAACCGCTTCCTCCGGCATCCGGTTGGCCAGCTCCGCGTCGGGACCGAACCCGGCGGCATGCGCGACGATCTTGCCGTCGTGGCAGTCGACCGGCGGCGAAAGGTACACCTTCCCGTCCCTGGCCTTGATCTCGCTGATGTCCGTCAGCCACTTCTCGTTCGGACGCTCGGCCGTGAAGTCCCGGTCGACGAGATTGACGGGAGCCGGCGTCGTCTCGCCCTCGTAGGAACTATACCTGCGTCGCTTGGGCACATGCGCCACGAGCCCTTCCTCCGCCATGATCCCGCGGACCACCTTCTCCGATACGCCGGTCTTGAGCACCGCCTTGATCCTGCGGTACCCGTACCTGCCCTTGGAATCGGCGAACGCCCCGGCCACCTCCGCCCCGAGCCCGGCGTATTCGTCAACGCCGAGCCGGGCGTGGCGGCAGTGGTAGCCGCTCGGCGCGATGCCGGGCAAGCATGTCATCGAGCCGGGCGAACACGCCGGCCTCAGACGGTCGACCGGCAGGGTCTTCTCCCTGTTCGACAGGCGCCGCAGGTCGGCGCCCGGGTCTTTTCCTGCGAGCCTCCACCACCTCCCGCATCAACGCGTTCCCCCGGCTCCAGTTCCTCGACCCTGCGGCGCAAAGCCTCCGCGTCATCATCATCGGCTGCGGACGGCCAGCGACGGGAGCCAGCGGGCTTATTGCCCTGCGCGGAGTTCCTGTTTTTGGGCTGCAACGCGGCCATGCCGCCCTTGCGGTACGCCCTGACCCAGCCATGCACCGCGCCGACGCCCGCGCCGAGCTGTTTGGCGGCCTGCTTCTGCTGCATGCCGCCCAGCACCAGCTCGATCGCCTTCAGCCGTGTCTCCAGGGGGATGATGGGTTTGGCCATATGACCAGCATACCGGGAATCCATCGCCAGCCAACGCTCCAGACACTGCCTGGTCGGATAACCCAGATGCTCCACCACCTGGGCCGTCGTCATCGGCGTGGTGAAATACAACCCCACCGCACGCTCTCGTTCCTCAAGACTGAACATACGAAAAACCTTTCGCTCAGTCTCCAAGAAAACGTCCGCAGCCCCCTACCGGGTTATGGGCGTTTTTGCCTATCGCCCACCACATCCAGCGTTGTACGAAAAGGTTCGCGATGGTAAGTATCACGAGCGCGAGGGCGGTGGCTGCGAGGCCCGCGAGAAGCTGTGAAAACCACGGTGCGGACGCCACGTCAATGCCGATGACGCGGAAAAGCCCGATTTTCATGATGTTGAGTGTCAATGCGTTCAGCGCGTAATAGACGAGGCTGTAGCGCCCGATATAGGCCAGCATCCGGCATGATCCCACCGCGATGCACAGCCAGATGACGGTGAACGTGCCAAGGAATGCCGCCGCGACCGATGCGGTCAGCAGCGCCGGACCATCCGGTACGATTCCGGCCACGGCCGGTACCGCCAACGTCAGGAACACTATGGCCGCGCAAGCTGACGATACGCCCGCTCTTCCGCGCGGAATGGCTTTGAGCCATTCCTTCAGCACGTATCCGACGCACATGTAGCCAGCCGCCTTGACTCCGGCCACAATCTGAAAGGGTAGTGTAGGCCATCCGGTCTGGGACGAGACGAATGTCGACAGGATGACGGACGCCATTCCAATAGCGGCAAGCACGCGCCCGTTATCAGTCAGGCTGGTCAGCCCGTACATCAGGCATTCGCCCACGAAGAACGCCATGAGGAACCACAGTCCGTTGCCCATGACGAGCACGTCGAGGAACTGGTGCGCAATACCGTAGTCGTGGCTCGTCTGAAAGGCCGCGCGCATGGATGGTATGAGCAGTATCGCGAACGGTTTCGCGAGGAAGTACAGGGAGAACACGTAATACGGCACCAGCAACGTCTTGGCCTTGCGCACCAAGAACGCCTTGAACCCGCCCCTCCTACTGAACGTGAGCCCCCCAGCAGGAAGAACAGGGGCATATGGAACAGGTATATCGCGTCGATGGGCGCATCCAATGCGGGCAGCCACACGCTTTCGCCGTCACCGTTCCTGAGGTGGCCGAAACTGACCAGTACGATGCCGACACCCTTGGCCACGTCGATCCACTCGACTCGTTTGGAACCACTCATCGTGCTTCTCCTTTGTCTTGTTGGTTGGGATATTGAAACATATGGAAATTCAAGTGCTGCATGTCAGCATTGCGTCAATGACAGGCAGCTAAGGATTAATGTCGACGTTTGCAGATTTCAGTGATATTCTTCACGAACCAACGTGTTCCCGTGCTTATGCTCTGTATGTATGTGCCGCCGATTTTTTTTATACACATATTGGGGCCAATGCCAATTGTTGTAACACAATTGAGGAATCGCTTGCCCGAGTATCAGGCCCCAAGCTCCCCAATGCATCCATCCGCACAGCAGACAAGTCAACGTTACTCCGGCAACAGTTGATGCCAGATACGCCCCTGGAATAGGGAA
Source organism: Bifidobacterium sp. M3-N-101 (assembly GCF_023656805.1). Taxonomy (NCBI): domain Bacteria; kingdom Bacillati; phylum Actinomycetota; class Actinomycetes; order Bifidobacteriales; family Bifidobacteriaceae; genus Bifidobacterium; species Bifidobacterium sp. M3-N-101. Next base: position 14,561 of record NZ_JAMOKQ010000015.1, read on the forward strand.
TCTCATTCATGCTGACAATGAATTGACAGTACAACGAATGCTGGTTCAAAAGAAAACAGTAAACCGACAAGCCCAGATATAAGGTGGGGTTACAGATAAAGTCTGATTTGAATAATGGCAGTATCGGTAATATGACCAATGCGACACCTAAAGTGCATATCAGAAACATCAACATGTAGCAGGACATGCCGCGATCTTCCGCAAGGACGCCAAACCTGCATAACGGCCGTTATCGGCTCTTTTTGCAATCGATCGACCTGTGGTCGGCATGCGAGTCCCGTCCTTTCCCCCCTAAACGAACCCCGAATTGGCATTTTCAATGCATAGCGCTAACCACACAGGAGCTGCCCAATCCTGTTCATTATCTGATAGCGCTGATCCTTGCATCCCCCTTAGACACGCCCAGTCCCGTCACGTACCTCAGGGGTACTCTTCACAGGTTTCCCACCTGTTCGTGACTTGAAAGCCTTGCTCAAAACCTGATTTTGACGCTTTTCTTATGGTTTCGAAATAGAAGAAGAGCCGATAACGGCCGTTATATCGGTTTTGCTGCCCCGTCCAGACGGGGCGAGTGAATGCGTCTGGATAAGAGTTTGGATTCCCATAATCCAGAGGCCTTCGATTCGCATTGTTTTTAGTCAAGTCGGTGTTTCGTGTTTCGTCACTAATTTTTTTCGGTTTTCGGCATGAGGAGTGCCGGCCGGTGGTTTGTTTTACTGGTTGTCCGTCTTGCCGAACATGAGGGCTTGGCT
>NZ_JAMOKQ010000016.1:0-7989 GCF_023656805.1 Bifidobacterium sp. M3-N-101
CGGGCCACACGGGAAAGGACGCCGGACGCCACCGGCAGGGCGAAGCGCGCCCACGACAGCCAACCGGAATCCCGACACGTCAACTCACCAAGGAGTTGACAAAAACATAGGAACACCCCCCCCCCTATAGCAAAATCGCTCAAAAAAACGAATTTCCCATTAGCGTTCTGTGAAGATAAAGTGATGGTGGGCGGACGCGGATTGGTCACAGTCCGACGTATCGGACTAAAATGGTGCGCTAGTGGTTTGTATGCATGTACGCAGGCCCGCAAGGTGGCGTTGTAAGTATGAAGAAGGACTGAGCCCATGCACGTTATGTTCGTCTGCACCGGCAATATTTGTCGTTCTCCCATGGGCGAGCTGCTACTCACCCGTTATCTTTCCGGTACCACGGTGCAGGTTTCCAGCGCGGGTACGCATGGTTTGCCCATGCATCAGATTGATCCCAACAGCGCCCTGCTTATGGAAAGCGTAGGAATCGAACCGAGTGGGTTCCGTTCTCGGCGCCTGACGCAGCCGATGGCAAAGTCCGCTGATCTGATCCTGTGCTTTGAAAAGGATCAGCGTAAAGACATTGTCACGTTGGCTCCCACTGCTGTGAAATACACGTTCCTGCTGGGCGACTTTGCGAACATGTGTGAGTACTGCGCGCGCAATGGACTGGTCAAGGGCTTGACCATTCAGGAACGCTTGCAGTCAGTGATCAACTCCGCGTCCATTATTCGGCCCATGCTTCCCGAACCCGAGGATATTGAGGATCCGCACGGTAAGGAATATGCAAAGTTCCGCACTGCCGCCGAGCAGACGAACAAAGCGCTGCGCACCATCCTGACCAGCATGCGTAAGCACTACCGCGTTGAGGAAGCCCCGGTACGGCCTCAAATTACGCGTCAGTATGCTTATACGGTATGAGTGTTTATTGTGATACGGGTATCTATACTTCATACTTCCAGATGCGGAAGATAGTCTCGTTCAAATATACCCGTTATCTATTTGTAAGTGCAACATCCTTGTTCTCGGCTGATTCTAGCAGTTCGCGTGCCATGGAGGGGGCGATGGGCGTGCGTTTGGGCGGGTAGCGGCGGATCATGCCGTTCCTGTTCTCGTTGCCGCCGCGCCGCCACGAGCTGTACGGGTCGGCGAAATACGTGGCCATGCCCGGTTCGTCGCGCAGCCCGGCGTACCGGGCGAACTCGGTGCCGTCGTCATGCGTCACTCCGGTGCGGGCGGCGGCCGGCAACCGGGAGAACATGGCCTCCTGCGCCACCACGCTCGCGGCGGCGGTCTTGTCGGGTACGATCGCGGCCATGGGGAAACGGGTGCGCCGCCCGACCTCGGTGTGCAGGCTGCAGCCCGCGCCGATGACGCCGTCGGCCTCCCACTCGCCGAAACGGCTCCTGTCATCCTGCCCGCATGGGCGTTCGCAGATCGACGTGCGCAACGGGACGCGACCGCGGCCCGCACGCCCGCCGCCGGCCTTGCGCCTGCGCCGGCGGCCGCGCGGCAGCGCATCACGGGGCCACCGGGATGCCCCATGGCGAGGCGCCCGCACATCAGCGGCGGCGACCGGCCCCGGCGCAACCGCTCCGCGACCCACGCCTGCAGGCGGCCCGACGCCAGGCGCCGCGGTCTACGCGCAACCGCCTCGCGGCGCATGGGCCTGCGGCGCAAGGGCCCGGCCACGTGGCAGCGGCCCGTCCACGGACCCGTCCTGAGCCGCCTGGGCCGGCACGGCCGGCACGATTCGCTCTCGCTGGACGGGAACCACGTGTCGCGTCTGATCTCCCGGCCGACCGCGGACGCATGCCGTCCCCGCATCATGGCCCTGCGGCGCACGCTCGCCCCGTTGCCCATCTCAATCCGGACGACCTGCCGTTCCTCTTCCGACAGGTGCGAATACACCTGGCCCAAGGCGCAACACCCCTCCGTTTGGCTATCCGGACAATCTCCAATCTAACGGGTGCTGCACTTTCAATTAGACAACGGGCTTCTCACCATGCCGTTATAATGCTGTTATAATGCTAACGTTTACACAAAAAGATCGGGGAGTGGTACGAGCCCCGTTCGTTCGGAGCCATGCATGAGCGAGAAGAACAAGAAGATTTGTATTGCCGTGGCGGCGCATAAGCCATACCGTATGCCTGCGGATTCAATGTATATGCCGATGCATGTGGGAAAGGCATTGCATCCAGATATCGATTTGGGGGCACAATTCACTCCGGACAACACGGGGGACAACATCTCTGCTCTGAATGCCTTGTATTCTGAGCTTACGGGACTGTATTGGATGTGGAAGAATTGTAACGCCGAATACAAGGGACTGGTTCATTACCGGCGTCACTTCGCTACGCGCAATGTTGCCAAGCGGTTATTCTCTCGTGATAGGTTCAATCGTATAGCTACCGTTGCTGACGTATTGCCAGTATTGGAAGGTGCAAACGGCCAGCCTGGTGTGGATGTAATTGTTCCGAGAAAACGCAACTACTTCATTGAAACCATCTATTCTCATTATGCCCATACGTTGCCCGTGGAGCAGCTGGACGAAACTCGCAAGATCATAGCTTCCAATCAGCCTGACTATTTACCGGCTTTTGACCAAGTAATGCGATCGAAGACCGCCCACATGTTCAACATGTTCATCATGCGAGCAGGATGCTTCGATGAATACTGTGCATGGCTGTTCCCGATACTTGAAGAACTGGTGCGGCGTATTGATTCCGCCCAGTACGACGCTTTCAACGCTCGATATCCTGGACGCATTAGTGAAATGTTGCTAGATGTGTGGCTGCAAACAAATAAAGTGTCATACGCGGAATTAACAACCATGAGTCCAGAACCGGTGGATTGGTGGTCCAAAGGAATTGGGTTTTTGAGAGCGAAATTTGGTGGCAAGAAATACACGAAAAGCTTCTAAAAAATTCCATAATAATTTTATTGGTCGCTGTATAGGAGGTAAGTGATTATGCCTAAAGCGGAGTATCCCGATCTGGTGGTCGTGGGCGCGGGCCTGTTCGGCCTGACCGTGGCCCAGCTGGCCGTGGAGAGGCTCGGGGTTCGCGTGGAGATCATCGACGTGCGCGACCACATTGGCGGCAACGCGTACAGCTACATGGACGAGGAGACCGGCGCGGAGATCCACAAGTACGGCGCGCACCTGTTCCACACGTCCAACAGGCGCGTGTGGAACTACGTGAACAGGTTCACCTCGTTCACCGATTACGTGCACCGCGTGTACGCCACGCACGACGGCGAGGTCTACCCCCTGCCGATCAACCTGGGCACCATCAACCAGTTCTTCCGCGCGCACTACACGCCCGCCGAGGCCAGGGCGCTCGTGGCCCGGCAGGCCGGCGAGCTGGCCGGCAAGGATCCTCAGAACCTCAACGACAAGGGCATCTCGCTGATCGGACGCCCCCTGTACGAGGCGTTCATCAAGAACTACACGGGCAAGCAGTGGCAGACCGATCCGAAGGACCTGCCCGCGGGCATCATCAACCGCCTGCCGGTGCGCTTCAACTACGACAACCGCTACTTCAGGGACACGTGGGAGGGCCTGCCGACCGACGGCTACACCGCGTGGATGGAGCGCATGATCGACGATCCGCGCATCCACGTGACTTTGAAGGCCGACTTCTTCGACGGGTCGCAGCCGTTCAACAGGAAGGCCCTGGCCGCCGCGGGCGTGCCGGTGGTGTACACGGGACCGGTGGACCGCTACTTCGATTACTCGCTGGGCGAGCTCAAGTGGCGCACGGTCGACTTCAGGGAGGTGCGCTACGACGAGGGCGACCATTTCGGATGCCCGGTGATGAACTTCTCCGACGCGGACGTGCCGTACACGCGCGCGATCGAGTTCAAGAACTTCAACCCGGAACGCAGGGACTCGCAGAACCCGGGCAAAACGGTGGTGTGGGAGGAGTACAGCCGTTTCGCGGAGCGTGGCGACGAACCGTACTATCCGATCAACACGGAGGCCGACAAGGCGCTGTACGCGAGGTACGAGGAGCTCGCGAAGGCCGAGCCGCTCACGGTGTTCGGCGGCCGTCTGGGCACGTACAAGTACTACGACATGCACCAGGTGATCGACACCGCGCTGACCGCGTTCGAGGAGCGGGTCGCGCCGATGCTCAAGAAGTGAGATTCTACGTATAGTGGTTCCGGTACGTGGCTTCTTCTTCAGCGGCCTGTTCGTCGACTCAACCATGGCGTTGTCGTACGGGTTGCCTTTGCATAACAGTGACCGCTTGATGCCGAACACATGAAGCAGTTCGTCGATTCTTGTGTTCCAGAACTCGCCGTTCCGGTCCGAGTGAAACACCTGAAACGTCGGTCAGGAGGAGTCGGGCGTGGCGAGTGCCAATGGTGCCAGGCCCCGTCCCGGGCCCATCCGGCGGAATGGTTGGTGATGCCCCTGTCCGCCAGGCCGACCAGCAGGCACACATACGACCATTCACCCCCCCCCAACCCTCACGTACATCAGGTCACTCGCCAAATGCGTGTGCGGGGTGTAGTTGTCGAACTCGCGGTTCAACAGATTCGCGAGTTCGACCTTGTTGACCCGCATCCTGTGCGGTTTGAACCGCTTGCGCGCGTAAGTGCTCGTCATGCCCTGTTCGAGCATGACGCCGTCAATGCGTCTTCCGTACGCAGTGACGGCGCTCCTTTCTAGAGTGGTTCTGGATTGGCTACAATGTATTAGACAGTCCGATGAGTGACGAATGACATGGGATTGGAGGCCGACGATGGCCGGCCCGAAACATCCCCGTCACTACGACGAGGCGTTCAAATGGCAGATCGTGCAGTCGTAACGGGAGCGGCAAGCCATCCCGGGAGATTGGGGCCGGGCACGACATCGCGCGATCGACCCTGCAGCGCTGGGTCCAAGGCATCCGCAACAGCGGCTCCACCCCCAAATGCGAAAGAATTGATTGCAATAAACGTTTTCCGTTCCTCGTCGTCAAGGCCAGTCTCATTCCTGTCTTAAAGAGCTGCGCGTCCAGGTGCGCTACATTTGATAGTTCGCGACTGAAACCAATATGCAAAACTGCGCTGGATAGTTTCCATGAGGCAATGCCGACGGCCGTTTGTTTTGGCTTTTCGTATGGAAACATTTCCGACACTCTTATCCAAGCGGAAGGCTCATCCTTAAGGCGTTTGAAATAGTTGCTTTTCTTTTGTGTAATGGATTCAGGATTCTGCACGTAATTATATCCTGCGTAATCGGTATACCTACATCCGCCAGCGGCAACGAGGCGCCTATGATAAAAGACTGTATCCTCACCAATTGTCAGATCCGTCTCAAATCGGTTTTTTCATCTTGGGAGTCCGGTACAAACACGCCCAAACAACCTCATGAGAATATTGAGAGAAAAAACCGTAAGTATTGTTGACGGCCACGTCTTGAATAATTCCCTTTGAGGGAAAGGGACCACGCTACCATCAGTACTGACTCTATTAGCCTCAGCGTTAACTATTGCAACGGTTTCATCTGCATAAGAAAGCATTTTTTCGAAATAATCTATATCGACGTAATCGTCTGAGTCCACGAAAGAAAAGAATTCGCCGCGAGCCCGATCAAGTCCCCTGTTTCGAGCAGCTGCTGGGCCACTATTTGTTTGTTTTACAAGATGTATTTCAGTATTTTGGATAGCAAACGATTCGACGATTTCACATGTTCTGTCTGTTGACCCATCATCAATTACAAGTATCTCCAGATTCTTGAAAAGAGTTTGGTCAATCAGACTCTGAAGACAACGCCCTATCGTCGCTTCGCAGTTGAAAGCCGGAATGATGACGGAGATGAGAATGGTCTGTGTGGTTGGTTTCATTGTTTTCCTTGCGACGGAATAATTCCAAGATGTTGGGCACGGTGCACAGCTATAACAGTCTTGCTACAGCGGCCTTGTAGAGTCCGTAATTCCTTGTACGCAAGGCGCATTCCAGATCGGGCCATGCGTCCCGCCTGGAAGTGCGCATGGCCTCGAACTCCGCTATCGATGCGAGCCGGTCGCACATGACCGTGAACAACGCCTCGTGCTCGTCGCGGGTCAGAGCCATGCATCTTTTCCAGGTGAGCGGACCGAGCTGCTCGATCGTGGATTTATAGAGCTTCCGATCGAAAGGGACTCCTAGTTTCCGGCACCAGTCGAGCATCTCCTCGCATATCCAATAGGAATCCAATCCCTTTTTGCTGGAGGACGCGTTCGCGGTGATCCCGCCGTGATTCACGCAGTAGCGATAGAGATGCTTGTCGATATATCGCTCTGTGTACTGCGTGTCGATACAGAACATCTGGACGGTGTCCTCGAACCAGTAGTCTTCCGGGAACCTCAGATTCCGCCACACTCTCTTCGAATACAGTCTCGACCAGGGGCGCCGCGCGTTCTCCTGCCTTGAATGGGATGCACTTTGATTCCGTCCTGATTCATCATGCTGTATGAGGCTGTAACGAAATCGCAATTCGCCTCTCGGAACGCGGAATACAGTTCCTCTATAGCATCGGGGTCCAAATGTCATCCGAGTCGACGAACATGAGAGTTTCGCCTCGCGCGAGGCCGATACCAGTGTTCCGGGCGCCAGAAAGTCCACGATTGTCTTGATGGATGACCCTGATGCGAGAATCAGTCTTTGCGAGCTCGTCCAAGATTATGCCGGTCTTATCCGGAGAGCCGTCATCAATCGCCAGAATCTCGAAGTTTGCCGAAGTCCGTTGTTCAGTTATGGACTTGATGCAATCACGTACGAACTGTTCGACTTTATAGCAAGGAACAATCACGGAAACGTCTATAGTCGAGTTGTTGGAGATCGAGTCTGAAATAGAGGTATCCCAATCTTGACGCTGCGTGACATTCATCTGGCTTTCAGGCTTGGGCGACGCCTAAGAAAGGGTGCTTCTGGCGTTGTCGACGTGCACAGTCTTGCCGTGTCGGCATGCCAACGAGTACAGGAGATCGTTTTTGAGCAGGATGCTCTTGATTTTCGAGAAAATCTTTCGTTCGATCATGCTAATCCTCGCGTTCTGTTGTCGGTTGCGGTCTGGGACGGAACGGAGCCGTGTGAGGAATAAAAATCGCAAAGCTCCATGGCGGCCTGCTTGATGTCGAAGCCTCTTTGGCGGACCGGCTCGACTCGGTCTGCCCTGCGACCCCGGTTCGCCTCGTAGGATTCCAGCGCGGTCTTGAACCTCCAGATATGTGGCAGGTACTTCGGCCCGCCGCGTCTGGCATAGAAATCTGGACTCACGCGCATGGCGACCAGCGGCTCGTTTATGTTGCGCGCCCTGCATCCGTCCGCGAGCATGCGGTTGAACAGGTCCCAGTCCTCGAAATACAGTTACTCGCCGCTGTAGTTGCCAGCCTGCAGGGCCCTGCTTTTACGGAACACCATGGTCGGATGTCTGAACGGGTTGCGTTTCTTCGAATAAGCTTCGATATCTTTGCTATCGCAAGGCAAAGAAGATTCGGCGATTGGCTCATCCGGGGCCGTGACGAATTCCGCGACTTGGGAGCCGACCATGTCAAGATGCCCACCCAAAAGCACGCCGAGTTGTTCCTCCATGCGCGTCGGGAACGCGTAGTCATCGGAGTCCATGCGTGCGACAATCTCATTGCGGCATTCGGGCAGGCCAGACGCGAGGGCGTGGCCGAGCCCGCAGTTCTCCTCGTACGAGACCACCGTCAGCAGTCAGGGATGGCCACTCCGGAACGTGTCGACTGCGGCGTACAGGGGACCAGTCATGCCGTCCTCTACCAAGACAATCTCCTCCGGCGGAACGGTCTGGCTGACCATGCTGTCAAGGGCTTCCAAGAGGTGGGACGGATCCTCCTTCCGGTAGACGCTCATCAGCACGCTGTACGGGGCATGCGATGTTTTTGTTCAATAGGAAGTTGAGGTTTTAGTCACGAAGGTTTTTCGGGTTTAGGCGGAAAGGCATGCCGACCACCCGTGGGCCTTAGCCTGATGGTGCTTCTAGTTCCATTCGGGAAAGGT
>NZ_JAMOKQ010000017.1:0-1784 GCF_023656805.1 Bifidobacterium sp. M3-N-101
TGGTGGTGAGAGTGGCGAACGGGTGAGTAATGCGTGACCGACCTGCCCCATGCACCGGAATAGCTCCTGGAAACGGGTGGTAATGCCGGATGCTCCAGTTGATCGCATGGTCTTCTGGGAAAGCCTTTGCGGCATGGGATGGGGTCGCGTCCTATCAGCTTGATGGCGGGGTAACGGCCCACCATGGCTTCGACGGGTAGCCGGCCTGAGAGGGCGACCGGCCACATTGGGACTGAGATACGGCCCAGACTCCTACGGGAGGCAGCAGTGGGGAATATTGCACAATGGGCGCAAGCCTGATGCAGCGACGCCGCGTGAGGGATGGAGGCCTTCGGGTTGTAAACCTCTTTTATCAGGGAGCAAGGCTTCGGTTGAGTGTACCTGTTGAATAAGCACCGGCTAACTACGTGCCAGCAGCCGCGGTAATACGTAGGGTGCAAGCGTTATCCGGAATTATTGGGCGTAAAGGGCTCGTAGGCGGTTCGTCGCGTCCGGTGTGAAAGTCCATCGCTTAACGGTGGATCCGCGCCGGGTACGGGCGGGCTTGAGTGCGGTAGGGGAGACTGGAATTCCCGGTGTAACGGTGGAATGTGTAGATATCGGGAAGAACACCAATGGCGAAGGCAGGTCTCTGGGCCGTTACTGACGCTGAGGAGCGAAAGCGTGGGGAGCGAACAGGATTAGATACCCTGGTAGTCCACGCCGTAAACGGTGGATGCTGGATGTGGGGCCCGTTCCACGGGTTCCGTGTCGGAGCTAACGCGTTAAGCATCCCGCCTGGGGAGTACGGCCGCAAGGCTAAAACTCAAAGAAATTGACGGGGGCCCGCACAAGCGGCGGAGCATGCGGATTAATTCGATGCAACGCGAAGAACCTTACCTGGGCTTGACATGTTCCCGACGATCCCAGAGATGGGGTTTCCCTTCGGGGCGGGTTCACAGGTGGTGCATGGTCGTCGTCAGCTCGTGTCGTGAGATGTTGGGTTAAGTCCCGCAACGAGCGCAACCCTCGCCCCGTGTTGCCAGCGGATTGTGCCGGGAACTCACGGGGGACCGCCGGGGTTAACTCGGAGGAAGGTGGGGATGACGTCAGATCATCATGCCCCTTACGTCCAGGGCTTCACGCATGCTACAATGGCCGGTACAACGGGATGCGACAGCGCGAGCTGGAGCGGATCCCTGAAAACCGGTCTCAGTTCGGATCGCAGTCTGCAACTCGACTGCGTGAAGGCGGAGTCGCTAGTAATCGCGAATCAGCAACGTCGCGGTGAATGCGTTCCCGGGCCTTGTACACACCGCCCGTCAAGTCATGAAAGTGGGCAGCACCCGAAGCCGGTGGCCTAACCCCTTGCGGGAGGGAGCCGTCTAAGGTGAGGCTCGTGATTGGGACTAAGTCGTAACAAGGTAGCCGTACCGGAAGGTGCGGCTGGATCACCTCCTTTCTACGGAGAATACGGCCGGATGTTCGTCCGGCGTGCGAGCCCCGGCGTCGCGGCAGTCGCGGCGGTTTGGGGCTGCTGGTGTGGAAGAGATCATGGGCTTTCGGTTCGTCCGTCGTGGGATGTTCCGCGGGAGTGGTGCGGATGCGCTTTTGGGCTCCCGGATCGCCACCCCAGGCTTCGGCCTGGCGCGATTCGATGCCCATCGTGCCTGATGGCGGGCTGGTTCCGTCCGGACGGCGTGGTGGTGCGTGGTGGCTTGAGAACTGGATAGTGGACGCGAGCAAGACGGGGTTTCCTTTGATTCCTCGTTCTTGCTGTTGATTTCGAATCGAACTCTATTTTT
>NZ_JAMOKQ010000017.1:1884-4669 GCF_023656805.1 Bifidobacterium sp. M3-N-101
CGCAGAGGGTGAGGGCCCCGTACCCGAACGCGCATGGTCTGGCGATCGCGTCTCCCAAGTAGCACGGGCCCCGTGGAATCCCGTGCGAATCTGTCCCGACCGTGGGATAAGCCTAAATATTCCTGTCTGACCGATAGCGAACGAGTACCGTGAGGGAAAGGTGAAAAGTACCCCGGGAGGGGAGTGAAACAGTCTCTGAAACCATGCGCCTACGAACCGTCGGGGCCCCCTTGTGGGGTGACGGCGTGCCTATCGAAAAATGAGTCTGCGAGTCAGTGGCATGTGGCGAGCATAACCCGTGTGGGGTATGCGTAGCGAAGGCGAGTCTTAAAAGGCGTTTGAGTCGCGTGTCCTGGACCCGAAGCGGGATGATCTAGCCCTGAGCAGGTTGAAGCGCGGGTAAGACCGTGTGGAGGACCGAACCCACCTGGGTTGAAAACCGGGGGGATGACTTGGGGCTAGGGGTGAAAGGCCAATCAAATTCCGTGATAGCTGGTTCTCTCCGAAATGCATTTAGGTGCAGCGTCGGATCGATTACATCCGGGGGGTAGAGCGACTGGATGCTTGCGGGCCCATATCGGGTACCAACAGCAACCAAACTCCGAATACCCGTGATGCGTATCCCGGCAGTGAGTCGGCGGGGGATAAGCTCCGTCGTCGAAAGGGAAACAGCCCAGATCGTCGTCTAAGGTCCCCAAGCGTGTGCTAAGTGGGAAAGGATGTGGAGTCGCATAGACAGCCAGGAGGTTGGCTCAGAAGCAGCCACCCTTGAAAGAGTGCGTAACAGCTCACTGGTCTAGTGGTTCCGCGCCGACAATGTAGCGGGGCTCAAGCACACCACCGAAGACGCGGCAGTAGCTTTGCTACTGGGTAGGAGAGCGTCCCGTGCGGGGCGAAGCGGCGGCGCAAGCCGGCCGTGGACCGCATGGGAGTGAGAATGCAGACATGAGTAGCGAAAGACGGGTGAAGATCCCGTCCGCTGGACGACCAAGGGTTCCAGGGCCACGTTCATCGTCCCTGGGTGAGTCGGGTCCTAAGGCGAGGCCGACAGGCGTAGTCGAATGGATGAACGGGTCGATATTCCCGTACCGGCATGCAACCGACAAAACCGAATCCGCGAGTACTAACCTCCGGGTCCGGGCTCACGTCTCCTTCGGGAGCCGGATGCCCTGGCCTGTTGGGACCGTAACGGTAGTAGGTCAGCGCGGGAGTGACGCAGAAGGGTAGCCGGCCGCGGAGGTGGTCTTCCGTGGTCAAGCACGCAGCCCGTCCCACAGGCAAATCCGTGGGGCGCGTGGGCGAGGTGCGATGATGGGCGCCGTTGGGCGCGATATCCGGTGATCCCGGCTGCCGAGAAAAGCTTCGGCGTGAGGCGGCGTGCCGCCCGTACCCCAAACCGACACTGGTGGTCAGGTAGAGAATACCAAAGCGATCGAGCGAATCCTGGTCAAGGAACTCGGCAAATCACTCCCGTTCCTTCGGTTTAAGGGAGACCCCCGATGGTGAAGCGGCTTGCCCGCGGAGCTTTTGGGGGTGGCACAGACCAGGGGGTAGCGACTGTTTACCAAAAACACAGGAGCGTGCGAAGGCGCAAGCCGCTGTATACGCTCTGACGCCTGCCCGGTGCCGGAAGGTTAAGAGGATCCGTCAGGCCTCGGCCGAAGCGGTGAATTCAAGCCCCGGTAAACGGCGGTGGTAACTATAACCATCCTAAGGTAGCGAAATTCCTTGTCGGGTAAGTTCCGACCTGCACGAATGGCGTAACGACTTCCCCACTGTCTCGACCAGGAGCTCGGCGAAATTGCAGTACGAGTAAAGATGCTCGTTAAGCGCAGAAGGACGAAAAGACCCCGGGACCTTTACTATACCTTGGTATTGGCATTCGGTGTGGATTGTGTAGCATAGGCGGAAGGCTTCGAAGCCACGGCGCCAGCCGCGGTGGAGCCGCAAGGTGAAATACCGCTCTGTTCGCATTGGATGTCTAACCTCGACCAGTCATCCTGGTCAGGGACAGTGCCTGGCGGGTAGTTTAACTGGGGCGGTTGCCTCCCAAAGAGTAACGGAGGCGCTCAAAGGTTCCCTCAGCCCGGTTGGCAATCGGGTGGCGAGTGTAAGTGCACAAGGGAGCTTGACTGCGAGACTGACGGGTCGAGCAGGGACGAAAGTCGGAACTAGTGATCCGGTGCCGGTGTACGGACGCGGCATCGCTCAACGGATAAAAGGTACCCCGGGGATAACAGGCTGATCATTCCCAAGAGTCCATATCGACGGGATGGTTTGGCACCTCGATGTCGGCTCGTCGCATCCTGGGGCTGGAGCAGGTCCCAAGGGTTCGGCTGTTCGCCGATTAAAGCGGCACGCGAGCTGGGTTCAGAACGTCGTGAGACAGTTTGGTCTCTATCCTCTGCGCTCGTCGGAATGTTGAGGAGGCCTGCCCATAGTACGAGAGGACCTGGGTGGACGAACCTCTGGTATGCCGGTTGTCACGCCAGTGGCACGGCCGGTTGGCTACGTTCGGAAGGGATAACCGCTGAAAGCATCTAAGCGGGAAGCCTGCTCCAAGATAAGCATTCCATAGGACTACGGGTCCTTGAAGTCCCCATGCAGAACACGTGGTTGATAGGCCGGACGTGGAAGCCCCGCGAGGGGTGGAGCCGACCGGTACTAACGGACGAAAGGCAACACAACAATCCAACCCCGGTTGGAACGCATCGATCCTGCTGCGAACCATCCCCCACGACAATGAGCACGGGATGAACACAAGACGAACCAACGCATCGCGTCC
>NZ_JAMOKQ010000018.1:0-3411 GCF_023656805.1 Bifidobacterium sp. M3-N-101
ACAGTGATTAAGCCGGGTTTGTTGTTAAGCCGGGGAACGGTTCGGGGTCTTGGTGGCTGGCCGTGTCCCATGTGGTTTCCCGGCTTAACGTTCCGGGTTATGTTCGTCTTGTCCCATTTGATTCGAACGAAGGAGTTTGCCATGGGTGAGACGACGGTTGGCCATGTCGCGGGCGAGGTGGTCCGCGCGCTTTACGGGGCCGGTTATATGGAATCCACCATAGGCCAGTACCGCAAGTCCATCAGGGCGTTGGAACGGTACGCCGGAGGCCCGGATGCGGTGTACACGCGTGGGTTGGGCGCGGGGTTCGCCGCGTCGACCTTCAGTGAGCGGACGGGCGGTTTCAGCAGGCAGCGGTGGTTCGATTACGGCAGGCTGGCGCGTTTGTGCGACTCGTATCTGCGGTCCGGTTCGGTGGACCTGGGCAAGTGGCGCAGGAGCAGGCTTGCGGAGCCGGTGGTTCCGGGTTTGGCCGTGGTCATGGAGCGTTGGGAGGCGTATCTCGCCGGTTCGGGACTGGCTTCGGCGACGGTGGGGCATTACCGTCGGATGGCGGGCTTGTTCCTCACGTGGCTGGAATCTCATGGGGTCGTGTCGTTGGACGGTTCGGATGGCTCGCATGTGCTGGGGTTCATGGCCGGGCTGCGTTCACGCTGGTCGGAGTCGTCGATGCGGCACGCCGCGTCGGACCTGCGCCCGTTGTTCAGATGGCTCGGGCGGGATGACCTGGCGGACGCGATCGGCCTGGCCGGCATACGCAGGACCCACGCGATCGCGGGAACGTTGCCCGACGACGAGCACCGCCGCTTGCTGGAGGCGTGCGCCTCGCGGTCGGTGCCGTCGAGGGACGCGGCGATCACCCTGCTGTCGCTGACGTGCGGGCTGAGGGCATGCGATGTGATCGGTCTGAGGATCGCCGACGTGGATTGGGATTCCATGAGCATAGGTCTGGTGCAGCGAAAGACGGGCAATCCGTTGACCGTGCCGATGACGGGACCGCTGGCCGCGAGGCTGGCGTCCTGGCTGTTGGACGAAAGGCCCGCCACCGACGACGACCGTGTGTTCGTGCGGTACAAGGCGCCCCATGTCGCGCTTCGGGGTCATTCATCGGTGTACGAGGCGATCAGCCGTGTCATGCGGCACGCCGGGCTCGGACGCCGGGGCGGTTCCAGGCTGTTGCGGCGCAACGCGGCGACGAGGATGCTGGAGGCGGCCACGCCGTTGCCGACGATCAGCGCGGTGCTTGGCCACGCCGACCCCGATTCCACACGCGTCTACATGGCCACGCACCGCGGGGGAATGCTCGCGTGCGTGCTGCCCGTGCCGGAAGGCGGATCGTCATGAGACCCACGGAACACGGATTCGTCGGCCCGCTCGCCGGCGAATTGGAGGAGTACATCCGTTTCAAGGCGTCCATGGGCAGGCATGGCGCCACCCGCGTCCAGGTCCTGCGCTCGTTCGACCGGCATTGCCTCGAACACGGGGCCGTGCGTCTGGAGCGGGGCGTCGTGGAGCGATGGATCGCCCATAGGATCGACGCGAATCCCGGGGGTTGCCGCTCGTGGTTCTCGTACATCAGGGACTTCGGCAGGTGGATGCGACTGGCCCACGATCCCGACGCGTACGTGCTCTCCGACCAGTGGAAGGCCGGATCCCCGCGTCCGACGCCGTACCTGCTGACGGACCGCGAGGCCGCCCTGTTCCTGCGGGCCGCGGGAACGTTGGAGTCTCCGTCGCCGTGGGCGTGGCAGTCTCGCGCGTTCTTCATGCTCATGGCCTGCTGCGGGCTGCGCACCCGAGAGGTCAGGAGACTCGCCGTCGGGCACGTCGACCACAAGGCCCGTTCCATCGACGTGGTCGATTCCAAGGCCGGTCGCAGCCGCAGGCTGCCCGTGGGCGACGAGGTCGCCGCCGAACTGCTGGAATGCGACCAACGGTCCCGCGAACGCTTCGGAGACGACCGTCCCGCGTTCTTCGTCACCTCCACCGGCAATCCGGTCTCCCCGGGCATGCCCGGCGTGGTGTTCCGCCGCGTCTGGACGCGGGCCGGGCTCGAGTGGCCACAAGCCGGCAAACGGCCCAGGCCCTATGATTTCCGGCACCGGTTCGCGTTCGCGAACATCGAGCGGTGGACTCGCGACGGCGTGGACGTGATGGCGATGCTGCCCTATCTGGCGGCCTACATGGGACACGCCGGCATCGACAGCACCCTCTACTACGTGCACGCCAGCCCCGATTTCATGGACGGATACGCGGACCTCGTCGCCGACGCCGAACGCGTGGTCCCGGAAACGGAGGAACCATGAGCAAGGCAAGGAAAACGGCCGCCAGCTCCGGTGAACCGGACTTCTGGCGAGTCGCGCGCGACTGGCTGCACCACTGGCTGCCCAAGGTGCGGGGCAGCTCGCCGAAGACCGTCGAGGCGTACCGCATCGGCCTGGAATCCTACGTCCGATGGCTCGAAACCACGGAAGGCACGCAGCGCAGCCACATCGGTTTCGGGCATTTCGACCGGGCGCGCCTGGGCCGGTGGGTCGAATGGATGCGGACCGAGCGCGGGTACTCGGACCGCACCATCATGCTGAGGATGACGACGATGCGCGTGTTCCTCGACCACGCGGGCCTCGAACACCCGGCATTGACCGCGCTGGGCAACGACGCGGCCGCCATACGTGTCAAACCACCCGCGCGCAAACCCGTCGACCACCTCGGGGAGGAGCACACCAAAGCGTTGCTGACCGCATGGGGCACCGGCGACGCCAAATCGCGCAGGAACCGCATGCTCCCGATCCTCATGTACGACACCGCCGCCAGGATCGGCGAACTCGCCGCACTGACCATCGCGGACGTGGGTATGGATAAGCCGGCCAGGGTCACGCTCACCGGCAAACGCGGCAAGAGCCGGGTCGTGCCCCTGGGAGAAAGGACACGAACCCACCTGGCCGCCTACCTCGAGGAATTCCATCCCGGACCGTCCATGCGCGACGGCGACAGGCCGTTGTTCCACTCGACGAGGAACGGCGCCATCCAGCCGCTCTCCGTGGACCGGATCGACGAGATCCTCAAAACCGCGGCGGCCAGAGCACGCCGCGGGACGTGCCCGTCCATGCCCGAACGCGTCCACTGCCACCTGATCCGCCGGACCCGCGCCATGGACCTCTACCAACAGGGCGTGCCGCTACCGCTCATCATGCAACTGCTCGGCCACGAAAGCATGAGCACAACCAGCGCGTTCTACGCGTTCGCGACCCTCGACATGATGCGCAAAGCCGTCGATGCGGCCAACCCCGGCCCCGACCCCTCCAAGGAGACATGGCTCAGCGAGCAACGACTCCGACAACTACACACCCTCAAATAACCCGGAACGTTAAGCCGGGAAACCACATGGGACACGGCCAGCCACCAAGACCC
>NZ_JAMOKQ010000019.1:0-2443 GCF_023656805.1 Bifidobacterium sp. M3-N-101
TGTTTTTGTTCAATAGGAAGTTGAGGTTTTAGTCACGAAGGTTTTTCGGGTTTAGGCGGAAAGGCATGCCGACCACCCGTGGGCCTTAGCCTGATGGTGCTTCTAGTTCCATTCGGGAAAGGTCCGGAAAGGCAATGATCAGCATGCCCCAGATACAGTCTATCCGTTCGCGTCGCAGGAACGGTGAGTCCATCGCCTCGATAGCGCGCAGCGAGAGGGTCAGCGAGCCGACCGTGCGCAAGTATCTGAGGGTCGACGGCCTATCGGCCAGGCCGCCCGTGAGGCGACGTCGTGGTTCGGTGATCGACGAGTGGCTGCCCATGATCGAGGGCATGCTCGCCGAGGACCGGGAGACCTGGCGCAAGCAGCGGCATACCGCGACCCGCATCCATGAGCGGTTGCGCGACGAGTACGGGGCCGGGGTGTCGTTGTCGACGGTGACCCGGACCGTGGCGCGGCTCAGGCGCGAGGCCGCGGCGGAGCGGGAGGCCGGTTTCCTGGACCTGTCGTGGCATCCGGGCGAATGCCAGGCGGACTTCGGCCAGGTCGACGTGCGCTACCGGGGCGTCGTGACGCGAATGCGGCATTTCGTGTTGGATTTCCCGTACTCGAACATCGGGCCGAGCCGGCTGATGCCCGGGGAGAACGCGGAGTGCACGTGCCAGGCCCTCAGGAACCTATTCGAATGGCTGGGCGGGGCGCCCGAACGCATCGTGTATGACAACGCCGCCGGCGTCGGACGCAAATGGTTCGGCAGGATCCGCCTGACCCGCCTGTTCCAGGCGTTCCAGGCGCACTACGGGTTCGAGTACGCGTTCCGCAACCCGTACTCGGGACACGAGAAGGGCGGCGTCGAGGCCCGGGTCGGGGCCGTGCGCCGCAGGCCGTTCGTGCCGGTGCCCGGCGTATGGAACCTCGACAGCTTCAACCTGCGCCTGCCCGGCCGCCGCCTCGGACTGGGGGACAAGGACCACCACAGGAAGGGCGAGAGCCAGACCGGCCTGTTCGACGAGGACCGAAAGGCGCTGCCGCCCCTGCCCGCCAAGCCGTTCGACGTGGTCACGTGGACGAGGATGAAGGCCGACAAATACGGCAACATCACCGTCCAGGGCCGCCACCGGTACGCGGCCGGACCCGAACACGCCGGCCATGAGATGATCGTCGGCCTGAGGGCCCTGGAGGTGGAGATCCTCGATGCCGAAGGCAAACGCGTGATCACGCATCCGAGGTCCTACGGGGACAAGCCGACCGACAGCGGCGACCCGTCGAGCCAGCTCGGGCTGTTGTGCGACCGGCCGGCGGCCTGGCGCAACAGCCGGGTGCGCGACGCGATGCCCGACCCGCTTCGCGAATGGATCGACGCGCAGGACGAGGCCACGCGGCGCGACGGCCTGCGTGCCCTGCTGCACGCCGACGGCGAGAGCGGCTGGCGGGCGGCCGTGGCCGGCATGCTCGAGATCCTCGAATCCACCGGAGGCACGGACCGGGCCGGGGTATGTCTGGCCGCGGCACGCCACGCCTCGGGCCTGGGACCCGTGGCCTACGACGACCCCGTGGACCTGAGCGAATACGACATCGCCTACACCAAGGAGGACGAGTGAACCAGAAGAACGGACGGACCGACCCCGGCCCGCTGCGCGAGCGGGCGAGGAGCCTGTTCATCTCGCAGGCCGCCATCGACGAAACGCTCGAATGGGCCACGCCCCGCCAACTGGACGCCATCGACCGCATGCTCGCCACGGAACCGGCCAACAGGGAGGCCTCCAAACGGGCAAGGCTCATGCGCCAGGCCCGGTTCCCGGTGCCCAAAAGCCTCGACGGCTACGACTTCGCGAACGTGCGCCTGCCCGACGGATACACCAAGGAGCAGCTGACCGGCCTCGATTTCGCGGCCAAGGCGCAGGACCTCGTGTTCTACGGCAAGACGGGACGCGGAAAGACCCACCTGGCCACCGCCCTGGGCATGCTCGCCATCGAGCAAGGCAGGAGCGTGAGGTTCCGGCAGACCGCGGAGCTCGTGCTCCAGCCCGGCAAGGCCAAACGCGACGGCGCCCTCGACAGCCTGCTCGGGGACCTCGCCCGTGCCGACCTGATCATCCTCGACGAGTTCGGCTACGTGCCCTTCGACATCGACGGGGCCCGTCTCCTCTACCAGATCATCGCCGGCAGCTACGAACGTCGCAGCATCATCTTCACCACGAACATCGAGTTCAGCAAATGGGGGACGATCTTCGCCGACGACAAACTCGCCGCCGCGATCATCGACCGCATCGTCCACCACGGACGCCTCATCGAATTCACCGGCCCCAGCCGACGCGTCAGCCAAGCCCTCATGTTCGGCAAGACGGACAACCAGTAAAACAAACCACCGGCCGGCACTCCTCATGCCGAAAACCGAAAAAAATTAGTGACGAAACACGAAACACCGACTTGACTAAAAACA
>NZ_JAMOKQ010000002.1:0-257927 GCF_023656805.1 Bifidobacterium sp. M3-N-101
ACATCCGCTGGTACAACCACGAGCGCATCAAACGGTCGCTTGGTTGGATGAGTCCTGTACAATACCGTCAAAGCCAGGGAATGGCTGCGTGACCATCTCCAAGAAAATGTCCGCAGCCCCCAACGCCCGAAATTATGCGTACTTTGGTCTGGGCTTGAGATAGGGGCATGGCCCGTGTCCGTGTACGATTTTCTGTCGCCAAACAAAACAAATCGCGACTGGAAACGAAGGCACGAAGCCATGCCGCAGCAGATTCCACAGGTCCACCGGCACGCGGCCGGGGCGCCGAAAAAGAGGGCTCCCGGTCCGTCGGCGCCTCCCGGGGAGGGCGGAACATGGTCGAACGCGTCTTCAACCGCATGAAGCACCACCGCAAGGCCTCCACCCGCCACGACAGGCTCGACGAGACCTTCCTCGCCAACCTCCAGCTCATCCTCATCGCCGTCTACCTGAAAAAACACAGCCAAAACCCAACTAGTGTAAACACACCCTAATCCAATCCTCCAACGAAGAGCTCCGCCGCAACAGGCGTGGCTCTTTGCATAAACCCGCGTGAGGTTTCTCACAAGGCGCAATCGCCGCACAATGCTGGCGTTTCCACCTCACGCACAGGAAGATAGAAAACATGAGCGAAACTTCGAACAACACCCGTTTGGAACACGACTGCATCGGCAAGATGGAAGTGCCGGCAAACGCCTACTGGGGCATTCACACCCAGCGCGCCATCAGCAACTTCCCGGTCTCCGGCATCACCGACAGCCAGCATCCGGAGCTGGTTCGCGCCTACGCCACAGTCAAGCGCGCTTGCGCCATCGCCAACGAGGAACTGGGACTCATCGACGTTTCCAAGGCCGAGGCCATCCGTGCTGCCTGCCTGGAAATCGAGGCCGGCAAGCTGGCCGATCAGTTCCCGGTCGATGTTATGCAGGGCGGCGCCGGTACTTCGTCGAACATGAACATGAACGAGGTAATCGCCAACCGCGCGCTAGAAATCGCCGGCCATCAGCGTGGCGACTACTCATACATTCACCCGAACGACGATGTCAACGAATCGCAATCCACCAACGACACCTATCCGGCCGCCTGCAAGCTCGCACTGATTGACGCGCTGGGACCGCTTGCCGAGTCCACCAAGAAACTCGCCAAGGCCTTCCATGATTTGGCCGACAAGCACATCAATGATGTGACAATCGGTCGCACCCAGCTACAAGACGCCGTGCCAATGACCTACGGCCAGGAATTCCACGCATTCGCCACACTGCTGAAGTCCGATTTGGCCGCGTTCGACCGCGTAGTGCCATTGTTGGCCCAGCTCAACCTCGGCGCCACCGCTATCGGCACCGGTATTTGCGCCGATTTGCGCTTCCGCCAGTCCGCCACCAAGCATCTGGCGCAAATCACGGGTCTGCCGGTTACCGCCGCCCCTGATCCGGTGGCTGCCATGACCGATATGGGCGCGTATGTGTCTACATCCGCAGCCGTAAAGAACCTCGCCGTGCATCTGAAGAAGGCCGCCGATGATCTGCGACTGCTGAACTCCGGCCCTCGCTGCGGGTTCAACGATCTCAATGTGCCGGCACGCCAGGCAGGGTCCTCGATTATGCCAGCCAAGGTGAACCCGGTTATTCCCGAATGCGTCAACCAATGCTGTTTCATGATTTTCGGCATGGACGTGACCGTGAACTGGGCCGTGGCCGAAGGTCAGCTGCAGCTCAATGCCTTTGACCCGGTGATGGTGCATGAGCTGCTCACCGGCATGGCGCTGCTGACCAACGCGATGACGACGTTCCGCGTCAACTGCGTGGAAGGCATTGAAATCAACGCAGATAACGGGCGCGCCTACGCTCAGTCCTCGCCGTCGATTTCCGCCGCGCTCAATCACTATATTGGCTATGAGCATGCAGCCGACATCGCCGCCGAAGCCGTGCATACCGGCCGCACCGTGCGCGAAGTGGCCGGCGAGCGCACCGACTTGCCCGCCGAACAGCTGGATGAGATTCTCGACCCGATTCGCCTGGCACGCGGCCTCGGGCAAACCTGCCGCGAGCATCAGGAATAGAGGAATTGGACCATGACCGGCGTGACGCTGCTGGCAGCATAACTGATCTTCCGCACTGGTCTCCCCCTCCGACCGCCTCCGGCAGCCACATTCCTCGTCAGAGGGAGGCAATCCGTATATACTTCCTCTGCTGAGGAGTCTCTCACAACTTCTTCAGAGATGGCCGATACAGTAAGGCATATGGATGAATATGCAGGAAATATCGATCGCTGGTTCCAAGCGAACGTCGGCAAACTCACGTGGTTGGCCATTGTATTGGTCCTCGTGCTGGTGACCGACCGGCTTGTCAGTCGCGTTCTGCGCAAGGTATTGGATAATTCGCAGATTCCCAGTGCCTCGATTTTCGTGAACCTCGCGCGTGTAACGATTTGGGTCACCGGCGCGGCAATGGTGCTGCAACCAGTATTCGGCATTAATCCCACCACACTGATCACCGCCCTCGGCGTTGGAGGCGTGGCGATTTCACTGGGTCTGAAAGATACCGTTGCCAACATCATCGGCGGATTCGGATTGATGCTAGGACACGTGATCCAGCCCGGAGATTTGGTGACCGTTCAAGGCGTCACCGGCACTGTGCATGACATCACCTGGCGGCAGACCGCGGTGCGCACCCGCAACGGTGATTTGATGATCATTCCCAACTCGGTGCTGAATACCGCAGCGCTGACCAAGTTGACGCCGGTGAGTGAGGGCATGTCGACGCTGGAATTCACCGCCAAAGCGTCCAGCGATCCGGCCGCTGTCAGTCAGGATATCCTCGACCGTGTGACCAAGGCGACCGCCAATGTGTCTTTGGAAGGGCAGCCGCCTCTGGTCAAATTCACCGGCTTCTCGCCTTATGGCATGACCGGCCAAGTACTGGTATTCGCACGCGAAGGCGTGCTGCTGTCCACTGTGACGGATGCCGCCGCGCGCGCCATCGCCGGAGCCGATTATCTTGTCGAAGACGGCGGCTCAGCAGACAACATCTAACCATCTTGGCTTCCCTCTCTGAGGGGAGCTGCCAGACGAAGTGAGACTGAGGGGAGTACCGTGATACCGCGGAGACTCCCCTCAGTCGGCTTTGCTGGCAGCTCCCCTCAAAGAGGGGCGCCAAAAAATGCTTACGCCAATAGCATCCAGATAGTCAGGCCAACGGTCAGCAGTATATAGATGACCACACCTGGATTGCCGTAGGTCGTGCGCACTTTCAAACCGGTAGGCAACTCTTCGGGAGCCAGATAGAATTCCCAGTTCCTGCGCTTGACGATCAGCAGCACGATACCGGCAATCAGGAGACCCAGCATCACCATGCCGTACAGCATCATGATGCTCAATCCGCGCATACCGCTGCCGCCTTGCACCATGCTCATGATTTCGGCTTCACTGATGGTGCCGCTGAAGATTCTGGGATCAATCTGCTTGAGCATCAGCGGCGCCAGCACGGAGCCATTGAGGTTGATCAGCATGTGCATCAGCACCGAGTAACGCAGGCGAGAGGTGCGCGTGTACACATAGCCGAAAATCAGGCCTAGACCGAAGGCATAGAAGAACTGGAACAGATTCATGTGGAACAGCGCGAATGCCAGTGCGGAGAACACGATAGCCGTCTTTTCCCCGTACCTGCGCAGACGGGAGATGATCTGCTTGCGGAAAAACCATTCCTCGCAAATCGGCGCCAGCAGTCCCACAAACAATGCATTCACCCACTCATTGCCGCCGAGCACCAGATCATTGATACGATTCGTGGCCTGACCATCGGTGATGTCGGCAGACAGCACCATGCCGATGATATTGCCGAGGTACATCACAGGAATGCATATGATGAAAAGCGGGATGAATTCGCCCGGCTTCATGGCAAATTGGCGGGTGCTGATGGCGGGCACGCGCGTGAACACCAGCATGCTGAGCGGCATGGCCACCAGATACAGCGGGCCCGAGGAGGCCAGCAACACCGCCCACGTAGGCACATCGTTACCGGCAAACTGATGTAATGCACCGGTGGCCAGCATGTTGAGCCCAATCCAAAACGCCACCATAATCGCGAGCGCCACGCCCACTATCGAAAAGCGTCGATATGCCACAAACCACCAGTTACCCGACTGCTGCGGCAACGTTGTTTGAGTTCCCTGCTCGGTTTGCGGCGTCTGCGGTTCGCTCATGGATTCCCCTTTATTACCGGTCCGAGGACCGCCTATGCACACGCTTCAAGAATACGGCAGTATGTTCAAAACCGCGCTAAAACCGAGAGGCATACCAGTCGGGAATTGTGCGGCAATAGCCATTTCGCGTGGGACAACATGCAAAAATAGGCTGTTTTTGCGTATCGTCCCACGCTCCTCAAACCGCACCATGTGGCCGCGGCGGTGGAATGGCGTCATTGCAACGATTTTCTAAGAAGCACAATGGGACAACACACATGTATAACGTTTGACAGGCATGTTGTCCCAAATTCAGTGGGACAACATGCAAAAAACAGCGATTATTTTATGTTGTCCCACACCATCACACATCGGCAGCTACGGCCGACAGTGAATTTTCGTTATCATACGCTGCCGGCTGATTCCCCCATCGAGGCTCAGCAAGCGAGCGCTGCGACCGCGCGAGGAGCCACGACTACCTCATCGCCGACGGCGAGCCCAGCCGGCAACTCGCTGGCCGGCAACTGCACCGTGACCTTGAGCTGCTCGCCCTTGTTCCAGCGCTGGTATTCGCCGGAGGTGATCACCGTATCCACACGCACCAAGGAGCCGAGGAAGTGGATGACCTCAACGCGCGCACGCTCACCCACGTGGGAGTCATGCTGTGCGGCCGCGGTCAGAGTCAGATTCTCCGGGCGCACCAGCACGGCCACGGAATCACCCTTGGCCGACCCTTCGAGCAGCGGCACACGCTGGCCGAAGACCACGGCCTCGTCGCCATTGGACGCTCCGGGCAGGCGGTTAGTCAAACCAATGAACGTGGCCACATACTCAGTGGCAGGGCGCTGATACAGGTCCTGCGGAGCGGCGATCTGCTCGATCTTGCCCTTGTTCATCACGCCGATACGATCGGCCACGGCCAACGCTTCCTCCTGATCGTGGGTCACGAACACGGTGGTGGTGCCGGTGTTGAGC
Source organism: Bifidobacterium sp. M3-N-101 (assembly GCF_023656805.1). Classification (NCBI taxonomy): domain Bacteria; kingdom Bacillati; phylum Actinomycetota; class Actinomycetes; order Bifidobacteriales; family Bifidobacteriaceae; genus Bifidobacterium; species Bifidobacterium sp. M3-N-101. The sequence goes on from NZ_JAMOKQ010000002.1 coordinate 5,155, forward strand.
TGAATGCGGCGAATCTGATCACGCAGCTGCACACGAACCTTGGCGTCGAGGGCGGAAAGTGGCTCGTCGAGCAGCAGCACGCGCGGCTTGACTGCCAATGCACGAGCCAAGGCCACACGCTGCTGCTGGCCGCCGGACATCTGCTGTGTGTACTTTTTGGCCTGATCGGCAAGCCCCACGAGCTCAAGCTGCTCCATGGCAATCTTGCGACGCTCGGCCTTGCCCATGCCACGCACTTCAAGACCGAATTCCACGTTTTCGAGAGCGGTCATGTGAGGGAAGAGGGAGTAAGCCTGGAACACCATGGCCATCTCTCGCTTGTTGACCGGCACGCCGGTGACATCCTGGCCGCCGACCATGATGCGGCCGCCCTGAATATCCTCGAGGCCGGCAAGCGAGCGCAGCGCGGTGGACTTGCCGCAGCCTGAGCCGCCGAGCAGCACGACCATTTCGCCGGGCTTGATGTCCAGATTGAAATCGTCAAGCGCATGCACAGTAGAGCCGGGGTAGATCTTGATGACGTTCTGCATCTGAATGGAGCCACCGCCGCGCTTGACGGTGTCCTTGAGCAGAGCCTTGGCGGCCTTGGTCACGTCCTTGCCGCACACGCCCTCGAGGGTAGCGGTGGGATCGTTCTTGAACGCATCCTCGGCGGCAGTCTGCGCGGAAGTCGCGGGGGCGACGGGCTGCACATCGGAGCCGGTGCCGACAGTCGGAGCCACATCGGCAACGGCCTCATGCGAAGCCTCATGGCCAAACATCGAACGGAAAGACATAATCATTTACCTTCTTTGGACTTGCGCATCGCATCAGAAATCAAGTCGAGCGCAACGAGCAGCACCACGCCGAAGAGCAGAGCCAGCAGCGACATGGCGGTGGAGATTTGTGAATTGGACTGGCCGAGCTGGTAGAGCGCGACCTGCAGGTTCATGCGGCCGAGCAGCGAGGCGACGGTGTATTCGCCCAGCACCACGGCGATGGAGATGAAGGATGCCGACAGAATCGACTGCCACAGGTTCGGGATGATCACCTTGAAGAACACCTTGGGCCAGGAGGCGCCGAGCGAACGGGAGGCCTCGACCAGGGTCTTGACATCGATGGAGTTGAGCCCCACGGCGATGGCGCGGAACGCGAACGGCATGACGAGGATCACGTAGGCGAAGCACAGCCAGATCGGGTTGGTGCTCAGCACGTCGGCAGACAGCCAGCGGTAGATCGGGCCAAGGCCGACGACCAGTACGATGGCCGGGATGGTCAGCGGCAAGGTGGCCACCCATTCGATTGCGCGTTCCAAGGCTTTGGAGCGAATGTGCACGATAACCATGGTGGGCACCAGCAGCAACAGCATGATCACCACAGTGACCGCGCTCAGCGCCAGCGAAGTGCCAACGCCCTGCCACAGTACTGTCAGGTCGGCACCCAACGATTCGCCGTTGCCGGTGAAGATCGCAATCCAGGGAGCCGCCGACCAGCGGCCGGAGAGCGGATGACGCAGGGTGAAGATGAGCATGGCCAGCAACGGCACGAACAGGAACGCCAGCGTGACGAACAAAATCACGAATTTGATGACGCTTTGCTTGGCTCGGCGTGCGGCGCGCAGCTGCGGGGGCTTGGGGAACGTTACGGTGGACGCGACGACGGCACCGGCGATGCCGTCAGTATCGAACGCGCGGGTATCTTCTGCATTCACTGCCAACGTCCGGCCCTCTTTTCCACAGCGTGGCTCAGCAGCATGACGATGGCCACGACGATGATCATTGCGAATGCCAGCACTTGGGCAAAGCCCTGCTGGTTAGGATCCATCTCATTGCGCATGGCACCCTGAATCATCAGCGGCACCAGAATCGAACGCTGCGAGAACAGGGCTGCGGCAGTGGCGTATGCGGAGAACGCGGAGGCGAACAGCAGCAGGAACGCGGAGATGAAGCGGGGAGCCAGAATCGGACAGGCCACACGCGTCCAGTACTGGAACGTATTGCCGCCCAATGATTCGCAGGCCTCACGCCATTGCGGGCGAATCGAATCGACTGCGGGCAGGAAGATGATAATCATCAGCGGAATCTGGAAGTAGCAGTAGATGGTGATCAGACCGGGCAGCGAGCTCAGCCAGTTCGGGTTCACCGTGTAGCCGGTCAGAGTCTTGATGAGCATGGTGCCGATGCCGTTAATGCCGATGGTGGCGATGAACGCGAACGCAAGCATCACACCGCCGAACTGGGCGAGCACCGAGGAGATGGCGGAGATCATGCGACGCAGCAGACCGTTCGGTTTGGCGCCGATGACCAGCGCGTAGGAGGCGAGCGCACCCACCACCGCACCAATCACGGAAGATGCCACGGACACCAGAATCGAGGTGCCGAATGCGGCGACGGTGTTGGCTTCGAACATCTTATTGAAATTCGAGAGCGTGAAACCGCCGCTGCGATCCTGGAAAGCACCCACCACCACAATCACGGTGGGAGCCAGCAGGAAGCAGGCGGTGTAGGCAAAGAACGGGAGCGTGGAGGCAAGCGTGCCCAGCTCCTGACGATGCTTCGCCAGCACGGACGAGGCGGCGGAGGGAGTAGCGGACGGACCCGCGGCCTTGGCGGCAGCAGGTCCGTTCTGTGCGATTGCGGCAGTCATGCGAGGTAACCTCAGTTGCCGATCGTCTTGTCCCAGTTGTTCTGGAGCCACTCGGTGATGCGGGTGGAGTCATCGTTGGTGTAGGAGACCGGGTCGCCTTCGATAGTGATGGCGTCCTTCAGGGTGTCCTGATCAACGGTGCCGTCTTCCTTCATGGAGTCGAGCAGCACCGGGTTGGCGCCGCCTTTGAACCACAGGTTCTGGGCATCGGCGGTGTACAGGTACTCCTCCCACAGGCGGGCGGCGGCCGGGTGCGGCGCGTCCTTGTTGATGGCCTGGTTGTAGTAGCTCACGACCTGGGCCTTCGGGAAGGTCTTGTACTTCCAGTTCACGCCCTTATCCTTGAGCTCCTTCTTGTAGGAAGCCTGATTGTAGGTCCAGTCGAACACCACACCGGTCTGGCCGGAGTCGATGGTGCCGTTGGTCACGTCCACGGTGGTCAGGTTGCCGGCTTCCTGCAGCTTCTTGAAGAAGTCAAGACCAGGCTGCAGGTTATTGATGTCGCCGCCTGCGAGCTGGTTGACCATCAGGTAGCCGTTGAAGGCGGCACCGGCTTCGGCGGGTTTGCCGTTCAAGGACACCGTGCCGGCGAACTTGGAATCGAGCAAATCGTCCAGAGAGTTGATCTCACCGTACTTATCGGCATTCCAGCCCACGGACATGATGCCGGTGTAGTCGGCGTAGTAGGCGCCGTCGGCATCCTTGGCGGTGTCCGGAATCTTGTCCCAGGCCTGCACCTTGTACGGAGCGAAGCTATCGGTGGAAGTGGCGGCGATGGCCTGGCCGACATCGAACACGTCGGGGGCGGCGTCGGTGCCCTTGTTGGTCTTGGCGGCGTCAAGCTCTTCCTTGGAGGAAGCGTTCGGGTTGAGCTCGGTGACCTTGATCTCCGGGTACTTCTTCTTGAAGCCCTCGATGACCTCGCCGTAGTTGGACCAGTCGTGCGGCAGCGCGATGACGTTCAGCGCACCCTCTTCCTTGGCGGCCTTTTCGAGGTCTTCCATAGTACCGAAGTCGGCGAGGGAAGTGGCCTTGGCGGACTTCCCGTTCACGGTGACGGCCTTGCCGGCGCTTTCGCCGGCGCCATCGGAGGAGGCGCTGCTGGAGCCGCAGGCGGCCATGGAGAATGCAAGCACGGCGGCAAGGGAGCCGGCCGCGATCTTACTCAGGTTGTTCATAATGTTCCTTTTCTCAACATCATCCAGACGGAAACGGTCTGGGGAACCGGGCTCGTTGCGCGGCATGCGCGCAGCCCGTAATCCCAAGAAAAGAAACTATGCGTCCAATCTGTCCGGACACTGGCGTGAAAGTGAATTGCATTCGCCATTTGCCATACGTTGGCTGAACTCAGGAAAACTCTGCATGAACTGTTGACGCTCGACGGCCATACGTCAAAAAAAAAAATGGCTTCCCAAGGAGGGAAGCCACGCAGTCGCTGTTGCGAGATTACTTCAACACGCCTTCGATCAGACGGGTGATGAGTTCGGTGTATCCCACACCCGTGGCGTCCCACGCCTTGGGATACATGGAAATCGGCGTGAAGCCAGGCATGGTGTTGATCTCGTTGACCATCACGGTGCCGTCCGGAGTCACGAAGGTATCCACGCGGCTCAGACCCGCTCCATCTACGGCCTTGAACGCACGGCGAGCCACGTCGCGTACATCCTCAAGCACGCTGACGGGCAGGTTGGCCGGCACTTCCACATGGCTGGCGGAAGCATCCATGTACTTGGAATCGAAATCATAGAACTGGTCGTCATTCTGGTGGTCAAGCACGATTTCGCCGGGCCAGCTGGCCTCGGGCTCATCGCCCGCCTTCGGGCACAGCACGGCGCATTCGATCTCGCGGCCGTCGATGCCCTGCTCGATGAGCACCTTCCAGTCATGCTCACCGGCCGTGGCGATGGCAGCGGCCACACGGTCCTGCTGGGTTTCCAGATCCTCGGCTTTATCCACCTTGGTGACGCCAAAGCTGGATCCAGCACGGGAAGGCTTGACGAACAGCGGATAAGCCAATCCGGCTGCCTCGATCTGGGCGACCACATCGGCTGCAGTGAACTCGCGCGCATCCACCATAATGCCGGGAGCCGTCGGAATACCGGCAGCGTTGAGCACCACTTTGGTGTAGTGCTTATCCATGCAGGCGGCAGAGGCGAACACGCCACAGCCCACATACGGCACACCCATCATCTCGAGAAGACCCTGCACCGTGCCGTCCTCGCCGTAAGGGCCATGCAGCACAGGCAGCACCGCATCGACATGCCCCAGCGAGGTCAGCACGTGATGTATCTCAGGATCGGACAAGCTCACAAAGCTGGTGCCAAAACCGGAGTCGGCATTGCGGAGATGATCCGGCTCACCGGCAAAGAAACCGTCCTTGCCTCGCGAGGGGTCGAGAATCACCGGACGGGATTTCGGCGTGATCTTCACGGTCGGCAGCTCGTCGCCGTCCAGATTCCAGCCGCGCGGATCCTCACCGTCGATAATCCACTTGCCGTCCTTGGTGATGCCCACCGGAATCGGCTCGAAACGTTCGGTATCCATAGCCGCCAGCACGCCGGCCGTGGAGATGCAGGAAATCGAATGTTCATCCGCACGCCCACCATAGAGCACCACAATACGTTTCTTGGCCATAACCATCCTTTGACTGCTGAACGAAACTTTTAATCTGCTATGAGTCTACTCGACAGTGATTTCACGCCCGAAAAGCCCGGCAAGCATTTCCGCACAGGAAATGCCCTCATTGAGCACACGGCTCATCTGATAGGCCAACGGAGTGGGCACGTCAAGCTGATTGCCCAAAGCCACCACCGCATCCGTGGTAGGCACACCCTCCGCCACGCCATTGCTGACCTTAGTGGCTTCTTCCACGCTCAGCCCCTTGCCGAGGTTGGAGCCAAACGTGTAGTTGCGGGAAAGCGGCGAGCCACAGGTGGCGATGAGATCGCCCACACCCGCCAGCCCAAAGAAGGTCTTGGGATCGGCGCCTGCCGCAGCACCCAGAGCAGTGAGCTCGGCAAGTCCGCGGGTCTCGATCATGGCGGCGGTGTTCTCACCGTAACCGGCACCACGAGCCATACCCACGGCGAGCGCGGTCACGTTCTTCAGGCTGCCGCACATTTCCAGACCAATGACATCAGTGGTCACGAACGCCTTGAAGTATTTGGTGGTGCAGGCCTCGGCCACGATGGTGGCGTTGTCGATGTTCTCGCAGGCCACCACGGTGGCTGCGGGATGACGATCGGCGATTTCCTTGGACAGGTTCGGGCCGGAGATGGCGGCAAAGCGGTCAGCCGGCAAATCAAGGGTCTCACGAACCACTTCATCCATGCGCTTGTTGGTGTTACGCTCGATGCCCTTCATCAGGCTGACCACGATGGCATGCTCGGGAATCAATCCCCTGAACTCAACGAGTGCCACACGGGCGAACTGGGCGGCGATGGCCACGACCACAATATCGGCATCCTTGACGGCTTCGGCGCGATTGCCAGTGGCGGTGATGGCATCCGGCAGCTTCTTGACAGACGGCAGGCGAACACCATTGCGCCGATTGTCCCGGATATCCTCGACGATTTCCGGTTCACGGGCCCACATGGTCACGTCATTGCCGGCATCCGCCAGCACCTGGCCGAAAGCAGTACCCCATGCCCCTGCACCGAGAACCGTTATTTTCCTACCCATATCAAATTCCTACCTTCGCTTGTCGCATGGAGTGCTGTTTTTCTACCTCACGGCTATCGTCGTTCGGCGTCGCCTACCGACAGCCCACCGGGCTGTCGCCTTTACGGCTCCGTCCATACTCCTGCACCGAGAACCGTTATTTTCCTACCCATATCAAATTCCTATTTTCGCTGCGCGCAACTGTGCGTTATGCTACTCCACCGCCGGGAACTGGCCACCAGCCTCGGGCCACGGCTTACGGCTCATGGAACGGTAATCCCAATAGCCTTCTGCCGGGAATCGCTCGCCGCGAATCTCCTCCAACACCGTGTTCATGCGCTTGAATACGCGCCACATCAATTCGTCCACGGCCTCGGCGGGCGGTTCATCGCCCCAGGAATCCATGTCAACAAGCAGATCGGAATAATCGAGCGCCTCGTCGTAGCACATCACCACATTCTTGCGAGGCCACGGCCACCAGTGGTTGATGGAAGCCGCGCCCCACGTCACTGCAGGGTAGAGCGGCACTTGATGGCCAAGTCTGCGGGAGGCTTCAAGCGCAATGTATCCTACACCCTCCTTGATGCTCATCACCCATTTCTTCGGATCGCGGGTCACCGTGCCTTCCGGCCAAACGGTGAGGGGGCGGCCGGAAGTAAGAATATCGATTGAGGTCTCCTCGATCTGCTTGGCCTTGCCGGAGCGACGCTGCACCGGCTGCATGCCGACCAATTGGAACCATTTGCCGATCAGCGGCCACTTGGCCATCTCGGCCTTGGCCATGTAACGCGGGCGACGGCCCATGTGGAACAGGCTCATCATCGGCACGAACACATCGAACATGGTGATGTGGCTGGCCGCGGTAATGAACGGGCCGGTTTCCGGTACATGGTCAAGACCCCATGCCTTGGTCTTGCAACTAGCGCGGAATACCACGGAAACACCGGCCAGCAGTCGCTTGGTGGCCTTGGGGTTCTGGGCGTTGATCTCCGGCTGGTTCGGCGTACGCGGACCAGTCGGATAGTAATTGGTGGGGTCCACGAGTGTATGGCTGCCTGCCAGACGCTTGACCTGTTCGTTGCTCAGCGGGCTCACAGCCGAACGCGGCGACGGTTTTCCTTTGGATGCCATGGTCACTATTGTGGCACGAACCGACGCCCAAACCATGCATTACCAGCCCCGCTGGTGGATGCCGTCAGCACATCTGACTGGGGGTGGTCTCAGCTCACGGCCAAAACCACCCCCTCCGTCCGACTATTGCCGGGCAGCCCCCGCCAGCGGGGGCAAATACGTCACTCCACGGCGATGGCGTCGATCTCCACCAGTGCACCCTTGGGAATCATGTTGTTGCCAAAGGCCACACGTGCGGGCTTCACGGAACCGATGAACACCTCGGCGTAGCGAGCGTCCACTTCCTTGAAGTCCTCAACGTTCTTCAGGTAAATGGTGGCACGGCACACATGCTCAATGCCAGTACCGGCGGTGTCGAGAATATGCTTGATGTTCTTCAACGCCTGCGCGGCCTGCTCGCCCGCGGTATCCCCTGCCAGCTCACCGGTGGTCGGATCAATACCCAGCTGACCGGACACGAACACGAAACCATTGGCCTTCACCGCCTGGCTGTACGCGCCCAGCGCGGCCGGGGCCTCCGAAGTAGCTACGGCTTCCATCTTCTCGCTCATTATGTGCTCCTCTTGTTGGATTAGCGAACCCGATTACGTAGCAGTTTACCGAGCGCAGGCACGCTTACGGATGCCACTGCCCGCCATGCGGCCATATTCCGCCTCACCGCCCGGGCGATATGCAGCAGAGCGCTTCCGGGATGCTTCACCACATATGCCAGAACGGCTGTTCCTTGCGGCGCACACGCAGGCCCGCCGTAACCGCGAATCCCGTCACCAGAGACAGCGCCAGTACCATAGCGAGCAAGTGAACCGACCAATGCCGCTGCGACCCGTTCCGGATCATCGCACACCTCCTCATGGGGTGAGTTCCATGACCTCAATCCACTTCATTATGCGCTCTTAAAACCCAGCACAACAGCATTCCATGGGGTATTCATGGATGCCCTCAGGGAAAACTCAGGGAACCCTGAGCGAGCATGAAAAAAGGGCTTTCGACATATGCCGAAAGCCCCACCGGTGGGCTTGATGGGGATCGAACCCACGACCTTCTGTTCCGGAGACAGACGCTCTATCCACTGAGCTACAAACCCGAGCAACTTCTTTACTGTACACCAACCATCACCCGCGCCCAAGCCACTATCATCAGCGCAGCCCAGCCGGCATCATGACCATATTGTGAGGCCAATCACCGGCAAAACCTAGGGAAACGCCGTAAACGGCTCTACAATGGGGTTATGTCGGAACCTACAGATGACTTCGAATACGAACGCCGCTTCTTCTGCCGCGAGCTGCCAGACGAATACAACGACGGCGACATCCCGGCCCTCATCATCCAGAGCTACTACGTGCATGCCGACAACTATGCGCTGCGCGTCAGGTTGGTCTCACACAAGGTGAGCGTCAATATGACCCCTGACATCGACCCGATTGCCGTGCTGGATGAGCACCGCGAGCAGTTCTCGGAGGCCTTCGTTACCGTTAAGGGACCGTCCGTGGGCGGCACCCGATATGAAGTGGAGCGTGAGATTGACGCCCGCATTGCCGCGGAACTCATCAAGCGCGGCGGCGAAGTGGTTATCAAGAACCGCTATTCCGTATGGATTGCGGAGGACGGCTGGAGTGTGGATGTGTTTGGCGGGCTCAATGCGCCTCTTATCGTGGCCGAGGCCGAACGATCGGGACCAGTAACCAATCTGACGATTCCGAAGTTCTGCGTTACCGAAATCACCGATCAGGCGCGATTCAACAATGACGGACTGGCTGCCAAGCCGTTCAGCACATGGGCCGACGACTTTGAAGAGGAGCTGGCCTTGGACGGGCCGCGATTCCAGCAGCACTTCGGGAAAAACCGGATGGCGTAACAGCCAGCTCAGCCGCAATTAAGGACGGGCTTTGCCCCGCAGCTTTCTGGCTCGGCTATCGTCTCGCCCTCGCCTACAAACAGCCCACCGGGCTGTTTGCTTCACGGCTCGGCCTCACTCGAGGGAAGCCAAGGAAAATCAGTACATCAGGGTTGCGAGACGGCGACGGGCACGAGCTAGGCGCGGGTCGGTCGGTTCGGGGATGGTGAAGTACTCGAGCAGGCGCTGACGCACCGCCTCGAGATCGCCCTTATGGCCTGCGGCCAAGAAGTCAAGCAGACGGTCAAAAGCATCCTGAATCTGGCCGCCAATCATATCGATATCAGCCACGGCCAGTTGCGCTTCCACATCGTCGGGCGCAGCGGCTGCGGCGGCACGCACCTCGCGCACATCCGCGGAACCGGAACGGGCCAGCAAAAGCGCCTTGGCATGTTCGCGGGCGGCCAGCGCATCAGACGGATCGGATTCCATAACACGTGCATATTCAGCGGCGGCACCGGCGTAGTCGCCTTCCTCGGCCAAGCGATGAGCCTCAGCGTGCTCGGGAGGCACCTGCTCCGTATCAGCACCAGTCGCACCGGTACTCGCGGCAGCATCGGAATCAGGATCGCCGGAATACGGCGCAGTGCCGGTCACGCCGGACTGGGCCGCGGCCTGAATAATCTTGGGAATCACCTCATCGGTAAGCTGCTTCAGCTCATCATCACCAGGCAGGCCCTGCAACAACGGCATCGGGCGACCGGAAATCAGCGCGAACAATGCCGGCGCACCTTGCACTTGCAGTGCCTGTGCGATCGAAGGATTAGTCGCGATGTCAATGCGGGAGAGCTGAATCTGGCCATTGAGACCATTTACCGCATCGCCCAGCGCGCGAGCCATCGAGAAAAGACGGTCGTCAGTGGGCACCCACAGCAACAGCAGAATCGGGAACGTGGCGGAGGTCTGCACCATCGCCTGGAAGGTGTTCTCGGTGGTGTCGATCACATATCCACCAGCTGCCGGTGCGCCGCCAGCCTGTCCTGGCTCAGCCTTGACCTGATGCTTCAGCGCTTCCAAATCGACAGCACCCGCCAACGATACTCCTGGATTGAACTGCTGCTGATCAGCCATATATGCCTCCACATGTACGCGCACGATTCGCACGCCCGACAATCAAACAATGCTGGAATCGATTGTAGTGCCGATTCCCACCGCGTAGCCATTCTTCCACTACGCGGTGAAATTCCCACCACGTAGTGAATCGTCCACCACGTGGTTACCCAAAACGGCGTTATTCCACGAAAGGCAAAATTCGTCTGACATCGCGGTGGGGAAATTACTACGTGGTGGGAAACTTACAGCGCCTCGACCTTGACCGGGGTGCGGTCGGCTCCCACGGCGGTGATCTGCTGACCGGAGTTGGCCAAAGGAATGTACAACGCCACCACGTTCACGTACGTAACCTTCATGGTGCTGGTGTATTTATCGCTGTTGAACAGAATCTTCTCATCATCGGAGGCGGGCTGGGATTCGCGCCCGTCACCGGCCTGACGTGTCCATACGGAATCGACACGACCCACGACCAAATCGCCACCATCAGCCGTGCGCATCACCCACATCTGGTCGGGCGCGGCAGTGAAGGTCTGCTCCTGCGTACCGTTGTTGCGGGCGATGCCTTCCTGCACGGTGTTGGTCAGTTCGGCAATCTTCTGGCGCAGCTGGTCATCCGCGAATTGCGAGGCGAACTTGCTATTCGCACCGTTCTGCAGCACATCGGCATACTGGGTCAACGCATCGGCAGGCGTGTCCACCAGATTCTCATCCTTATCGGTGCCCATTCTCGAACCGATGGTCGGCACCTCGAACTTCGGCAGCTGCGCTCCCTCAAACAGACGTGCCATGGCCATCAGCTTGTAATTCTGACGGGCTGATTCCTGATTCAGCACCAATAAACGCTTGGACTGCTGGTCTTCGGTAGTGGTGGTGATGGTGAATACCGAGCGCGGCCAGCCGTCATCCGTGGGAATCACCACCTGGGCGATGTCCTTAGGAATGGTCGCATACTTGGACATCGAGCCGCTTTTCTGGGCAATGGTGGCCTGGCTGGTGCGAATCTCCAGTTGAGGCCCGCCCATCACGGCCTTATAGCCGTCCGCGGATCGAGCCGCGTCGGCCTGATCGATCGTTTCCAAAATCTTGGCACGAATCTTCTTCTCCTGCGCCTCAGTCAAATCCGGCTGAGCCTTGGTGGATGAGTCAGCGGCCGGGGTGGGCAGCTGACCTTCGCAAGCGGCCAACGGCATAATCAGCGCGGCAACGGAGAGGGCGGCGACGCACAGTTTGTTCCAACGCATGCTCATCAGTTCTCCTCCTGGTTGTCCACATCATCGGCCGCAGCACTATCCGAGGCTTCACTGTCATTGACTTCCTGAGCCAAACGGGAGAAGTATGCCTGCAACTCATCAGGAGAAATCACTGATGTCGACTCGGTATCCGGCATCGTCTCGGTCTCCCCCGCTTCGCCGGACTGCTGATCGGCGACCAAATTGCGGGACGCGGGATCGATAATCGTGGGAGATTCGGCCGACTCGGCGGGCACGGTCTTCTTGGAACCGCGACGGTGTGCGGCATGGCGGCGACGCTTACGGCCGGTCGGCGGCACTTCAGCCGGAATCGAGCCGTTGCCAATAATTCCCTGTTCAACCTGTTCCGCGAACGACGGCCCCGTTGACGCAGTGGCCTTGCCCTCCACAATGCGCTTACGGCGCTTATGCGGAGGCATGGCGAACACGGACGCACACAACACCGCGATTACCGCCAGCAGACCGCCGGACAGGTAGAACGGCATGGCGAAATCGGGAACTTCAGAGCGCACCCAGTGCATGCTGATAGTGGCGGACGCCTTATGTGAGCCGAGATCCATGATGGCCACGGTCGAAGCGGCGGGATCTTTGCTATCAAAGATCACCGAACCATTGCCGCACTTCACGGAAGTCCACATATCGGAGTCTTTGAATGCCACCTCGTTGGCGTCATCCGACGAGCCCGATTGGTTCTTGGTGGGCTCACCCTTCTGAACGCCGAGCTCGGTCCAAGAAGTCAAACCGCTGATGCGCTGATAGGACTTCTCGCTTGCTACCCAACCGGCTGCATCCTTGGTGGAGGCCAAGGCTACGCATGTCTCATCCTTGGACGAGGAGGACTTCACGGTCATCGTCGTGTTCTTATCCAACAAGGTGAGCACGCCGGGATCGGTAACCACATAGCGAGAACCGGTCACGTTGGCAGATGCGGTGATCTCGCTGGAAGGCTTCCATATCGTGGCGTTCAGCACTCCGAGCACAATCGCCGCCACAGCTAGCAAACCGAAAATAGGCGTTACCACGCCGCGCATGATCATGGCATGACGAGTCGGGCGCTCGGACTTTTGCGTCTCGGCGTCTTCCGCACTCTCGGTGCTCTCAGCATCGACACCTTCGGCACTCTCAGTATCAGTACCATCGGCGGCATCGGCAACGTCATTGGCATTGATGACATCTGTCGAGTCGGTCACGTCACTGACTACGTCAGACTCCGTGGCCTCCTGATCTGGGCCCATTGCTTGTTCTTCAACACTCATAACGGTACTATTCTACAATCTTCACCTGTCTATTACCTAGAAAGGCTGAAAATCAGGGTTTACCGGTAGTGTGGTGTGCCATGCGTACTTTGTCTACCCTGACCAAAACCATAGCCGTTGCCTGCTCGCTGATCATGTGCATCTCGCTGGCCGGCTGCTCGAACTCGTCCGATTCCAAGAGCGACTCCTCGAAGTCGTCCTCTTCCAAGACGGCGAATCAGATTGCCGGCGTAACCGCCAAGGGCAAGCTGGGCGAGAAGCCGACCATCTCCTTCAAAGCCCCGATGACCGTGTCCGACGGCTCCTACGTGGTGCTGCAGAAGGGTGACGGCGACACAATCGAAGAAGGTGACCGCGTCTGCGCCCAGGGTATCGCCCTGAATGTCAAGGACGGCACCGAGCTGATGGATACGTGGACCAAAAATACGCCGGATTGCTCGCTCCTGGTCGATTCCTCCACCCTGTCTTCGACCTATTACGACCAGATCAAGGGCGCCAAGCTCAACACCACTATCGGTTTCGGTGTGAACGCCGAGGATTCTTCCGGCTACTCCTACATTCTGGCGATGACGTTCGTTTCCAAGTCCAAGGATCTGAAGAAGGCCACCGGCGAAGAGGTCAAGGACGTGCCGTCCAATCTGCCGAAGGTGACGCGTGCCAAGAACGGCAAGCCGTCGATCGACATGAACGGTCAAGGTGCGGTCGATTCGTTGGTTTCGCAGACACTGGTCAAGGGCACCGGCAAGGAAGTGACCGACAAAAACACTGTGGTGGTCAAGTACACCGGTTGGCTGACCGATGGCACCCAGTTCGACTCCTCTTGGGATAAGAACACCACACTTGAGGCTGACATGTATTCCGGCGGCCAGCACGGTGTGATCGAAGGCTGGCAGAAGGGTCTGATTGGTCAGACCGTCGGCTCCCAGGTGCTGCTGGTGGTTCCGCCGGATCAGGCTTACGGCAACAAGAAGCAAGGCTCGATCCCCGCGAACTCCACCCTGGTATTCGTAGTGGATATTCTCGCCGCGTATTAAACACTCAGCAAATAGCGTTGCCTCCGCTGGCGGGGGCTGTCAGCAAAAGCTGACTGGGGGTGGTTTACGTTGGGGACCATCCCCAGTCGACTCACGGCGACAGCCCCGCCAGCGGGGGCAACTTTGCATTCAGAACAGCCTGAGGCTATCGTCCTCGGTGCCCTTCATATCGTCGTAGTCGAGGATGAGGCAGGTGAAGCCGCGGTCCTTGGCCAACACCTGGGCCTGCGGCGTAATAGTCTGTGCAGCGAAGATGCCATGCACCGGGGCCAATAGCGGGTCGCGATTCAGCAGCTCGCAATAGCGGGTCAACTGTTCGACGCCGTCGATGCCGCCGTGACGCTTGATTTCCACAGCCACATGCTCGCCCTCGGCGTTGATGGCCATGATGTCCACTGGACCGATGGCTGTCGGATATTCACGGCGTACCAACTTAGCGCCCTTGCCGATACGTTCGATCTGCTCGGCCAAGTATCGCTGCAAATGGTCTTCCACACCGTCCTTGATGAGGCCAGGATCTTCGCCCAAGTCATACGTCTCATCGGAATAGATGTGCTGCAACGTCACTTCCAGAATGTCCGAACCCTTATCGGCGCTCACACGCAGCACTTTTTCCGGCACCGGCGTATCCACATCATCATCAGCACCATCGGGCGTAATGTCCTTCAGCGTGCAGGGTGCGGTCATCCAGTTGAGCGGCTTATAGGAGCCCAGCTCAGAAAAAATCAACAGACTGGAATCGGCCTTAATCAGCAGCACGCGCTTGGCCAGCGGCAACGAGGCATTCAGACGGCCGGAGTACTCCGCAGAACAGTCGGCAACAATAATTCGCATAGGCCACCACTGTAGCGCAACACATAGCAAAAGGGACTCTCTGGAAACCAGAGAGCCCCTTTACAGGGTCACAGCGAAGTGAATGTCACTCAGCAATGCCGGAGTACTGGACGTCGTGGCCGCGCTCGACCGCCACAGTGAGTTTGTTCGAGTCGAAGGAGATGAATCCGTCGGTCACCTCGAACATGTGGCGATCGCCATCGGGCTCAACCACGGTGAGCGTACCCTGCTTGATCACCGTGAGCACAGGCTCATGGTCGGGCAGGATGCCCATGCCGCCTTCGGAGGCGGGAATGGTCACGCTCGCCGCGTCGCCATGCCACACGGGGTGGTCGGCAGCGACGATGTTGACCTTCATCGTGGTTTTTTCCGCGGCCATCACGCACCCAGTTCCTTCTGCATGTTGTGCCACTTCTCTTCGAGGTCGTCGATGCCACCGATGCCGGAGAATGCCTGCTCCGGAACGTCGTCGTACACGCCGTCGCAAATGCGGGTGAAGGCTTCGATGGTCTCGTCGGCCGGCACGTAGGAGCCGGGACGACCGGTGAACTTCTCAGCCACGTAGAAGTTCTGGCCGAGGAACTGCTCGATCTTACGAGCACGGTTCACGGTGGTCTTGTCCTCTTCGCCGAGCTCGTCGATACCGATCAGGGCGATGATGTCCTGCAGCTCCTTGTTACGCTGCAGGATCGCCTTGACGCGGTTGGCGCACTCGTAGTGAGCCTGGCCCACGTAACGCGGATCAAGGATTCGCGAGGTGGAGCTCAGCGGGTCCACTGCCGGGTAGATACCCTTGGAGGCAATGTCACGAGAAAGCTCGGTGGTTGCATCCAAGTGGGCGAAGGTCGTGGCCGGAGCCGGGTCAGTGTAATCATCGGCAGGCACGTAGATGGCTTGCAGCGAGGTGATCGAGTGGCCACGGGTCGAGGTGATGCGCTCCTGCAGGGAGCCCATCTCATCGGCCAGGTTCGGCTGGTATCCCACGGCGGAAGGCATACGACCCAACAGGGTGGACACCTCAGAACCAGCCTGGGTGAAACGGAAGATGTTGTCGATGAACAGCAGCACGTCCTGGTTCTGCACGTCACGGAAGTACTCAGCCATGGTCAGTGCGGTCAGCGGCACGCGCAGACGGGTACCCGGCTGCTCATCCATCTGGCCGAAGACCAGTGCGGTCTTCTCGAGCACGCCGGCCTCGCCCATCTCGCCGATCAGATCGTTACCCTCACGGGTACGCTCACCAACGCCGGCGAACACGGACACACCGCCGTGGTTCTGGGCCACGCGCTGAATCATTTCCTGAATCAGCACGGTCTTGCCCACACCTGCACCACCGAACAGACCGATCTTGCCACCCTGCACGTACGGGGTCAGCAGGTCAATGACCTTGATGCCCGTCTCGAACATCTGGGTCTTGGACTCCAGCTGATCGAAGGCCGGCGGGTTGCGGTGGATAGGCCAACGCTCGGTGACGGTGATGGTCTCATCCGGCTTCTTGTTGAGGATGTTGCCGGACACGTCGAAGACGTGGCCCTTGGTCACATCGCCGACCGGCACGGAAATCGGGGCTCCGGTGTCGGAGACCAAAGTGCCACGGACCAGGCCGTCGGTAGGCTTCAGGGCGACGCAACGAACCGTGGAATCACCGAGGTGCTGTTCGACCTCAAGGGTGATTTCAGTGACCTTTGCCTCGCCCTCTTCCTTGGCGCCGGTGTTGACGATCTTTACTTTCAGGGCGTTGTAGATGTCGGGCAGATGACCCACCGGGAATTCAACGTCGATAACCGAGCCCTGGACGCGGGTGACGCGACCGTCGGTAGGCTCGGCCGCTGTGGTCTGGTTGTCAGCCATATGCGTTCCTACTCTTCCTCTTTGTTCAGCGCGTCGGCGCTGCCGATGATTTCGGTAAGTTCCTGGGTGATCGAGGCCTGACGCGAGGCGTTGAGCTTGCGGGTAAGGTCATCGATCAGGTTATGAGCGTTGTCGGTAGCCGTGTGCATGGCGTTCTGCCTGCTTGCGGTCTCCGATGCGGCAGCTGTCAGCAGGCATTCGTGGATACGGGACTGGATGTACTTCGGCAGAATGGCATCCAACACTTCCTCGATGCTCGGCTCGAAGGTGTACAGCGGAGCCACGTCCGCCACAGCCGGAGCCTCTTCATCAGGAGCGGGGACCTTGGCCTCGTTCTCCACGATCTCGACGGGCAGCATGCGCAGCACGCGCACCTTCTGCACCACCATGTTGATGAACTCGGTGTAGACGATGTAGAGTTCGGAAACTCCACCCTGCTCCGCCGGCTTCATGTAGGCATCCATCAACGTGCTGGAGATGGTTTCAGCAATTTCCACGCCGGGCTGGTCGGTGTCGCCTTCCCATGTGGCCGCGATGTCACGGTTGCGGTACTTGTAGTACGTCGAACCGCGACGTCCGTACACGAACAGCTCCGGCTGCTTGCCGGCCGCATCAAGGCGGGCGAGCAGCGATTCCGTTTCACGGATAATCGAAGAGGTGTACGGGCCGGCCATGCCACGATCCGAGGTGAGGGCGAGAACAGCCACGCGAGGGTTGTTCTCGTCCTTCACTGCGATCGGATGCGTGATATGGGTGTGTGCCACCAACGCTTGCACGGCATCGAAAATCGCATCAGTGTACGGCTTCGCGTTCAGGGCCACATCACGGGCCTTGGCGATATGCGAAGACGCGATCATCTCCTGAGCGTTGAAGATCTTGGCCAACGACTCAGTGGAGTGGATGCGTGATTTCAATGCGAGTTGCGAGCCCATGGCTTACTTCTCTCCCGCCACGATCTTTTCCTGATCGACCGGCGCTGCCTTGGCAACGTCCGGCTTCTTCTCGACCAGCGGCTTGCCGTTGGAGGAAACGAAGGTCGAACGGAATTCGTCCACGGCCTTATCGAGGGCAGCCTCGGTATCGGCGGTGAAGTCCTCGGTCTCGCGGATGGTCTTCAGGATGTCGGTGTTGTGGTCGATGTAGTCCAGCAGTCCCTGCTCGAACGGAAGCACGTCGGACAGCTCGAGGTCATCGAGCTTGCCGTGGGTGCCGGTCCACACAGACACGACTTCCTGCTCCATGGAATACGGGTGGAACTGCGGCTGCTTCAACAGCTCGGTCAAGTGGGCACCACGGGTCAGCTGGGCCTTGGATGCCGCATCCAGATCGGAGGCGAACATGGCGAAGGATTCCAGCGAGCGGTACTGCGCCAAGGAGATCTTCAAGGTACCGGAGACCTTCTTCAGAGCCTTGGTCTGTGCGGCGCCACCGACTCGAGAGACCGAGATACCGACGTCCACGGCGGGGCGCTGGTTGGCGTTGAACAGATCGGACTGCAGGAAGATCTGGCCATCGGTAATGGAGATCACGTTGGTCGGGATGTAGGCGGACACATCGTTCGCCTTGGTCTCGACGATCGGCAGACCCGTCATCGAACCGCCGCCCAGGTCATCGGAGACCTTGGCGCAACGTTCGAGCAGACGAGAGTGCAGGTAGAACACATCGCCCGGGTAGGCCTCACGCCCCGGCGGACGACGCAGCAGCAGGGAAATCGAACGATAGGCCTCTGCCTGCTTGGACAGATCGTCGAAGACGATGAGCACGTGCTTGCCGTTGTACATCCAGTGCTGGCCGATGGCCGAGCCGGTGTACGGGGCAATGTACTTGAAGCCAGCGGAATCAGCTGCCGGGGAGGCCACGATGGTGGTGTACTCCATGGCGCCGGCGTCTTCCAGGCTCTGCTTCACCGAGGCGATGGTGGAGCCCTTCTGGCCGATGGCCACGTAGATGCAGCGGACCTGCTTCTTCGGGTCGCCGGATTCCCAGTTGGCCTTCTGGTTGATGATGGTATCGATCGCGATGGCGGTCTTACCGGTCTGGCGGTCTCCGATGATGAGCTGGCGCTGGCCGCGACCGACTGGGGTCATTGCATCGATGGCCTTCAGACCAGTGGACAGCGGCTCGTCGACCGGGTGGCGGTGCATCACGTCGGGTGCCTGCGCCTCGAGGATACGGCGGCCTTCGATACCCTGGATCTCGCCCAGGCCATCAATCGGGTTGCCCAGCGGATCCACGACGCGACCGAGGTAGCCGTCGCCGACAGGCACGGAGAGCACTTCGCCGGTACGGCGCACTTCCTGGCCTTCCTCGATTCCAGCGAAATCGCCGAGGATAACCACGCCGATCTCACGGGCGTCAAGGTTGAACGCCAGGCCGAGCGTGCCGTCTTCGAACGTCAGCAGCTCATTGGCCATGCAACCAGGCAATCCCGTCACGTGCGCAATGCCATCACCGGCCGTGGCGACATAGCCCACTTCCTGGGTGGGGGTGTCGCTCGGCTTGTACGACGCAACGAAGTCGTCGAGGGCCTTGCGAATCGAGGCGGGATCGATGGTCAGTTCTGCCATGATCACTCCTTCTATTGGTTATTGTTCAGTCAAGTCTTTTGCTTGTGTTGGGCGGATGGGCTCGGCTCTCAGACCGGGCTTGCTTCCGTCTGTACCCTGCGGTGCAGGTTCTGCAGCTGTGCGACCACGGTGTTGTCCGTGACTTCGTCGCCCACCTGAATGCGCATGCCGCCCAGTACGGTCGGATCGACCACCGAGTTGATGTGCACCTGACGTCCCACCTTGGCGGAGTAGACATCGATCAGTCGCTTGATCTGCTCTTCCTTCAGCGGGGCTGCGGTGGTCACGGTGATCATCGACTGGCCCATATGGCGGGAGAACTTTTTGATCAGCCACTGGATGGTTTCCAGATAGCGGCGGCGACGCAGGTTGCAGGTGGCGTGCTCGGCAAGCCTCATCGTGACCTTGTTCAGATTCTTATCTCCGAACAGCTCACGGAACAGCTTGACACGAACCTCGCTGGGGGCTTGGTCGTCGTAAAGCTTCGAGCGCACAACCGGCAAATTCAGCAAAGAGGAATGCAGTCGGGACAGCTCGATGGATACGTGCAACGTGGAGTCAGTGGCGTCGGCGTAGTACATCATGGCGTCCACACCGAAGTCCTCTACTGCATTGGCGATATCCCTGGCACGGCTCCAACGGCGGGAGACCAGATCAGTCATGATCTCTGTGGTCATCGGGTGCACCTGATCGCCGACCATCTCCTTGAACACGGCCACCTTATCGGCAGTCGGGCGGGATGGGTCGGTCAGTGCACGCTCCAGCTGAATGTTGTTGTCCAGCGCGCTGGTAATCGTGAACAGTTCGTTGCCGATCCGCCACGCGTCCTCATGGGTGTCGCGCAGTTTCGGGGCCAGCGAATCACGCGACTCGCGGTCTGCAATACGAGATGCCTCTCCTCGCATGGTCACCTCCCTTTCTGGTTACGAATGGTCACAGTCACTTCTTGGCGTCCAAATCGTCGATCATCGAATCGATCATCGAGGACTGCACGTCGTTGTCTTCCAGCTTGGCACCTAGGATCTTGCCGGCAAGCGCGGTGGCAAGAGCACCGACCTCGCCCTTGAGCGAGACGATGGCCTGCTGCTGCTGGGATTCGATCGAGCGCTGCGCGGAAGCGGTGATTTGAGCCGCATCGGACTCGGCACGAGAACGGGCGTCGGAGATGATGTGGGACGCCTCGGCACGGGCGTCGTCGCGAATCTTGGCGGCGTCCACACGGGCGGTGCTCAGCTGGGCCTCATACTTGGCCTTGGCTTCGTCCGCATCCTTCTTAGCCTGCTCCGCCTTGGCGATGTTGCCTTCAATCTTGGCGGCGCGCTCGTCGAAGATCGCATTGAACTTCGGCATGAAGAACTTGTAGAAGAACACAGCGACGATGACGAGGATGATCAGCGACCATACGATGTCATAGACCTCGGGAATGAACAGGTCAATCCCGCTTGCTGCTTGTGCCATCAAGCCCTCCTTTCAGTGATGGACATAATCGGTTTTCGTCTGTTGATCAGCGGTGATCAGATGATCAGGGCAGCGACGAAGCCGATCAGTGCCAGCACCTCGACCAGAGCCAGGCCGATGAACATGATGGTCTGAATCTTGCCGGACATCTCAGGCTGACGAGCGGTGGATTCCATGGCCTTGCCGAAGAGGATGCCCAGACCGATGCCAGGGCCAAGAGTACCGATACCGTAACCGATGACGGACAGGTTGCCGGCGACCTCTGCGAGGGTGATGATATCCATTGTGTTTCCTTTCTAACGTACTTGGCGACGTTATAAATTTTTGATTTTCGATCCCGCCATATTAGGCGAGACCGGGTTCCGAAGTCGAGACAGCGCCTCACTCCTCCGGGAAGCTCAGGTTGATGTACACGGTGGAAAGAATCGCGAAGACATAGGCTTGCAGGAAGGCGACGAACGCCTCGAAGCATGTCATGGCGAAGCCACCGGCGAACCACAGCGCACCCACCGGGATGCCCTGCAGCTTGTTGGCCGCGTCAACCATCCAGTACTGCGCGAAGGCCAAGCAAGTGGCGACCATAAGGTGGCCAGACACCATGTTGGCGAACAGACGGATAGTCAGGGAAGCCGGGCGAATGATCAACAACTCAAGCAGGTTGATCGGGGCCAGCAGGAAATAGACCGGCCACGGCACACCAGGCGTGAACAGCTCGTGGCGCAGATAGTGACCGAGACCCTGCGAGCGGGCTGCGGTGACCCAGTACTGAATCAGGGTCCACAGAGCGAACACCAACGGCATGACCACCGTGGCGGTGGCAGCCATGTTCATACCAGGGATGACGCCGCACAGATTGAAGACAAAGATCGTGAAGAAGATGGTGGTAATCATCGGCACGTAGCGCTTGCCACGAGCCTCACCCATCACGTCATAAACGACCTTGTCACGCACGAAGTCAAGACCGTACTCGACCACACCCTGCCAACGGCCGGGGATGAGCTTGGCATGCTTGGCGGTAATACCGAGCACCACCAACAGTACGACGGTGGCCACGATGCGGATCAGGATAATACGGTTGATGGCAAACGGAGTGCCCTGGAACAGGATCTCCGGGGGTAGGAAGTCGTTGACTGAGGGCAGATGAGCGCCCTCGTTCGCCAACAGCAATCCTGCGCCGAACGAACCGACCATATTCACGCCTCCTGCTTCTTCAATGTCAGGTGTCAGTTTAAACCCACCGGGCGGGCGAATGTGACGGACTCGTTACTTTCGTCGTCTCGATGCGGAGTCTGCCGAGCGTGGACACGGAGTCAGCGCTGGGCATTCGACTCCGAATGACTGAAGAGTGATTATTTGCCTGTGTCTAGACAAAGTCAAGCCCACCTCGGCGCGTCTTTTCTCATCCCTACTGCCGTAAGGCTTTTCCCGGCACTTCGCGAGTGTTGTTTGCTATTAGTCGCATCTCGCCGATGTGTAGGATTATGTTCATTCAATCGTCCGTATCGTGAACAAATTACAGTCCACTGTGCGAACGATCAGCCCTCAATAACGCCGTAGCCGTCGTTGAGGAACGGCTTGAAATCATCCTCGCGCGGACCGCCGGGCTCATGGCGAATCGAGCGATCGGTGCCGAGCTTCTTTTCGGCACGCAGCCCCGGAACCTCGGTCAGGTCATACGGCGTGGTCTGGTACACCCAGTTCAACCAGTTGCGCCACAGCAGGTTCGCATGTGCCCGCCAGGCGAACAGCGGCTCCAGTTTCGGATCATCATGCGGGAAATAGTTCTGCGGGAACGGCACATTGGTCAGCCCCTTGGCCATATCGCGCTCATATTCTTCGGCAAGCGTGTATTTGCCGTATTCCCAGTGGCCGAGCGCAAACACCTCGGAGAAGTCGCGCGTGGCGATGAGCCCTGGCCCCGACTGCGGACCCCATGTCAGAATCTGCAGATTGCGGTTGGCACGCACCTCATCCTCATTCACGCCGGCCAGACGCGAGTGCGGCTGCAGTGCAATTTCGTCAAAACCGTTGGTCAGGAAGCAGTACTCATCCTGCAAATACTGGGGGAATACGCCGAAGATCTTTTCGGCGTAATCCACCTTATGGATGCCGTAACGCTCGTACAGCGCGCCCATGGCACCCCAGCACAGATACATGGTGGAGAACACGTGCGTGGACGCCCAGTCAAGAATCGTCTTGAACTCGTCCCAATAGTCCACGTCCTCGAATGGCATATGCTCCACGGGAGCACCGGTCACCACGAAGCCGTCGTAGTAGTTGTCGCGGAAGGCGTCGAGATTCTCGTAGAACTTGACCAGATGGTCGGCGGAGACATGCGTGGCCTCATGCGTGGAGGTCTTCATGAAGTCGATCTCGACCTGCAACGGCGATTTGGAGATCAGACGCAGCAATTGCGTCTCGGTTTCGATCTTCTTGGGCATGAGGTTCAGAATCACCAGTCTGAGCGGGCGGACGCGCTGACGCTCCGCCTCGGGCTTCTCGAGCGCAAAGATGCGCTCCGAGTCGAGAATGTCTCTGGCCGGAAGGCCACTGGGGATCTTGATAGGCATGCCCTCTATTATGTCAATTTCTTGGATATCGCTCCCCGGCATTCCTATAACGGCCATTTATAGCGCGCTATCACCGTTTTTCTTGCCGGCACCCGAGCGGACCGTCGGTGCCGGTCGGCTGGAGGAGAACGTGCTCACAGCCATGATTCAGCACAACACGCCGAGTTGACTTCCTGAAATTTGCCCCTATTGTAGATAGAGCTGTCTAAAAGACAAGCCGACGCGGGGTGGAGCAGCTCGGTAGCTCGCTGGGCTCATAACCCAGAGGTCCATGGTTCAAATCCATGCCCCGCTACCAATTGACCGCCGTTCTCGGAATCATCCGGGGCGGCGGTTTTGTTTATCCCAAAAAGCTCCGACGTGGTCAAATTCGGATTCAGCAAAGTAGCGACATCCGTATGCAGGAAGTCGGCCGCGGCCTGGGTTTCGTTGATCGTCCAAGTTATCTCGCTGCGCAGCTTCTTGGAAATGGTCTGCGGAGCAATGCCCAGAGCCTTTGCTAGGTCTTTCTTCTGCAAGTGCCGCGCATTGATCATCAGGTTAACGTTCATAGCAACAATATCTTGTGCTTTTGCCGCCGATACCGGTTGGCTCATTACTGCTGTCATACTTCAATAATACAACGTGGTTTTACTAATTTATGCGTGTCGAATTGACATCGCAACGATTTATACGATATGACTATCGTATGGTTTTACTCCAATCGTCATGCGATATAAGCGAAAGGCTTAGGGAGATGATGAAGACACATCATGTGACACAGAGAGCCTTGGCCGATTCGATAGGCATATCCTTCCAGTTGCTCAATGCGAAGTTGCATGGCCGAGCGAACTTCACGCTCCGTGACGTGTCTCGCATTGCGGACTACTTCGGTGTGTCTACCGACGTGCTGTTGGGCCGCGAACCGCTGGAGGTCGCGTGATGGCTGGCGTGGAACGTGTGTCGGTGCATGTGAGCCGTCTGGCGCATTGCCCTGATGTGTTCTTCGTCGAGTTCTCTCGTGCCGGTTCTGTGGGGAACCTCGTTGTTCCTCTGGATCGTTCCGAGGCCGGAGCGTTGCGCGACGAGCTTGGCGAAGCGCTGTCGGGCCGGATTACGGAGGCCCCGGATGTTAGTTGATGGTTTTAATGATCTCCACGGGTTCAGGGCATCCGTCCCAGACGATGGTGAATTTGATGGGGTAATGGGCTTTGCCGTCCCCGTCCTCCACGTGTCCGTCAAAGAATGTGGTGCCGCCTTGCTGTCGCTCCTCGCGCAGTTTCGGCAGTTCAATGTTGAAGAAATGAATGTCGGACAGCGCCCATGGTTTGCTGTCGGTTCTTCCAAGATGGTTGTTCCATGTGTTCGTGTAGGTTCCTTCGACCGCTTCGGCGAACACGGAGATGTTACGCGCAGGGCCTCCGATGTTGGTAAGGACGAAACTCGCCCCGCTTTCGTTGATATCAATTCTGAATTTTGGCGGCATGGGAGGCTTGAGAGTCGCCGACGTTGTTGTGGGGAACATGGCGTCTATCTGCTCGTTGGATATCGGTTTGGTCTCTTCGTCGTCTGTGTGGCGGACTTTACGCACGACATACCGAATGCCGGCGAACAGGCTAGGAACGCCGACGATTGCCAGGATCACTCCGAGGCCATTCCACCAATCTGCGGACAGCCATTCAAGAATTTCGTTCATGTCCATCAATCTATCCGTGCCGTTGGAGGTGGCGTGATGTTGCTTGGGTTTGTTTCTTTGATTGTTTCAATTGTGGCGCTGGGCGTCGCTTTGCACGCTGAATCTCTCGCCGGCGACGCCAAGTGGAAGGCCGACGAAGCGTTGTCGGTGGCGGGTTATGCGGAGGACTTGGCCCGCGAGGCAATGGGTGTGCCGCCGTCGATGGCAGATCGGAGGAAGTGATATGGGCGTTCGTTTCGAAATCACCACGGAACCAGACACGGTTGCGCCGGGTGATCTGGTGGTGTTGCGGCTGGTGACCCAGAAGGGCGGCGTCAAGTGGACGTGCGGCACCGTGAGGTGCTTCACCGACGATGAAGACCAACCCGCAATAGTGCTGACCACCGGCAAGATACCGGAATATGACGGCTATGGGCTGGTGTGCTGCATCAAGTCCATACCCGACGAAGTGCAAATGGCGATAACCGACGAAGGCGAGGTAGTGGGATGAAGCGTTTGGCGATTATAGGAGGCTGCAAGATCGCCGCCGTGGCCATAGGCCTGTTGTCGGCGTTGACCGGCCTGTGGTGGCTGGTTGCCGCCGACATCGCTTTGTACGCACTGTGCGTGATCGAGGCGAAGCATGCGCGCCATCTGTAGGACCGTGCTGCGTGGCCTGTGCGTTCTGGCTGTGTTGCCGGTGGTGTTGCTGGCGGTTGGTTTGTGCGCGTTCTGGCGGTGGCTGTGGGACGACGATGACGAGAGGAGTCGGTATGGGTACGGCTACTAGGGTCTGCGTGGATAATTACGAGGCCTATCCGGGTATCTTCTGTGTGTCGTTCGACTCCGGTGATGTTCGCGCGGCGGTGGTGCTGACCCGCCCGCAGTTGGAGCAGTTGCGCTCGTGCGTGACTGATTCGTTGGCTCGTGACGATGCGGTGCGGCGAAGACGCGGCGGCGATCTGTGACGGCTTGCGCCGTCGATAACCGAATATGCCTTTGACCACGCCGACCGTCGGTTGCGTGCGAGGCGGGATGAAGCACCCGGCCGCGCCTTGCCCAGCGCGTTACAAACACACCACGTGTGGCGTGGTGGTTGAAGCGTCCCTAGCGGGGAGGCGTGCGGGTCTAGCTATGAGCGCGTGGCGTGTTCCCAGGGACGAAAGCGGCACCATCGGCTGGCCAAGGCCAGTGTTGCGCGTTCAGACCTTCGTCGCGGCATTGTGCCGCTGACCATATGCGACGGCCTTGGCTCCATGCCGAAATGCTTTGCATGTGGGAACCCTTCGGAAATTCAGGAATCTTCGGATTCTTGTTTTTCCGCTTAGGGTTCCCCGCTCTAACCTTCCACCATCCGAAATCTACAAACGATTCATTCAGAGACTTATCCACAAACGAGATTGGGGGCAACATCATGGGCTATGCGGTTGATTACATTCCTACCAGCGAGCAGAAGCGCAGAAAGGTGAAGAAGAAGTACCGTCGAGAGCATGTGACCAGCAAGGCCATCAGGGCGAAGGACATGAAGAAGGCGGTGAAATGGAATCTACCCAAGCTTGAGTACGACACCACCGGAGCGGATACCGTGGATCGTTCCATCGCCATCAGGATTCTCCACTTGGATTGCATCAGCCGTGACACCGACCCGGACGGCGACCATGCCATGCAGCAGTTGGTGAGCGAGGGCATCGTGTCGAAGCCGAAGCGTGTGGGTGGCCGTCAGGTGTTCGACCGCGCCGACCTGATCCAGTCGTTGAAGGCGTGGACTCGTTGATGGCGGGCAAGTATCTGACCACGGCTCAGGCGGCGGAATACTTGGGAGTGAGCACCCGCACGATGCGCAGGTGGCGAAGCCGCAACATCGGTCCCGCGTATGTTCGGTATTCAGACCGCACGTGCAGGTATCCGCTGGGAGGCTTGGAAAGGTTCAGGGCGGATCATGCCGCGCGTTGACCATCGTTTGAGGGTGCCGCCCGCGATAAGCGCGGAAGTGGTGGCACGGTACGGCAACGACTGTTGGCTGGACATGCCGGGATGCACGAAGGTGGGCGACACGTCCGACCATATCGTGCCCCACGTGTTCGGCGGTCCCACTATCGTCAAGAATCTGCGGCGTGCGTGCAGGCATTGCAACGGCTTGCGTCGTGAACGCATACTATCCGGTTGGCCTAGCGTGATCCACGCGGTCATCGGTCCGCCATGCGCGGGCAAGACCACGTGGGTGTTGGAGCACATGCAGCCGGGCGACATCATCGTGGATTACGACCGGTTGGCGGACGCGCTCATGCCGGGCATGCCGGACGATACGCCCGTGCCCGACGCGGTACGTGACCTCGTGGCCGGGGCATGGCAGGGAGCCTATCGCAACGCGGTCACGCTGGCCAAACCCGTGAGCCTGTGGCTGGTCAAGGTCATGCCCGGCACACAGCGAAGCCCGCGCCTATTGGACGAATGGCTGGCGTTGGACTACGACATACACGTGTGTGATCCGGGCAAGCCCGTGGTGGTGGAGCGGCTGGAGGAACTGAAGGCCGGACGGCGTGAGCTGGCCAGCATGCGCCAGTGGTACAGGAGCGGCATCACCCAGGCAGGCATAGACTCAAGGCAGAAGGCGAGGCGCGCGAGGCTTGCGAGCCTTGGCCTACGCGATGGCGAACCAACCACGCCAGTCGTGGCCTCTTCGCCGCCGGTTCGGGCGCGGCCTCGCTGGTAGCCGCCCGTTTTTTAAGCCGCAATGCACCACCGATACCCCGCGCCCACCATTTTCTTATCCCCACAAACCAAATAAAAAAGCCCGAAAACAGGGACGGAACCCACGATTTCGGACTGATTCGTTAGCCAATTAGGGAATCTACAACAATTTTGGTTTGGAGGCAACAACATGGGTGAGTTCCATGGACTCGACGGCATGGAGGACGCCGGAATCGTCAAGGGGCCGCAGGAAAAAGCGACCGAGAAGTTCATCAACAGGTTCAGGGAAGGCAAGGCGGACAACGCCATGGCCGATTTCCTGTATTCGAGCATGCTGAGCATCGCGCGCAACATCGACGCGCAGAACAACCGTGGCCGCGAGATAAGCCGCAACATGACCTCCCTGCTCGGCTACATCCAACAGCTCGAAACCATCTACCCGTCCACACCTTCCCAGACTGACGACAGGCTGGAGGAACTCATGGCGGCGATGGCGAAATGAGCGTCAAACCCACCCCCAGCCTCAAACCACGCTACGCGACCCCGCGCAACCTTGCGCGTCCGACCGATGGCGGCAAGGAAGCCCGCATAGCCGAAGCGTTGGGTACCCCGTTCTTGCCATGGCAGCGCATGGTTTCCGACGTGTTCGGTGAGATAGACCCCGACACCGGCACCTACTATTACGACACTTTGGTGCTCACCGTACAACGGCAGGCCGGGAAAACCACGCGCGAGCGGGCGACCGAAACCCGCAACGCGTTGTGGGGGCCGAACCGTCGTGCGTGGTATCTGGCGCAGACCGGCAAGGACGCATCCCAGCAGTTCCGCGAGTACATCACCGGTTTCGACAAGTCTCCGCTGGCTCCGTTGGCCGCTTCCAAGCGCATGAGCAACGGCAGCATGTGCCTCACGTTGAAGAACGGCAGCACGATACAGCCGGGCGGCACGACCGACAGTGGTGGCCACGGCTTCCAGGGTGATTCGCTGACGTTGGATGAATGCTGGGCGCTGCCAGCCGACAAGGCCAAGGCGATCCTGGACGGTTTCCTTCCCACGACCACCACGCGTTTGAAGCTTACCGGCGTACGGCCACGGCTCACGTTCTGTTCGACCGAGGGCACGGCGGAATCCACGTTTTTCAATCCGAAGCTTGACGAGTTGCGGGCGATGATGGACGCGGGCGAACCCATGGGACGAACCTGCTTCTTCGATTTCGGTATACCGTTCGGCAGTGATCCCGAAGACTTGGACAACATTTGGGCGCATCATCCCGGTGCCGGGCATTTGTTCGACTACGACCAGTTGGCCGATTTCCGCCGTCAGTTCAGCCAGGACGCGGCGGGTTGGGCGCGTGCCTTCGGCAACTTGCGGGATTCGGGAATCATCGACCGTGCGATAGACCCGCAACTGTGGCAGTCCACCAGCGCCAACGCTATAGATCCGGCTGAGGCCACCGGGCGCGTGTGTTTCGGCGTGGCCGTGGCCATGGGAGGCATCGGCACCGCGATAGTCGCATGCATCGAAACCGAGGCCGTGCCCCTGTTGCAGGTCGTGGACGTGTTGCCGGGAACCGGCAGCGCGCCGGAACGATTGAGGGAATTGCAGGAACGCTACCACGCGCCCATCTGCATCGACATGCGGGGGCCATCCGCGGCGTTGGCCGACCGGCTGCGTTTGAGCTTGGATGAATGGGGCATAGCCCGTTACGAGCTTGTGGATATGAGGGCGGCTGACGCGGTGACCGCGCCGCAGGCGTTCATGAGCGCGTTGGATCAGCACGCGGTGAATCACGCGCCCGATTCGGACATGGATCGTGAGGCGGGTTTGGCCGGTAAGCGCATGAGTGGTGACGCTTGGCTGTGGAACAGGGCTGAGGGCGTGAACGCGCCGACCATCGAGGCCGCAACGCTCGCCCTGTGGGGATTGACGCACATGCCCGACGACACACCGCCCGGAGTGTACTAAAACGTGGCCGACGTGTCCGCTTATGGCCGATATGGCCGCTTATGGCCGGTATTTTTTGGCGTGGCGCTGCCATGCCGCGCATCATGTCCGGCATGAGCATACGAGAGAGGATGGCGAACATGTGGGGCGCGGTGAAGCGTTCCGCCAATCGCGTGTCAAGCGTGGCGACCGCGCCGTTCCGCCGTCCGGCCGGGCGTGACCCGTTGAACATGTCGGTCGTGTTCCGAGGCGTGCAGATATTGCAGACCGCAGTCAGCGGCTTGCCCGTGCGCCAGTTGCGGCATGGCATGGCCGTGGAACCCGCGCGGATCGTGGAACGCCCGGACCCCGACACGTGGCGGGCGGACTTCATCAGCGAAACCGTCATGGGCTTGGCGTTGAACGGCAACGCGTTCTGGCTGAGGTTGAAGGGCGTGGACGGCTCAACCATCGGCTTGCGGAATCTGCCGCCAGCGTTGGTGAGCGTTTCCGACGCTCGCGGCGACATCGCCAACCCCGACAAGCGCTATTGGTACATGGGGCGCGAATACACGTCAAACGACATCATTCATCTCAGATTCTTGAAGGTGCCGGGACGGTTGCGCGGCATGGGGCCCATCGAGGCGGCGCGCGAGGAGATCGAGGGAGCCATCGACGCGCGCGATTACAAATCAAGGTATTTTTCCGAGGGCACGCATCCCACGGGCATCATCAGCACCGCGAAGCCGTTGAACGACGAAGTGGCCGAGAAGGTCAAGGAAAGTTTCAAGCGCAACGTCGATGACGTGAAGGTGCTCACCGGCGACCTGAAATACACCCAGCTGGCGCTGAGTCCCAAGGACATGCAGTTTCTGGAGACGCAGCAGTTCGACACCACGCAGATAGCCCGCCTGTTGGGCATCCCCGCTTCGCTCATGCTCGCGACGGTGGAAGGCTCGAACCTCACCTACAGCAATATCGAACAGGAATGGATACAGTTCGCGGACTTCACTCTTGAAGCCTACGCGCAGCCCATCGAACTCGCGTTGGGTGAGGTGCTGCCGCGCGGCACCAGCGTGGAACTCGACTGGGACAGCATGCGCCGAAGCGACACGAAGACCAAGGCCGAAACCTACCAGATTCTCATAGCGTGCAACGTGCTCACCGTAGATGAGGCGCGCGCCATGGAAGGCAGGCCACCACTACCCGCCGCACCAACCCCGCAACCATCGAACGACTTGGAGGAAACCGAATGAACGAACGCAAGGAAATCGCCTACCGCGGCCTGAAACTCCGCAAAGCATCAGATGGTGACGGGCGCAGCATCGAGGGCGTGGCCGTCCCGTTCGGTGACATCTACAACGACCCGTGGGACGGGGCGGAAACGTTCGACCGTGACACCGTTTTCGAGAACGCCGACACGGCCAAGCTCTGCTACCAGCACGCCGAACTGATCGGCGCGATCACTTCGGCAGAGAACCGCGACGACGGGCTTCACATCACCGCACGAATCGCTGACACCCAGCTTGGGCGCGACGCGGTGGCATTGATGGACGAAGGCGCGTTGGACTCGCTCAGCGTCGGATTCATCCCGTTGGAGGACGAACGCGACGAAAACAACGTGACCCACCGCCGCCGCGTGCGCCTCCTGGAAGTGAGTTTGGTGAGCTGGCCCGCATACCAGAACGCCAAGGTGGAGAACCACCGCAACCTCAATACCGAGAACAGCCAGGAAAGGAACCACATGGAAAACGAAACCATCGAAAAGGTGCGCGCGGAACAGGCCGAACAGGCCGACGTGCTGCGCAGCATCCAGGCGAGCCTAGCCACCATGAACAACCATGGCAGCTCGAATCCCGCCGCATCCTACCGCAGCTACGGGCATCTGCTCAAGCAGCTCGCCAAGGGCGACGAACAGGCGCGCAACGACTACGAGCAGATCAGCAAGCGCGACTACACGGGCGGCGTGCTCGCCAACAGCGACCCGCAGCCGGTATGGATCAGCAACACGCTTCGCATCCTCGAACAGCGCCGCCGCATCACCAACCTCGTGTCACACGCCGCGCTGCCGCCCGAAGGCGAGACGCTGAGCTACCCCATCGTCACCGAGGACACCACCACCGTAGACAAGCAGGCCAAGGAAGGCGACTACCTCCCCTATGGCGAGATCAAGATCGGGGCACGAACCGCGACCATCGAAACCTACGGCGGCTACACGTCCCTGAGCCGCCAGGCCATCGAACGCGCCAGCGTGCCCTACTTGGACAAAACCCTTGAGGCGTTGGTCAAGGCGTACGCGCGCAACACCGAAGCCGCCACCCGCATCGCCCTCTACGGTGCCATCGGTGACGTGTCCGCCTCGGACAAAATCGACGCGGGCAAGGCATTGACGGCGATGACCCCGAACGACTGGCTCGACATCATCATCGACGCGCGCCTTGAGGTTGAAGACCGCAACACATCATTGGACTATCTCGGCGTTTCCGGCGACGTGTTCAAGGCCATCGCCCACCTGAGCGACGACGGCGACCGTTTCATGGACATCAGCGGCGGCGGCATCGACCGGCTCGGCAGCATCGACACGACCGACATCACCGGTTCACTGCTTCGCGTGCCAGTGGTGCTCATGCCCGGCGCGGCCGCAGGAACCGCCGCGTTCCTCGACAAGGGAGCCGTGACCGTGTGGGAGAACGGCAACAGCCCCTTCCAGCTCCAGGACGACAACGTACTCAACCTCACCAAAGACTTCAGCGTGTACGGCTACGCCGCGTTCGGCGTGACCTTGCCCGAAGGCATCCTGCCCATCAAGTTCGCCAACGCCTGACAGAAAGGAACCCGACCATGGAATGGAAGACCAAACTACCCAATATCCCCAAAGACAAGTATGGCCCCGCGTTCGAGCCGACCATCATCGCCGCGATCAATGAACTCCGCGCAGCCATCGGCGGCACGACGGCACCGGAGGCCACCACCGTTGACACGCTCGGCGGCGCGACCGACATCGGCAAGAACATTCTCAAGGCGCGTGACGCGGCGGCGGTGCGCACCCTGCTGAACGTGGCCGAGAAACCGGCGGCCTGATGGCGGACGACCCACTTCTGAATGAACTCGCAAGGCAGGCCGGAACGCTCGACACCGACGACCGTCCGGCCTTGGCCGCGAGGCTCCGCGCGGCACGCGCCTACCTCTCCCCGCACGTGGATGGCTACGGCATCCCGAAGGACGTGGTGGACGACTGCACGCTGTCGGTGGCTTTGGACTTGTGGCAGGCCAAGGACGCGAGAAACGGCATCGTGGGAATCACGGACGGCGTGGAACCGTTCAGAATCCCCACCGACCCGTTGCGCACCGCTTGGCCGAAGCTCAGGGCGGCGGGCTTGCCCGCAGGATTGGGCATCGCATGAGCCGAGTGGACGAACTCACCGAACAGCTCACGGAACGCATCACCGAAGCCGGGCACGGCCTGATCCTCCAAGTCACCACAGACCAGTCACTGGTCAAACCATCGCCGGGCAAGGTCAGCTTGGTCATCATGCCGCCGGACATCGCTTGGGACGGCTGGGAACTGGAACCAAACGTGACGTTCAAGATTCTCGCGGTGGCGGGAACGGCGAACACGAACACGCGCGGCTACGACCTGATCCTAGAAGCCATGGACATCATGCACCAGGCGGACGTGAACATGGCCACGGCCACTCCAGTCGGCTTCGACCTCGCGGGCGCGGGAACGCTCGCCGCATACGAAATCACACTCAACCCCATGTAATCGAAAGGACACAATCATGGCGGCAATCAGAACATTGGGACCGGGCAAGCTCACCATCACCGACACGGGTAAGGGGCGCGACTTCAGCGCGCAGGTCACCAAGGTGCAATTGGCGGCGTCGAACAACACCGACGACCCTATCAATTTCCTCGACGGCTCTCAGGACACCAATACAAGCACCGATTGGACGCTCGAAGGCACCATCGTGGACGACTTCGACGCCGACAACCTCAGCGCGTGGTGCTTCGACCACGCTGGCGAGCAGATGCCGTTCGAGTGGGTGCCGAACAACAAGGGCAAGATCAAGTGGACGGGCAACGTGAATGTGAGCGCCGTGAGCATCGGTGGCGACGTGAAAAGCAAGAACACCAACGATTTCAGTTTCCCCGTCACCAACCTCAGCCACGCGGCCTACAGCGGAACCATCAACGCGCAAGAAGGAAACTAGCATGGCCGCGACAGCCGCCTACGTGGTAGGCCAAAAACG
The DNA here is from genome assembly GCF_023656805.1 of Bifidobacterium sp. M3-N-101. Lineage (NCBI taxonomy): Bacteria > Bacillati > Actinomycetota > Actinomycetes > Bifidobacteriales > Bifidobacteriaceae > Bifidobacterium > Bifidobacterium sp. M3-N-101. Next base: position 38,859 of record NZ_JAMOKQ010000002.1, read on the forward strand.
GTTCGTGTCCACCATGCGCAAGGCGGGCGCGGACATGAAGGAACTCAAGGAAGTCAACCGGCAGGCCGCGAACATCGCATTGCCAGCGGTGCGCAATCTCGCGCCGCGCGGCAAGAACGGCAGGTTGGCTTCATCAATCCGTGTCGGGGCGACACAGAAGGCCGGTGTCATCCGCGCGGGAAGCAAAAGCGTGCCCTATGCGGGCGTCATCAACTACGGGTGGCCAGCCCGGCGCATCAAGCCGCGCCTGTTCGTCAACAACGGCGTGGCCTCGACGGAAGGCGCGTGGCAGCGCGTCTACAGGCAATTCATCGATAAGACACTCAACGAAGTAAAGGGAGACTAGATCATGCAGATCGTGAAAGTCACCTACGCGGACGGCCGCACCGAGGAAACGCGACTCACGCCGCGCGCCCTGTGCCAGGCCGAGGAACACGCCCAGATCAACAAGTGGGCGGCGGGCGACGCCAGCCGAATCCGCCAGTCCTACTATCTCGCGTTCATCGCCATGCGCAACGCCGGTCACACCACGCTCGGATTTGACGAGTGGATGGACACCGTGGAAGACATCGCGCTCGAACAGAAAGACCAGGAACCAGCAAACCCTACTCTCTGACCGCGTGGCCTGACGACTCGCTAGGCCGTCTCTCTTGCCTGCTGTCCCGCTATTTCGGCGGCACCCCGTGGGAGTGGCGGGAGAATGCAAGCGAATTGGATTGGGCGACGGCGGTGGAGATATTGCAGGACGAAGCCGAACGAATGGAGGAAACCGATGGCGCATAGCGCGATCATGTCTGTGCGCATCACCGGCAACAGCGACGACGCGGTGAAGGCGTTCCAGAAGGCCACCAGCAAGGCGGCGGCGTTCGGCAGCTTCATGGGCGGTGCCGCGTTGAAGGGCGTGACCGCGTTGTGGGACAAGCTCAAGGACTTCGGCGGCGCTGTCATCGACATGAGCGACAGCACCGACAAGTTCGTGCAGACCATGAACTTCGCGGGCATCGACACGTCGAACGTGGAGAAGGCGTCACAGGCGGCGCGCGACTACGCCGACCACACCGTGTACGACCTCTCAACGATACAGAACACCACCGCCCAGTTGGCCGCGAACGGCATCAGCGACTACACCGGTTTGACCGAGGCGGCGGGCAACCTGAACGCCGTGGCGGGCGGCAACGCCGACACGTTCAAAAGCGTGGCGATGATGCTCACCCAGACGGCTGGCGCGGGCAAGCTCACGACCGAGAACTGGAACCAGTTGGCCGACGCCATCCCCGGCGCTTCGGGCAAACTCCAGGAAGCCATGCTCAAGAACGGCGCGTACACTGGCAATTTCCGCGACGCCATGGCCAAGGGCGAAATCACCGCCGACGAGTTCAACAAGGCCATCATGGACTTGGGCATGAGCGACGTCGCCAAGGAAGCCGCATCGAGCACGAAGACCATGGAAGGCGCGTTGGGCAATCTGGAAGCCGCCATAACAGGCGGACTCACAGACGCGTTCAACCTGTTCAAACCCACGGTGACCGGAGCGCTCACCGAAGCCGCCGACAGCGTGAGCGACTTCGCCGCGAAAGCCACCGGAGGATTGAAGCAGTTCACCGACTCCATAAGCAAGACCGGCGCGTTCCAATCCCTCACGGACACCGTGAAGGCCGTGGGCGGCGCGCTCGGCTCGATGGGCCAGGCGTTCTCCGACATCGCCACCACGATAGCGCCCGGACTGCAAGGCTTATCAGAAGGCTTGTCCGACGCGGGAAGCATCGGCACGCAGTTGGGCGACGCGTTCAACGGCGCTGCCGGTATCATCCAGGCGGTGGCCGACAAGCTCACCCAGTTCGGTGATTGGGTCAGCGCGAACGCCGAACCCATCGCGGGCGCGCTGGTGGCCATCGGCGGCGGACTCGCCGCGTTCAAGGTGGCCAGCGCCATCAGCGCCGTGGTGGCCGCGTTGCAGGGCTTCAGCATCGCCGCGACCGCCGCCGAAGTGGCGCAATGGGCGTTGAACGTCGCCATGAACGCGAACCCAATCATGATCGTGGTCACCGCCATAGGCGCATTGGTGGCCGCGCTGGCGTGGTTCTTCACCCAAACCGAAACGGGGCGCAACATCTGGAGCCAGTTCACCGCGTTCATGGGCAATTGCGTGAACAACATAATCGGTTTCTTCCAATCGTTGCCCGGCAGAATCGGCGCGTTCTTCCAGAACGCGGCACAAGGCGCGCAGAACGCATGGAACGGCGTGGTCGGCTTCTTCTCCAGCATCCCAGGCCGTATCCTCTCCGCATTGGGCAACGTGGGCGGCCTGCTCGTGAACGCCGGCAAAAGCATCATCGACGGTTTCCTCCGGGGATTGAAAAGCGCATGGGACGGCGTGACCGGTTTCGTGGGAGGCATAGCCGACTGGATCACCTCGCACAAGGGGCCGATCAGCTACGACCGTCGCCTGCTGATCCCGCACGGCAAAGCCATCATGGCGGGATTCGCCCAGGGACTTGAAACGGGCTTCCAAGGCAAGGTGAGAACAGCCATCGCATCCGCCAACACCAGACTCGCGTCCACGAGCATGTCCGCCATGCTCAACGGAACACGGGCGGGCTTGGCGGGCACGACAGTGGTCAACAAGTACGAGGTGCACATCGACGGCACCGTGGTGGACCCGGACGGCACCGCCAAGGCCATCCGCAAACTCCTAGCCGATTACGAGGGGGTGCGACGCTGATGGCACAACAACCATTCATGTACTTGGACACCGGCGACGGGTGGAAGCCGGTCAACGACCATCGGCAGGACATCGCCGCGTTGGATGATTTCACGATTTCGTGGGGAGCCGACGAACCCGTGAGCCAACCCGATCCGGCGGTGCTCACGTTCGACCTGATCGACCGGGCTGGCGACTTGGCCGGCAAGGCCGTCACATTGTCGGGCTCGCGCGTGCTGGTGCAACTCAGCGCGGAACCCACGTGGGACATGCTGCCCGACAGCATGGGCGCATGGGAGCGGATACGCGGCACCATCGCCCAACTGCACCAGCAATACGTGCCCACGGCTCCAGAAGCTCCGGGCGAGAACGTGCCCACCCTGTTCATCGGCACGATAGGCCATGGCGGCACCGTCACCGACTTGGGCAACAGGTGGCGCATCCATTTGACCGCCACAAGCCTGATGGTCATGTGGAAACGCCTGCAATCACAAGGCCCCACCAGCGGTGAGGCGAAGCACGCGGGACGCCATTGGGTCGGCACCCCGGCCGCGCGGTTGGCGGAACTCAACAAGCGCGCCCAACAGGCGGGCGCTCCCATAGCCGAACCCCAATCGTTGCAATTGCCCCCGGCAGTCGCCACGTACAAGACCGACGATTACCCTTCGCAATTTGACTTGTTGTCGCGCATGTACGCGCACGTCATGCCCGCGCCCGCATGGTACGAGCATTACCAGGGTGAAACCATCACCCTCCGCCCGCTGTCGTTGGCCGGATCGGTGCAGGTGCATGTGGGCGTGGATGGCATGCCGTACGTGCTCGTGGACGGCCAACACCGTGACACGTTGCCAGCGAATCTCGTGGCCGGCGATTTGGAACTGTCCATCATGGAGCCGGTCACGCAAGCCGTGGCCAAAACCAAACGCGCGAAGAACAACGACGGCGTGGTGGAATACGACGACATGGAAACCGTCTACACGGATTTGAGCCGTCTGCCCACACGGCTCACGGACACGCAGAAAAGCGTCACGGCCGATTCGGACGCCGTGGCCGGCGACGACTCCGGTGGTTTGCACACGGGCGGCACGTTCGCCCCGTCCGACGCGCAACGGCAGGCGGCGGCCTCGTGGATCATCACGCACGACACCCGGCTGCGCAACGAGTCCATTAAGTTCATTGGAACGAACCTAGATCCGGTGTCGTTCCCGCACCTGTTCCGTCCCGAACCCTCCGGCCCCGTGCTTATCACCGGCATACGTTTGAGCACGTTGACCGGCATGGACGGGCGACCGGCGTTCTCCGGCGCGTTCACGACCATCGGCGGGCGTATCACGTTCACCCACAAGCATGGCATGACCCATGAAGCGACCATGTACCCGCTCGACTCCACAGCGAACACCGGCATGCGCTGGCAGGACTTCACGGACTGGCCGGCCACCTTCGCGCAATGCGTGTTCACGTTCGCGGAATTGACAGGATTCACAGTTTTCGACAAACCGACAAGCACGACCGGCATCGACCGGCCGAACTGGGAAGGAAACCAAGAATGAAAACCACACCCACCTACGGCATCAGCTACATAGAAGGCAGCGACCTAGTATCGAACGCGGCCGCTGGTTTCCGGCAGGCGGCGGAAACCACGGAAGCCGCGTTGAAACTGGTGGACCAGCGTTCGACCATCGAGGGCGTGAAACCCGCCATAGCGGCCACGCTCGCCACGCTCGCCACGATGAGAGGCGCCACCGGCCAAACCGGCTACGTGACCTCAGACGGCAATAACAACGGGCCTTACTGTTGGAACGGTTCGGCATGGGTGAAATACGCGCAGAACACGCAAATCGACTCATTGCAATCGCAGATCGCCGCGATAACACAGGGTTACGAGTCCGGCACCGTCACCCTCCAGACAACACAGTTGGGTGCTGCCTCGGTCAGGTTCGCCAAGCACAAGACCAAACCCAAGGCCGTGCTCGTAACCCGCGTCAGAAATAACCAAGACGGCGACGACAGAGCCAGAATCTTCAACCCGATAGTGTGGGATATCACCGCCACCGAGTTCCAAGTGCGTTTCTGGCGTCTGGACACGCACAACTGGGCCGAGTCCTGGCCGCTCACGTTCTCTTACCTAGCCATCTGGTGACCTACTTCCAGAGGGCGAGCCAGTAGAACTTCGTCGGCTGATTGCCGGCCCAGGCGTTGCTATCGTTCCTGCGGAACCTGACTTGAGCGCCATTATTGGTCAGCTCGTACACCATTGGGCTCAGGAATCGGTTGAGATCATCGGACGACGTTCTCGCCAGCATCACCAGCATTGCCTGAGGAGGCGTGGAGTGTCGGACCCAATCGACGGTGGCCACACCGTTTTGATCGGTGCTTGCGTCGGCCACGCCGAACTCATAACCCTGTGATCCCGTCTCATTTGAAAGGAAACATGGTGGATTTCATCACCGCGATAGCCGGCGCGTGCGGCGTCGCGTTCGGCGCTGCCGTGCAGGCCGTTGTGGCGTGGCTCAACAACAAAGCCACGCATGAGGAAAACAGCGCCGACATGCTCCACGAAGCGCAAACAGAACTCAAGGACACCATGGCCGACATGAATCTGTTGTGGGAGCATAACCGCGCGCTCATCGACCACATATACAGGGGCGCGCCACCACCCCCGCCGAACCCGCCCGAAGGCTTGTTCAAACACGACAACTAAAAGGACACAACAATGGCATTGAACATCAAACAAGTGCCCAGCCCGAACCATTACAACGGGCGCAACGGGCATCGGGTGACTCACATCACCCTGCACATCATGGTCGGCCGTCTCGCCGGCACAGACGCCGTTTTCCAGCGGCCGAGTTCGCAGGCTTCGGCCCATTACGGCATCGGCGGCACGGGTGAGATTCACCAGTACGTGAGCGAAGCCAACGGCTCATATTCCGACGCGAATTTTTCGAGCAACAACAGCACCATCAGCATCGAGCATGAAGGCGGCATGCAAGGCGTGCCCATGACCGACGCATGCGTGGAAGCGTCCGCACAGTTGTGCGCGGACATTAGCCGCCGTTACGGGCTCGGCAAGCTCTGGCACGACGGGTTGAACGGCAACGTGTGGCTGCACCGCGAGATACCCGGCACGGACCATTACGGATGCCCCGACCGCGCACCGAACGGTCTGCCCGTCCAACGGGTCATCGACCGCGCCAATCAATTGTTAACCAATCCATCTAGTCAAGGAGAAACAGAAATGAGCACAGCACTGGTTATCTGGGACGACGATAGCGGCGTGGGCTACTACTGGAGCCCCGAAACCGGCCGCGTCGGCCTATCACACCCGGACCAGGTCGTGGTGTTGAAGAACGCCGGCGTGAAAGAGATTCGCAGCAGCAAGAAAGCCCCGTGGGCGGCGCGCGCCGATCAGATCAGCCAACTCGTGCAGGCCAAGACGACCGCGTACGAGAAGGCTCAGACGGCCGCATTGGAGGCCATGGCCAAGAGCATCGGCGCGGACCCGAACACCATCGCCGACACCGTGCGCAAGGCCGTGGAAAGCAAGTTGTCCACGCTCGACATCCAGATCACCACCAAGGACAAGGGGACGGGCAAATGAGCGACCCATTGAACACGCCGGGCGTGGCCGACCACAAGGCCACCGGCAGCATGGACGCGGAGAAGGGCTACACGCCCGTGTTCAACAACACCGTGCGCACCATCGCGTATGTGGCCGGTCTCATCGCCGTAGCGGTCGGTTTCGGTTTCACCCAGTTCGGTGACCCGACCGTGGGTGATTACATCACCACCGTGGGCGGTCTTATCGCTGGTGGTTTCGGCGTGGCATACAATCCGCTGCGCATGGCCGGAAAGTAGCCCAATCATGACGATGGTGCACATACGATTGCGCGCCCCGACCAACGGCGGCACCCGTGCCGGCGTCGGCATGGTCGTGTTCCAACCATCCGCCCGTCATACCGACGACGCAAGTGTGGTGTTGCCCGACACGTTCACCGTGGTGCTGGACGAAGAAGGCGAAGCCACCGTGGACATCCAGCCCACCGGTCCCGAATGGTGTTGGAAAACCGACGAGCAAGTGCCCTACGGGTCTATTCGTTGGTTCACCGTGCCCGACACGGCCGGCACGCTGGAATACGCGGAACTTACGGACGTGGACCCGCGCACGTTCAAACCGGGACGCAACCTCGCCGCATGGCAGGCCGTCACCGGCGACATCAAAACCATGATCGACAGCATGCCCCGGTTCCTCACCGGGCACGGCTCCCCGACCATCGACGGCAAGCCGGGTGACATCTACCTCGACTTGGACACCATGGACCTCTACACCAACAACCAAGAAAGGAACTAACCATGACATTCGGAAAAATCGGCAGTCTTCGCGGCGAACAGGGACCACAGGGCCCTCGCGGACCCGAGGGACCGCAGGGGCCGAAGGTCGAAACCGGCGCGCAAGGCCCCGCCGGAGCCAGGGGCGAAACCGGCGCGCAAGGCCCCGCAGGTCCGGCGGGTCCGGCGGGTCCGGCGGGTCCGGGCATCGTGTTCACCCAGGGTGCTCCCACCGGCAGCGGCGTGGCCGGCGCGATGTACGTGGACAAAACCACGTTCGATGTGTACGTGTGGAGAGTCGACTAATGGCCTACGACCGCATCGGCAATCTGAAAGGCAGCACGCCCGATGACACCAAGCTCCGCGCGTTGATTCTCGCGGTGTTGAAGACCGTCACATGGGCGCAACTGTCAGGCTGAGAGCAGCACGGCGGCCATGCCCGCGCGCAGCCGTTCGTCTGGCATTGCCACGTACACCTGTGTCGTTTCCACGCTCGCGTGACCGAGCAGCTTGGACACCAGCAGCAGGTCGTGCGTGGCTTGCCACGTGGCGGTAGCATACCGGTGGCGCAGGCTGTGCGCGGTCCATCCGTCACCGAGCAGGCTCGACAGTCTGTCGCCTATGTAGCTTTCCTCGACGTGCCCGCCGAACCGGCCGGGGAACACGTACCCATCGCACGCGCTTATCAGGTCGGCCAAATCATCCGGCAACGGCACTATGCGCTGTTTGTCGCCCTTGCCGTTGATTACCAGCGACCGGCCAACGAGATCGTCAACCACGTCGCCACTGGACACCCGGCCTATCTCGCCACGCCTTAAACCGCACTCGGCACCGAGCCGCAGCATGATTCTCTCGGACTCGCTGGCACGCCCCAACGCGGCCAATATCACCTTGTCCGGGCACGGGCGCGGATGAGGTCTAGGACGTTTGATTTTAGGCAGTTCCATGCTTGGGTCATCATTGCGTCGGCCGGTCTGCCGCATCCATGCGAAGAAGCTCGACACCGTGTTGCGGTACGCTTTGCGCGTTTCCGGTTTCCAGGATTGCGAGGCGAACCACTGTGTCATCATCTCGCAGGTGACCTCATACGGCGAAACGCCAAGACATACGGCCGTGTATGTCATTTTTCGCCGTCTGGTCAATAGTGTTTGCTCGCTGCGGCCACCGGCCTTCAGTGCCGCGAGCCATCCGGTCAATTCCTCACGCCATAACGGGGGCGCTACCCATTTTTTCGTCATGACACATCATGTGTCACGCCGCTAAACTTAGAATAAGCCGGGGCATGGATTTGAACCGTGGACCTCTGGGATACCCAGAGGTCCACGGTTCAAATCCATGCCCCGCTACCAGTGTGGAGTATTCGGTCGCCAATCTTGAAGGTTGGCGACCGTTTGTTTTATCACTTACGGACGCGCAAGGTCGCGCGTCAGATAACCAAGGTAAGGCGGTTGCCATGCCTACTAAACAATATCCAGCGCCGGGATGGCGCGACTACATCGCACAATGGCTTGATTCCCTCAAGGCCGGCGCATACGCCGCCAGCACGATCAACACGAGACGATGCCAGCTCACAGCCATCAGCCAAGCGCTCGGCGGTAGCCCACTCGACGTGGAGGCCAGTGACCTAGTCGCCTACTTCGCCGGCCGCGAATGGAAGCCGGAGACACGCAAAGGCGCGCGAAACGCATGCGCCGGATTCTTCGGCTGGATGTTCCAGACCGGACACATCGACACCGACCCCAGCCGTGCGCTACCGAGCATACGGCGCCCACACCCCCACCCAAGGCCATGCCCGGACATAGTCATCCTCAAAGCCCTCTCAAAGGCCACCGACCGGGAACGGCTCATGCTCAGACTCGGAGCCGAGGCCGGCCTCAGGCGCTTCGAGATAGCCAAAATATCCGACGCCGACCTCGTCAGAGACCTCATGGGCTGGAGCCTCATGGTGATCGGCAAAGGCGACGTACAGCGCATGGTGCCAATCAGCGACGACCTCGCAGGAGAGATTCGCGCTCACGGCCCCGGCTACATCTTCCCAGGACGGTGGGGATCCCATGTCGAAGCGAGCTATGTCGGCAAACACCTATCACGTCTGCTCGATGGATGGTCCGCACACTCGCTGCGACACCGGTACGCCACCCGCACATGGGAGGCGACGCACGGCCTGCTGCCCGTGAGCCGACTGCTGGGCCACGCCTCGGTGGAGACCACGCAACGCTACGTCGCCATGCCGTGCGCACGTCTGAGGGACGCCGTATCGGCCACACTCATCGCATGACCCAACACCATAGTTTTGTAAACCTCACTTGACTTGTTTAGTAAATAAAGGTAGACTATAGTTATGAAGCGCAAGGAACTCGAACGGAAGCTCAACAAGCTGGCCAAGGAACACGGAACGACCGCCATCTGGACCGAGGGCGGCAACCACAGCAAGGTCAGCATCCAAGGCATCGAGACCACAGTGCCCCGCCACAGCGAGGTCAACGAGCTCACCGCCAAGGGCATCATCCGCTACTTCGAAAGGAACCTGAAATGAGCGAACCAATGAACGTCACAGCAATCGCGGAGCGCTCCGGCAACTGGTGGGCCGTGGAAGTGCCCGAGATCCCCGGCCTGTTCACACAGGCGCGACGCCTCGACCAAGTCGAGGTCATGGTGCGAGATGCCGCCGGAATGCTCGGCCGGCAGGTCGGAACAGTCACCGTGGATCCGAAGCTGTCCAAGCAGGACGAACGCATGATCGACGAACTGCTCACGGCCCGCCGCGAGGCGACCGAAGCACGCGCCAAGGCATCCGAACTCACCGCAAACGCCGTCGGACTGCTGCGCGGACAAGGCATGACCGTGCGTGACGTGGCCGACATCATCGGCATCACACCGCAAAGGGTCAGCGCATTGGCCAATGCCTAGTCAATCCCAGAACGACGAAAAAGCCCCACTCCCATGGAAGATTCCGTGAGAGCGGGGCTTTTCACATTAGTCGGCTCGGTTTTACGTTAGTCGACCGTGACCGAGCGGGCTTTGAGTTCGCTCGCGCCAATCAGCACGCCGACGAGCGCGGCGGCCGCGTTGAGCGTGGTCACGATCTCGTCGACATACGGCATACCCCACACGGGGCCTACCGTATGCACGAACACGGCCAGCGCCGGGATGGCCAGCAACGCCAGCCATTTGAGCACGTCGTAGACCTTGTCGGGCAGCCAGTACGGATGATTGGTGGTTTCGTCCATGATCTTTCCTTTCAGTAGGTAAGCACCTCGCCGGGGTAGATGAAGTTGGGGTTGCCGGAACGGTATCCGTGGAGCTGTGTCCACTGGATGCCAAGCCGCGCGGCGATGGACGACAATGTGTCACCGGAGCGCACCGTCACCGTCCGCGGGGGGCGCGTTGCTCGCGGCGCTTACGCTGCCGCCGCCGAATGTGCTGCCGTCCTTGTTGACGAGGCGCACAGGTTCCACTGGGGTCGGGGTGACTGCCTCATCGGCGTCGACCACCTTCAGGATGCGGGTTGGTGCGATTGCCATGTCAAATCACCTCACCTTCCGGTGGACGCGGCGGCCTTGAGTACCGCGATGGCCTTCGGGTTGAGCACCGCGTAGCTGAAAACGGCCTCGGTGCGGTAGGCGATCTGGTTGCTGCCGGCCAAATCGACGCCGGTGTTGTCCGGGTCGCCGTAAGGGATGACCTCGGCGGTGATCGGGCAGGCCAGACGCCACTTGATGGTGGAGAAGTCGCCGAGGAAAGCCATGACCTCGGGAGCGACGGCCTTGGTCTTGGTGCCCTTGACGGTGTTGGACACCACAGCCGGGATGCCGTCGAGGCTGCCGGCCTGCAGGCTCAAGGGGATTTCCGGGTAGAGGCGGCTTCCGGTGGTGCTGGTGCGCAGGGTGCGCAGTTTGGCGGCCCATGTGCGGGACAGGGCGATGCCGTTGATGTCCCAGTCCTGCACGGCGGCGGCCAATGCGTCGATGTTGGCGATCTCGTCCTTGCCGGCGGTGACCTGCGCGGCTGTCGTGTCAAGGGCGGTGTAGCCGTCGAGTGCGGTGCCGGTCTTGGGGTTGAGGGCGTGGTAGACGACGATGTCGAGGGCGCGGCCGATGGCGTTGGCCTGATCGGCCTGAATCGCGTCGAGAATCTTGAGCTGGTCGGCTTCATCGGCCCACTGGAGCTGCTTGGACACGCGGATGGTGACCTGCACGGTGAAGCGCTTGCCTTCGACGTGGGTGACGGTCTGCTCGTAGCCGGATTTCTTCGCGCCTTCGGCCACCACATCGGCTTCGGCGGCTCCGGTGAACACGTTGTATTTGTCGTCAAGGAATCCGTTGATGGTGTCGGCCGGGAACAGTGCGGCGATGGTGCTGGTGTCCTTGGCCTTCTCGACGATGGCGAGTGCGACGCTGGTGGGCAGCGTGACGTTGGTGGTTTGCAGTGCCATGGTGGCTCCTTACTGGTTGTTGAATAGTTGTTTGAGAAGTTCGGCGTTTTCGCTGGGCTTGGGGTCTTCTGGATGGCCGGCCGGGTCGGTGATGTGCGGCGCGTAGCTCTTCGGCTTGAGGGTGTCGCCCCATGCCTTGAGCGCTTCGGCCGAGGCGTTGATGGTTTCCTCGGTGTCGCCATGGAGCAGTTCGGCGGGTACGCCGTACTTTTCCGCTGCGGCCGAGCGCCATCCGGCCTTCTGCTGGTCGGCCTCGTAGTCGGCTAGTTTGGCCTCGGCCTTTTCGGCGCGCTTGTTGGCCTTGTCTATCTCGGCCTGCGTGGCTTCCTTGTACTGTGCGTATTCCGTGGCGACGGACTTGTTCGACTCGGCCTTGGATTGCCAGTCGCGCATGTGTCCGCGCATGTCCTCGTATTTCGCCTTCCAGTACTCGGCGGTGTTCTCCTCGGGCTTTTCGCCTTCCTGATTCGCCTGCTGCTCGCTGTTTTCGTTGTCGGCCATGGCGGGCCTTCCTTTCCGCCCTTTTCGGGCATTAAAAAGCCCCATTTGCTGGGGCTTAAGAGTGGTGGAGGCGGGACTCGAACCCGCGTTGTGTCAATGTCGGAGCTTTACAGGCCCCTGCCGTCGCCGCTGGGCCACTCCACCGTGTTCGTGATAGGATGGGATTAATGAGCGCCCTTGTTACCGCCCTTTTTGGTGGTTTCAGCGGCGCTCATCTGATTCTTTGCAATTGGGATTCCTTGGTGAGGATGTAGACGGTTCCGTCCTTGAATCTGTGGCTCTTCAAGATGTGTTCGACAAGCTGCGCATCGCTCATGTTGCCGTTTTCGGAATTGTCGATGATGAGCCGTCGGCAGTCCGGTTTTTTGGAAGCGCTGCCCAAGTAGCTGTCGATGGTGCGGAATTTGTCGGCCGATTGAGGCGTCTTGAGTTCGATGCCTCCGGACAGATCGGACAGCCCGATGAGGTTCAGTCGCCCGGTGTCCGGGTCTCGAATCTCGCGATGGTCGATCTGGAACGCGGGAACGACGCCATGTTTCCGCAGACGTTCGGCGGTGCGAATCTCCTGCGGACGTTCGCGCTCGGTTTCTGTGCGCATGGCCTCGCTTGGGAAGCTGATCGGAGGTTCGGTGCCGTCGTAAAGCCATTGCGGGTCGCGCCAGCGCATCTCGGCCAGCACTTGGCGCGTGACCCATTCGTCGAACCTGTAGACGTCGTCGCCGTTCTCCTCGGCGAACGCCCGGTATTGTTCGTATCGGGTTTTCGTCAGGAGTCGTTCAACGCTTGCGCGGCATGCCTTGTAGCGTGCTTTCATGGCGTCGGGGTCGTAGCCGTTGATTTTGGTTTTGCCCCATGAGCTGACGATCTGGCAGTTGTCGTCGCGGTGGTAGCCGTTGAATTTGCCGGCCGATTCGTCGCTCCAGTAGACGTAGCCTCTGGATGCGAGCATGATGCAGAATGCGCAGGTTGGGCCTTGCGGGACTCGTGCGTATCGTGGTTCGCTGGGGTCTTTTTCGGCGGTGAACTGTTGGGTGAGCCGGGTGGTGGAGTTGATGATGTCCTTGGCGAGCTGTTCCCATTGTGCGTCGTCGTAGCCTGCGGTTTTCTTGGCCCACAGGTCTTGCATGGTCACGCCTGATTTGGCGCGCCCGTTGATGACGTCGGTGAATTTGAGGCCTGCGAAGTCGGTGTCGTTGAAGCCGCCGAACACCTGCCATGCGGCGCGGTCGGAGGTGACCTGCGCCGGTTGGAAGTCGGGTAGTTCCACGTGTGCGGCGAGCGCCCATGCTGATCTGACGTTGCGGTAGTAGTCCTGTGCGATGAGGTTGGCTTGGCGTGCGTATTGGGCGAGTTGGGCCTGTGCGTTTTCGAGTGGGTCGCCTTCGTCGTAGGTGGCGTTGGCGACCATGGTTTTCGCTTCGATGATGAGGTTGGCGATTTCTTCGAGGTAGTCGTCGTACAGGGTGTTGAGGTGGGTTTCGAATGCTTGGCGTTGGCTGTCACTGAGGTTGCTCAGTGGGAGGCTGCTGCGTTTGCTGGGTGCTCTGCCGGCCATTGGTTGCCTCCTGTGTCGTTGCTCCGAGCAGTCGTGCGCGCAGGTCGTCTACGGATTGTTCGGCTTTGAGGATGTTGATTTCGTCGGCCGTGAGTCCGAGTCGGCGGTAGGCGACGCTGCTGGTGGCGTATGAGGGGTTGACGCCTGCGATTTTGGCGTAGGTGTCTGCTCGGGCTGCGTCGGTGATTTCGCGGGTTGGTGCGAACCATGGCGTGATGCGCTTGAGTTGGTCGGGAAGCTGGCCGCTGTTGATGTTGTCGCGCAGGCATATGGCCATCTGCATGAGTCGTTTGAGTTGCATGCCGAAGGCTTTGTTTTGACGGTCGGCGATGCGGGTGAGCTTGCGTTCGGCGGCGGCCATGGCTTCGGCGCTTGAGGGGTTGTCGAGGGTGATGCCCATTTCGTCGACCGGTACGCTCATTTCGCTCGCACACAGCATGGCGATGGTTTTGAGCATGTCGCTGTGGGGCTGCATGCTGGCCTGCTGGACTTGCACGACTTGGGGCAGGTCGCCCTTGACGTCGCGGCCCAGTCCGTTGATGGCGCTGATGAGTGAGCTCCAAGTATCGGCGCTGAAGGCGCTTCTGTCGGCTCCGAGGAACCAGAGCTTGGGTGCGGCATAGAATTCTGCGGTCGTTTCCATGCGCACCATGCTGCGGAATGCCATGTCGGTGAGGGCCATGACTGGGCGGCTGATGCGGCTGCATCCGAACGGTCTCGATAGCTGCTGGTCATGGATGAACGGCACCGCGCATGGCCCGTTCCATTGTGGAGTCTCGTGCAGTCCTGATACCTGCCATGCCGAGGCGAATGCGTCGCGTTTGATCTGCCATGTACGGCCGGGCAGGAACACGTCGAACGCTGTGATGTAGCCGTTCGAGTCGGCTTCCTTGATGGTGAGCACCGACTTGAGCCTGTTGCGTGTGCCGTCCCACAACGCGGCCGACCAGTCGGCAGAGCGGGGCACGACTGCGATTCCGTCGTCGTCAACCACGGTGAGGAAGCTGCATGAGTGCGTGTAGCAGGAGATGACCGACGGTTGGATTGCGAGACGCAGGCCGCTTTCCTCGGTGAGATCGTCGATGCCGTTGTCGTCGGAGCCTTGGTATTCCCATCCGTCGAAGTCGGTGAAGTCCGACAGCGAGCGCACGGCCTTGCGCGGCCAGCCGACGCAGGCCTTGGCTTCGCTCTTGACTTTCTGGGGGATGCCGATGCCGAAGTCTTGCAGGTTCTCGTGGGCGTTGTAGTAGAGGGAGCGCAGGAGGTTGCCGGGGTATTTCTCGCGCCATACCTTCATCAGGAGCCTGATGGTGTCCATATCGGTGTCGGGGATGTCGGCGATGGCGGTGGCGGTGAAGGATTCGATTTGGAGCGGTTGCCTTGCGGGCCGCGTCCACCATCTCGTCGGTGATCTCGAGCCGTTTGGTTCGGGCTTTTTCGTAGCCGATGGCGAACGCGTCGGCGGGGCTGTCGTTGAGGGTCAATTCGGTGTCGGCGAGCGCGGTTATGGCTTCTCAGCTGGCGTGCATGAAGTCCTCGAGTTTCATATTTCGTCCTCCTGTTCGAGGTTGAGTTCGGTTATGAGCTGGTCGTGCAGTTCTTCGCAGCGTTGGTCCACGTAGCCCTTGAGGCGTTTCAGGCGGGACTGCTCGAACCATTTGCGTTTGAACTTCATGATTCCCTCCCGGTAGGCGTCCTCGCCGATGTCTCCGGCCTGCCACAGGTCGAGCGCTTCGGCCAATCCGCCGGTACGACTGCCCCACAAGGGAGCGCAGAACAGGTCATAAAACAGGTCGTTGATCTCGGCGTCGCAAAACCGGCCTTCGAACGCCTCCCGCGTGCTGTATTGCGCGTAGTCGAAGTGCCCGCCGCTCGCTGCCGGGCCTCGCGGATGGTCTTGGCCCTGATGACCTTGTCGAGCTGTTCCGGATTGACGTCATGGATGATCGCGAGCAGGTTGAAGCAGATCGTCACGTCGGCCATCTCCTCGACCAGATTCTCGCGCACGTCCCTGCCCCGCAGGAGCTTGCTGACCGCGTGGATAAGCTCCGAACACTCCTCCATGCACACGATCATCCGGTCGCGAACGCCGTAGTGCTCGAGCGACCGCTCCCAGACGCCACGCATCCACCCGCCGGCGTCCTCGATGCGCTCCATGCCGTCGAGGGCCTTGAGGTAGCCGGCCTCGTAGGCCTCGCGCTGCACGTACACCTGTTCGACACGGTTCGGGTCGTCCGACAATGGTTCCGGCAGCGCGTAGGCCTCGCACGCCGCAGCATGCGCCCTGAGCGTCACATCATCCATCATTCCGCCGCTCCTTCCCCGGTCTGCACGCCATCCCAATCGCACTGCGTATAGGTCTGCGTTCCATCACCCACCGAGACCCTGAAATGCACGCACGGCACACGCTGTCCACCGCTACCGGTCACCTCGATGTACTCCCACGAATCCGCATCCGCCTCAATCAACGTCGTAGGCGGATACGAAGTACAGGCGGCGAGCGCCGATGCCGTCATGACGGGCCTGTCTCGTTAAGTGTGTAACTGGCGTTTTCATTGTTGTGTTCCCTCGCTTGGCCAGCGGTCGGCGAAGGTGATGGCGAAGGCGTTGAGCGCGGGCTTCCCGCGCGCGCTCCATCGTATCTGTCCCTTGCCGGTGGGGTCCAGCGAGCGGACGGTCAGGTACATGCACTTGAGCGCGGCCTGCTCGTCGGGGAAGTGGCCGCGGGCGCGGATGGAGCGCTTGAATCTCGCGTTGAGCGATTCGATGGCGTTGGTCGTGCGGATCACGCGCCGGATCTCCACGTCATAGTCCAGGAACGGTATGAACCGTTCCCACGCGTCCATCCACAGCCTGCGGATCGCGGGATATCTCGCCTCCCACTTGTCCGGCATCGCGTCGCGGGCCGCCGCCGCGGTGTAGATGGGTTTGACATCGCGTTTGATGGCGTCCCAGTCCTTCTTCGACGCGTAGCGGAACGTGTTGCGCAGCAGATGCGCCACGCAGGTCCGCACGATGGCCAGAGGCCATGCCGCGCCCACCGCGTCGGGCAGGCCTTTGAGCCCGTCGCAGATCAGGAAGAACACATCGTCCACGCCCCGGTTCTTCAGCTCGGTGAGCACCGACGGCCAATAGCGCGCGCCCTCCGCGGCGGGCGACGCCCAGAGGCCCAGCACGTCGCGGTCGCCCTCCAGATCCACGCCAACGGCCACGTAGAACGCGCGGCTGGCGACCTGCCCGTGCGCACCTTGACGACGGTCGCGTCGATGAACACGGCCGCGTACACACGATCCAGGGGACGCGAGCACCATTCGTCCTTCTCGGCCACGACCCGCTCGGTGATGCGACTGACGGTCTCCCTGGACACGTCCGCCCCGTAGATCTCCTGGAAGGGGGCGCTGATCTCGCCGGTGGTCAGGCCCCTGGCATACAGGGACAGCACCACCTCGTCCACCCCGGGCAGCCGCCGCTGCCGTTTCCTGACGACGACCGGCTCGAACGAGCCATCGCGGTCTCGCGGCACCTCGATCCTGACCGGACCGACCGAATCGGTGACCACGGTCTTGGCGGTGGTGCCGTTGCGCGTGTTCGCGGCCCTGCCGTCCTTGGATTTCTTGTGCTTGGCGCATCCCAGGTGCTCGGTCATCTCCTCGTCCAGGGCCGTCTCCAGCACGCTTTTGGTGAACTGTTTGAGCAGTCCGTCGGGCCCTGTCAGGTCCAGTCCTTCTTCCTTGGCCATGCGCACGAATGTGAGCGCTGCCTCCCGCTCGGCGCTGCGTTTTTCCGCGTCCGGCTTCTTCGTCGGTGTCATGTTTCCCATTGTCCCAGCAGACATCGTCCACCAGCCTTTCCGACCGGCCACACGACCGGCCAGTTAAGGCCAGTTACACACTTCGAGAGACAGTCCCGACCGGGGGAGGGATCGGCGACACGTTGGCCGGTCGGTTTGTTTTTGCGGGTTGTTGTGTTCGCAGGTTCGTTTCCAGCGGGAAGTATTACCCGGTTGGAAAGGAGTGCCTATGGGTGCGGTGAAGGTCGGATACCGGTACCGTTTGTATCCGGGGGGGGTTTGCAGCGCAACGAGTTGGCGCGGTTGTTCGGTTGCGTGCGCGTGACGTGGAACGTGAGCCTGGCGTGGCAGTATTCGGAACGTCGAGCCGGTTTGGGGTTGCAAGGGTACGGGCAGTTGTCGAAGCATCTGACGCAGATGAAACGCGATGGATCCTACATGTGGTTGAACGACGTGTCCTGCGTTCCCACGCAGCAGACGCTCAGGCATCTGGGGTGCGCGTGGGACATGCATTTCAAATCGATGGCGCCGGACTGGGAGGGTCCTTACGTCGAAGAGCCCCGGTTCAAGAAGCGCGGCAAACGTCAGACTGCGGAATTCACCCGTAGCGCGCATTGGCGTATCCGGCACGAGCCTGACGGACGCTACGGGTACCTGCGGTTGCCCGGAGTCACGGGAGAGCTGCGTTTCCGTTGGAGCCGTGACCTGCCGTCCGGACCTTCCGGTCTGACCATTTCGTTGGAGCGGTCGGGCGAATACATGGTGTCGTTCAACGTGATGAGGAACGAGCCTGACTCATGGCCGGAACCCATCCATGAGTGGTGTGGCATCGACCTCGGGCTCATATCTCTGGCGGCGATAGCCAGCCAGGACAAGGGCGGCGCGACGCACATGGAAATATCCCCAATCCGCACGTCCTGTACGAGCATGCGGAACGCCTCGCCGTATTGCAACGCAAGCTCAGCCGACTGTCGAAGGGCAGCAACCGGTACGAGGAACAACGCAAACGCGTCGCCAAGGAACATGCCATCATCAAGAACATCCGCCGCGACTGCCTGCACAAGCTCGCGCTGAAGATCGTCGCTGAAAACCGTCACATCGCGCTCGAGACCCTATACCCCGCACGACTGGCGAAGACGCGGCTGGGCAAGAGCGTGCTCGACACCGGCTGGGGAACCCTCGTAAGCCTGATCGAAGCGTACGCAGCTCGCATGAACCGTCAGGCCGTGCGAATCGCATGGAATGAACCCTCCAGCCAGATCTGCCACGCGTGCGGCGTCCGCACCGGCCGCAAACCGTTGCACGTGCGCGAATGGGAATGCCCCGACTGCCACGTCAAGCACGACAGGGATGCGAACGCCGCGTGGAACATCCTCCAAATGGCGTACGGGATTTCCCACGCGCAACCCCATACGGACTGCGAGAACATGCGATAATGATTCCAAGCGCCACCCAAACGGCGCAAACAAACCTTATAACTCAATCGTGGGCCGGTCGGGCCGACCGCCACGGTCACCAAAAAGCACGCCAGCCCAACCCCAGGGATTGGGACAGGGATGCAAATAAGACGGAATCCGCCCTCTTACGGTGGGCGCAGCGCACGATCCCCCAAACGTGAACCGATTGAAAACCCGACAGCCTCCATCAAGGCAGGGCAAGTAAAAGAACGGTCGAAGACAGGGAATCCCCGGCCTCCAGACCGGGGAGGAGGTCAACCGCGAAACCAACAAGCGTCGCGTGTCCGCCGGCCTGCCGGAATTCAAGGTCAGCTTCGTTCAAACCGCGGCCGCAAGCACAGAGGCCAACTATATGGCTTCGACCAACACGATGGAACACAACTTCAATGAGGGCGTTAGTGTTGGCTAGAACATCGCAGGCGGCCCCGATCCGGTGTCCCGCTGGTACGACGCCGAAAAGGTCACCTATGAGAAGCTCATCAGGAGCATCCAGAATACAAGGACCTGTCCGGCTACGAGCTGATGCAGAAAGGTGAGGCCGCGTACAAGACGGTCGGCCACTACCTGAACATCATCAATCCCGAAGCCACGACCATCGGCGTCGGTTACAACACGAGCGGCAAGTATGGGTGTGGTCCAGCCAGAACTTCGGCACCGACACCGACACGGCCGTCACCGTCGACGAGTACAAGAAGCTTGTCGACTCGGCCATGAACGGCGCCGTAGACCCGTCGATCGAACAAGCCGTCAAAGATGCTCAGACGGTGTACGACAAGGCCAAGGCCACGGTCGATGAAGCTCAGAAGAACGTCGACGCCATTCAGCTGAAGGTTGACGCGTACAAGGATTCCGACAAGGCGATAGCCGACGCTCAGAAGAAGCTTGACGACGCGAAGAAGGCCCTCGAGGACGCTCAGGCTGCGAAGGACAAGGCTGACAAGACTCTGGCGGACGCAGAGACGGCCGTCAAGCAGGCTCAGTCGGATAAGGAGCAGGCCGACAAGGATCTCGCCGAATTCAACGACGCCGCCACCGGCGACGAGGATACGGACACTCCGTCCGACGGCAACGACGGCGTCTTGGATCAGACCAACAGCAACACCAACAACAGCAACACTAATGCGAACGCCGCAAGTGGTGACAAACTCGCCCAAACCGGAACCGGTGATGCGACGGCGCTCACCCTCGCAGCGATCATGACGATCGCCGGCGCAGGCTGCGTGCTCGCCTCGGCGAAGATGCACAAACAGCAAGATTGACCTACATAAATAAGGTGACTGGCGGGCGGTTCAGGGCAAACCCGGGTCTCCCGCCTCTTTGTCGCGACGCGAACGCAGGTCGTGTAATCGAAACGACAACTCGGACGAAAACCATGCGTTATGAGCGGAACGGCGATATCCGCGAATGCGTCGATTCGCGCACGCCTCGCCCACGACAATGGGATTTGAAGCAACAAGGAGTTAAGGAAACGCCATGAGCTTCGAAACCAAACCATCGCACATCGCGAAACGCGACTACCCGAACAGCAAGAAAAACCGTCCCGCCGAAATCGCAGAGGCATTCCTCGACGAGCAAAGCGCGATGGAATTCGCCAATGCAATGGGTTAGCTGTTCCTCACCGGCGAGGAACAGCCAACTTCGGAATCAGCACATGCCTGAAGACGCACCTGGACGTCAGGTTCAACTCTTTTCGATTGCGGCTCGTTCCATGTTGATGTCACGCACCGCTGCGATGTCGACCTTGGGCTTTCTGTCGTGTGTGTATAGTCCGTTGCATTCCTGCTCGACGTCATATAGCTGCGTGTAGCAGAAGCCGAAAATGGCCGGATTGTCCAACAGAGCCTTCGTTAGACCGTGGTAGCGTTCCATGAACTCCGACTCGCCCGCAGCGGCCTCCCCGTAC
Organism: Bifidobacterium sp. M3-N-101; assembly: GCF_023656805.1. NCBI lineage: Bacteria > Bacillati > Actinomycetota > Actinomycetes > Bifidobacteriales > Bifidobacteriaceae > Bifidobacterium > Bifidobacterium sp. M3-N-101. The sequence goes on from NZ_JAMOKQ010000002.1 coordinate 59,527, forward strand.
CCCCACGACTCTCCTCCGTCCACGCGTGCACGGCTTGCTATCTTGATGCCACCGTATTCGCTGACGAAGAAGGGTTTGCATCCTTGGTAACGCTGGCGTTCGGGGAATGGGTCAACGTAGCCCGAGCCGTCCGAGGGATCCAGTCCGGCGTAGTTGCCTGCGAAGCGTACGGGATCCTGCTCGTAATCATGCACGTCGTAGATGTCGGTGACGGTGTGGAACATACCGCTGGTGTCGATGCACGGACGCGATGGGTCGATGGCTTTGGTGACCGCATATGTCTGCTGGAGCACATCATCGTCTTGTTTCGTTCCGTCGACGTCCCAGGTCTCGTTGAACGGGCACCAGCCGACGATCGATGGATGATTGATGTCCCTTTCCAGGAGTTCCAGCCATTCGGGAAGGAAGGCGGTCAATCCTGATGCCGTGGTGATGTCGAGACCCCAGTTGGCCATTTCCCCCCATACGATGTATCCTTTGCGGTCGCATTCGTACAGGAACCTTGGTTCGAACGCCTTTTGGTGGAGCCTCGCACCGTTGAATCCCGCCGCCATCGACAGGTCGATGTCGCGGGACAGTTCTTCCAGGTCCTTGGCCGTATAGATGCCTTCCGGGTAGTAGCCCTGGTCCAGGACGAGGCGTTGGAATACGGGTTCGCCGTTGATGAGCACTCGGTTGCCCTCGATGTCCACGGATCGCATGCCGAAGTAACTGCAGACGACGTCTTCGCCGTAGCTGATTCGCACATCGTATAGGTTGCCTTGTCCGACGGCCCATGGGACAGTTTTCTCAAGTGGCACCTCCAGGGAGCATCTGTCACTGCCCATGGCGATGGACGCAGAGCCCACCTGGTTCCCTTCGAAGCTGATGGTTATGTTCGCCAGCTGTGATCTTTGCCGGGTTCGGCCATCGACCGTCAGGTCGATGCCGACACTGTCTCGCGATAGATTCGGATGAAAGCGGGCCGAAACGACGTGGGTCTGCGGCATGAATTCCAGCCATACGGTCTGCCATATGCCTGTAGTGCGGGTGTAGCAGCAGCCGTATGAGTCGTAGCGTTCGGATTGCTTGCCCCTTGGCTGTCGTCCAGATCGCAGTTCGTCCTTCACGCATACGACCAATTCGTTCACACCCACGTGCGCTATTCTCTGGATGTCGAAACTGAATGGGGAGTATCCTCCGCGATGCACTCCAAGTCGTTCCCCGTTCAGGTAGACGGTCGTTTCATAATCAACGGCGCCGAAGTGAAGTCTGACTATACCGGTGAGCTCTTTTTCGCTGAGTTCGATTGATCGCCTGTACCAACAGCAGTGAATGAAGTCCTTGTATTCGATACCCGACAGTTTGCTTTCCGGACAAAAAGGCACGACTATGCTCTGGTCGAAGTCATGCTTCCTGTACCATCCCCTGTCCTGTCCGCTGCAGTTGAGATCGAGTTGAAAGTCCCATGTGCCGTTGAGACAGCGCCAATTGTCTCTTTGCCACTGCGGTTCGGGATGTTCGGGCCTTGGCACGTCGCTGTGTCCTGTCGTCCCCATTATGATGCTCCCTTTCGGATGGTGTTGTTCTTTATTTTTCGTCATGTTCGGCGCAGCCCCTTTTAACGGGCTGCGCCCAACTGTCTGGGGCGCGCCGTTTTCCGATGTGCTTCAGGCTACGGCGAAGATGGCGCGTTTCAAGTCCTCTCGTCGGCTGGAGTGGCCGATGAGCAGTTCGAATTCGCCGGGTTCGACGATGCGGTTGGCGTCCGGATCGACGATGGTGCAGTCTGCGACGGGAATGTCGAAGGAGACGATCCTGCTTTCGCCCGGCTGCAGTTCGACGCGTCGAAACGCCTTGAGTTCCCGATCGGCCCAGCTGGTGGATGTCACGAGGTCCCCGACATATGCCTGCACGACCTCGACGCCGTAACGCTTCCCGGTGTTGGTCACGGTGACTTCGGCATGTATGGTGTCGGCTGCGGTGAAGACGCCGGAAGGCGGGACATTGCTAATCGTCGGATCATCGTACTCGAACGTGGTGTATCCGAGTCCCTCGCCGAACGCGAACGCCGGATCCTGCGTCAGATCGGCGTACCGGTCGCCATGCTGGCCTCTGATCTGGTTGTAATAGACCGGCAGCTGACCCGCATGGCGCGGGAAAGTGATCGGCAGACGCCCGGATGGATCCGTCAGACCGAAAATGATCTCGGCTATGGCGCGACCGCCCTCCATGCCCGGTGAAGGAGCCCACAGCAGGGCGCTTGCCCCGCCCTCGCTCTCACGGCAGTGGATAGGCGTGCCATCGGGACGCAGATTGGCGACGACAGGGACGGGACCAACCACCGACGGTGGAAGCACCTGCGGCTTGGAGCTGACCAACACCAAGACCAATGGCTTCCCGGTTTCCCTCGACACATCGGTGAGCGCATCGAGTAGTGCGTTTTGTCCGCCGAGTAGTTCGAGTGTGGCGGTGGAGCATCCTTCGCCGATCAGTTGCACTACGTCGCCGACGACGGTCACGATTGCGTCGGATTGGCGGGCTTTGGCTACGGCTTCGTCGATCATTGTCTGGTCGACGGGTGCGGGGACGGCTACCTTGGGTCGGGGTTGTCCGTCGGGATAGAGTTCGCCCTCGGGGTCGGGCACGAGGTTCACGATGTTCGCGCCGCGCATGTAGGCGACTTCGATGCCGGTCTTTTTTGCGATGGCTTTGATGCCGTCGAGTACGGTGGTGATCGCTTCGCGTGGATGGCCGTCGGGCATCCAGTTGACTTGTCCGGAGTTGCCGGCCCAGTCGCCGAGTTGGGTTTGCGCGTCGTCGGCCAGCGGTCCGATGACGGCGATGTGTTTGATTGTGTTGGCAGCGGAGCTGTTGTTTTCGATGTTCAGGGGCAGTGAGCCGTCGTTGCGCAGCAGGACCACGGATTCTCGGGTTAGCTCGAGGTTCGCCTGTCGATGTTCCGCCGAACCCATGATGACCTTGATGCGTTCGGGATCCGGTAGACGCGGGTCTTCGAAGAGTCCCAGACGGAACTTCAACGCCAGGATGCGTGACACTGCGGCATCGATCAGTGATTCGTCGAGCAGGCCTGTGTCCACGGCCTCGATCGCGCCTTCGTAGAACTGTGGCGTGGTCATGATCAGGTCATTGCCTGACTTGACGGCGTCCGCCGCCGCATGCGTATAGTCTGGCTTGACGTGCTGTTCCCAGACGGAGCGGCCCACGTTGTCCCAGTCGGTGATGAGTGTGCCCTGGTAGTTCCAGGAGCCACGTAGCTTTTCTTTCAGGAGCCACTGGTTGAAGGTGACCGGGACGCCGTCAATGGATTCGTATCCGAGCATGAATGTGCCGCAGCCTTCTTTGGCTACGCGTTCGAAGGGTGGAAGGAACCATGACTCAAGCTTGCGATGGCTGAGGTCAGCCTCGGATGCGTCGCGGCCGCCCTGAGTTTCGGAATAGCCTGCGAAGTGTTTGGCGCAGGCAAGGATAGCGTCTCGGCCCAATGGTTCCGTGGCGTTGGCTCCGCCTTGGTAGCCTTTGACGATGGCGCTGGAGAGTTCGCCGATCAGCGTCGGATCTTCGCCGAAGGTCTCCCCCACGCGTCCCCAGCGGGTATCGCGGGCGATGCACAGCACCGGGGAGAAGGTCCAATGCACACCCGTGGCAGAGACCTCTTCGGCAGTTGCCCGGCCCATCGATTCAATCTTGTCCGGATCCCAGCTTGCCGCCATGCCCAATTGTTCGGGGAAGATCGTCGCTCCGGGCCAGAAGGAGTATCCGTGGATGCAGTCGTCGCCGATGATCAGGGGAATGCCGAGACGTGTCTTCGTGTTGACGGTCTCGGCCGCTCGAGGCAGGTCGTCCGGACTAGTGTGCAGGATCGAGCCGACGTGCCTGTTCACAATCAAGTCGTCCAAGTCGCCGGAGCGTGCGTCGAGCTGCATCATCTGCCCGACCTTTTCTTCCAGGGTCATGCGGGAGAGCAGGTCGTCGATGCGTTCTTCAACCGGCAGATCCGGGTTGCGGTAGGGGAGCTTCTGGCCGCTGATGTTCTCGCTCATACTTGTTCGTTCCTTTCGTCTTTTTGCGGCTCGTGGCCTATTTCGGTTTGCCTGTGATCGAACACCACCGCGATCAGCGCTTTTATCGCGAAGTCCACGGTGCTGGGCATGTCGATGTGGTCTTTATCAATGAGCCATTGCAATTGCAGGCCGTCCATGACCGCGATGATGGACGCGCAGGCCGCTTCGGCCTTTTCCTCGTCGAGGTCCCGTCCCATTTCGTCGGCCATGTCCTGCATTCGCTCTTTGAGTTCGTTGCGTAGTCCGTCGTACCGTTCGTGGAAGTATGTGTTTCCCGGGTTGTTCTCCGTCACTGATTCGGCCGACAGGGTGACGAAGGTTCGCACCACGTTGGGACGGCTCGCGTTCAACTCTGCGGTCTCCACCAAGTGGCGGAACGCCTGCGCCCCCCTGGGCAGATGCCCCTGGTCGAATTCGGCGACTTCGCTGGAGTCCCGGTTCCTGAGCACCGCTTCCAGCAGTCCTCGTTTTGATCCGAAGTAATGCAGGACCCCGGCCCTGGTCATTCCTACCCTGTCGGCCACTTCCTGCAGCGTTCCGTTCGCCGTGCCTTTGCTGCCGAACACGTCGGCGGCGGCCTCGATGATGCTTTGGCGTCGCTCCTCGGTCTCGGGTCGGTGCCGTGGCGTGGTTTTCTTCTCGTTGTTCATGATTCGATGTCGGCTTTCATTCTTGTGGGTTCGGTTCGAGGCGTTGTCCCATGGCTCGCCGCCGGCCTGGACTGCGCCACGTGTTCGAGCAGGATCGGCTCCAGTATCAGCACGTTGATCCAGACGCATGATGCCGGGGCGAACAATAGCCACACCAGCAGCAGGCGCGGCGCGAAGACCGGCAGGCCTCCCATGAGGACGATGGTCACGACCACGCACGCCATGGACGGCAGGAGGTGCTGCAAGGCCAGCGAGAACGATCCTCGAATAATCTCGCCCACGCTCATCGTGAAGTAGGCGGGAAGCATGAACATGTACGTCGCGGCCATGAGGATGACGCCGTACGCCGCCAGGATCAGCAGCATGAGGGGCGTGAACGAGTTGGTGAGGTTCTGCAATTCCTGGAATCCCAGCACCATGTCGATGCCCGCCGTCAGAAGCATCGCCCATAATCCGGTCGGTTTTGCGAATCCTCTTCTGAATTCACGGACGAATTCCCTCCATACGGCGACGTCCCCCTCCCGTCTCATCCTGCGGCACACCGAGTAGGCCGCCGAGATGCTGGCGCCTATGGTGACGAGAGGCAGGCTGAACAGCACCATGAGGACGTTGAGTTCTAGAATCTGCACCATGGTGCTCAGCAATGCGTATAGTTTGCCGTCCGTGGAGAATATCTGCTTGATCATTTGCCTCACCTCCATACGATCGTAGCGACGGCTTTAGGCGTCAGCGTAACGTTGGCCGCGTTATCCTCCCACCCCGCCCTGACGGTTATCGGAGATTCCCCATCGTTCAGAAGAACCATGGCGCGGCTTCCATCTTCGTTGAGCGCCGCCACGCATCGCGCGCCGTCCGTGTTTCCCGTTGCGATGGTGGGGACGACATGGGCCCCCGGACGAATGTGACGGCTGAAATGCGCCAGCCCGTAGTAGTCGATCTCCTTGCTCGCCTTGCGACGTTCGGAGTCGACGCGCAGCAGCCCCCCGCATGTGGATTCCCCGAATCCAGGCACCGTCGGTCCGCGATGCTCGTCCAAAGCGATGTTCCATAGGACGAACGCATTCGCCCCATGGTTCAGTGCCTGGATGATCATGCCAACCAGGTGGCTAAACGCCGGTTCGAACCCGGGGATCCATTCTCCGCCCGACGCTTCGGTCACATAGGAGAGTTTCCCGGGGTGGCGTTCGGACACGACGCTCTGCGATTGGGGGTCGCCCGCGTACCAATGCCATGCGATTCCATCGAACGATTCGGCCGCGCCGTCAAGCAACGCCAGCGGATAGTCGCATCTGTCCCAATTGTGGTCGTATCCGAGTATCAGCGTCTTGAATCCCGCTTCGCGCATGGCCGTCCTGAGATGGTCCCTGACGAAGACGGTCTCCTCCTGTGCGCTCATCGCCATGCTGGGGTAATGGGTGGGCTCGTACAGGGGCTCGTTCTGGGGCGTGACGGCATGTACTTCGATGCCGTGGGACCTGTAGGCGCGCAAGCACTGGACGAAATACCTGGCGTAGGTTTCCCGGCAGTCTTCCCTGAGGCTTCCCGCCTTCATGCTTCCGTTGGTCTTCATCCATGCGGGGGCGCTCCATGGGCTCATCACGACCTTCAGGTCGGGGTTCAGCCGCTTGGCCTCGTGGATCAGGGGTATCACGTTGCGTTCGTCTCGCGCGATGGAGAAATGCTCCATCGAGTCGTCCCGTTTCCCATCCGGCATGTCGTCGTAGCTGTAGACATCCCTGGCGTAATCGCTTGCGCCCATCGGATTGCGGAGCATCGACAGGCCGATGCCCTGGTCCGGGTCGAAGAGGTCCGTCATGGCTTGTTTTCTGCTCTCATCGTCCAGCGTCTCGTTGAGCAGATACGCGGAGGAGTCCGTGAGGGACGCGCCGAAGCCGACGACGCGCTGCATCGTTTCCCCGGGTTTCATCATGATCTCCACGTCGAACGTCCCCTCGTGCGAGGCTTGTTCGATGGGTTCCATGAGATGCCTTTGGGAAATGGTGCGGAAGATCTTCGCTCCCATGGGTTTCCTCCTTCTTCAATCAACCGTTCGTCGACGTTGACGTCATGGCCGTGCTTATGTCTGGATGGTCCCCCATGGGGGTGAACAACGGGCAATCGCCCGGAACCGTTCACCCCCATGGGGGGATGGGCTCACTCGCCCAGTCTCTTCATGTTCGCGGCGATCTTCTCGTCGCGGATCTTGTTGATCTGGTCGATGCCGTTGTCCTTCTCGAACTTCTCGTACGTGGTCAGCAGTTCGTCGAATTTCTTTTCGGATTCGGCGCGGATCATCGACACCAGGGTCGTCGACCAGTTCGTGTTGATCGCGGACAGGGACCGAGACTGAGGAGTGTTCGCGTCGGGGCTGATGTTCTCGATCTCGAACTGGGGCTTGAGGTAGTCTCGTCCCCAGTCCTGCATCTGACGGATCGCTTGGACGTATGAATCCTTGTTCAGGGCCTTGTACCGGTCGTGGCTGAACAGGACGAACTCGCCGATTCGCCATTCCTTCTGGAACTTCTCCGGTTCGTTGGCGCGCACTTCGTTGGCCTCGTCCGTCCATGAGACGGTGCCGTCGGAGTTCTTGGTGTAGGTCTTTCCCTCGATGCCGAAGTTCACCAGGTACTGGCCGGGGTCGTCGAGCAGATACGTGTACAGCTGCATGGCCTTCGCCGGGTTCTTGGTCTTCTTGGAGATGTAGGTGATGGTCCACCCGCTCAGTCCGGCCTGGGACAGGGTCGGCTCGTTGCCCTCCGCGGACTCCATGGCGTCGACGGCGACGTATTCCTTGCCGGGGTTCGAGGACATCCAGGTTTGAAGTTCGGTGCCTTTCTGGTGGAACGCCTGGAGCAGCATGGTGGCGTACTTGCCCGAGCTCACCTTTTCCTTGAGCGTTTCCTCGTCGTCGGCGAAGCTGTCGTCGGAGATGTTTCCATCCTGGTGTACCTGCCTCAACGCCTTGAGCCAGGTCACGTAGTCCTCGTCTAGGTTCCTCTCGTAGAACTTGCCGTCTTTGATGATCGGAACGCCGAGCATGTTCTGCAATGTGGCGTCGAGGGAGCTGTTGGATGCGTCGAACGAGTTGAAGCCGAACGGGACGAGATCGGGGAACTTCTCCTTGATGGTCTTCATCGCGCTGACGAATCCCTCCGGGGTCTTGAAGTCGACATCTCCGATCGCGTCCAGCACGTCCTTGCGGATGATGAACGCGTCCGTGGGAGGAATGGTTCCGTCCTCATAGTCCTGGGACGTGTTCGAGTACGAGGGGTAGCCGTAGGTCTTGCCGTCCTTGAGCTTGTACCAGTCCAACGTCTGCTTCTGAGCCACCTTGGTGAAGTACGGATCGTACTTCTTGGCGAGGTCCTGCAGTGGCAAAGCCCATTTGTTGGCCGTCTGCGCCACCTGGGAGCTGGAGTCGAAGATCGTGATGAGGTCCGGCATGTCGCCGCTGGCGAAGAATGTGTTGAGCTTGGTGTTATCACCTGTGATGAACTCGACGTCGAGGTTCAGGTCTTCCTTGATCTGCTTGGTCACGAGATCCTCGCCCCAGGATTTGTTCCACCAATCGGCGTTGACGTACCAGGTGAGCTTGGTGTCATTAGTCTTGTCCAGCTTCCATGCCGGAGTGTCCGCGGACACTTCGTAACTGGGATCTGGCAAGTTCGCCGTAGCGTCGTCCGTCTTGGCCGACGAACTGCCGCCGCATCCGGCCAACACCAGCATGGAGGCCGCTCCAGCCACCGCGACCATTTTAGTGAAGACTCCTTTGTACTTCATTGTTCCATTCCTTTCATTTCATTTCTTTTTCTGTCTTCTTTGGGCGAGAATTGCCGTGGGCTCGCGCGGATCAGGGTCTCCATCGGCCGTCTCATCCTTTCACCGCGCCAAGCATCGTGCCGCTGACGAAGTACCTTTGGACGAACGGGTAGAGTATGAGGATCGGCGCGATGGTGATGATGATCGTCGCCAGACGCATTCCTCTTGTCGTGGTGTCGACCATCAGCGATCCCACGGTGCCCATTTGCGCCGAGGCCTGCGAACGGACGATGATCTCATAGAGCCTCATCTGCAGCGGATACAACGCCTCGTTGTTGATGTACAGCTTGGTGGTCATGAAGTCGTTCCATTGGGCAACTCCGTGGAAGAGAGCGATGGTCGCCAACGCCGGCTTGGAGAGCGGGAGGATGATCGAGGAGAAGACCCGCAGCTCCCCCGCTCCATCGATCCTTGCGGAGTCGATCAACGAATTCGGCACCTGTCGGAAGAAGTTCATCAGGATGATCACGTCGTAGTAGCTGAACAGTCCGGGGATGATATAGACCCAGAAGGAGTCCAGAAGGCCCAACGACTTGATGAGCAGATAGGTCGGGATCATACCGCCGGAGAAGAACATCGTGATGATGCCCATCGCGGAGTACACTGACCTTCCCTTCAGATATGCCTTGCTCAACGGATAGGCGAACACGGCGCAGAACATCGTGTGCGCGATCACGCCCACCGCGGTTCTGGAGACGGAGATGAACAGCGACTGCCACAATCCATCGTCGGAGAACACTGCCGCGTAGTTGTCGAGGGACAACGCTTTCGGCCAGAAGATGAAGTCGTTTTCTGACAGGGATTCCGAAGTGGCGAACGACGAGATGACGATGTTCCACACCGGAACCACGATGATAATGGTGAACAACAGCAGCAGGGCGGCGTTCGCTACGTCGAAGAAGATCGAATTATGCCTCACGCGCTGGGATCGGGCAACGAAACTAGGTTTCCCTTCGGGAAGGCCTTTCACGGTCTTTGCATTCATGTCGTCTTCCTCTCTCAGAGCACGGACTGATTGTCGTTGATTTTCTTCGTCACCAGGTTGACGGCTACCAGCAGGATCGTGGACACGATCGAGACGCCGAGGCCCACGGCCGTCGCATAGGAGAAGTCTCCTTCGGACAGGCCCACCCGGTAGACGTAGGAGTTGATGACCTCAGCCTTGGGCTGGTTCTGTGAATTCATCAGGACGAGCGTCTGGTCCAGGTTGGATCCCAGTAGTCCCGACACCGTCAGGATGAGGTTCAGGATGATGATCTGGCGGATGCCCGGGATGGTGATGTTCCATATGCGTTGGATCTTGGATGCTCCGTCGATCTCCGCGGCCTCGTACAACGCGTTGTCGATTCCCGCCATGGTCGCCAGATACAGGATCGTTCCCCATCCGGCTTCCTTCCACACGTCCGAAAGGGAAGCGATCCACCAGTATTTGTCGGCGTCGAGCAGATAGTTCGAGTCTGCGTTGAAACCTAGGAATTGAAGGATTTCATTAAGAAGGCCGTTGGTTGACAGCCAGTTGATCAGCATGCCTCCGAGGATGATCCATGAAAAAAAATGAGGGAGATAGGTCAGCGTCTGTACTATCTTCTTGAATGGTGTCCATGGGATTTCGTAGATCATGACCGCCAACACGATGGGCAGGAGGAATCCCAGCGTCAGTTTGATGAAGCTGATGCCCAGGGTGTTGACCACGGATTGCCAGAAATACTGGTCCTTCAGGATAGTTTCGAAATTCTGCCAGCCGACCCAAGGCGCGTCCTCGATGGTGTCCACCACCGTGTATTGCTTGAATGCCAGGACCAAACCGTAGATGGGGATGAAGTTGAAGACGATCATGAAGATGATGCCAGGCAAGATCATGGCCTGCAGCTGCCATTGTCTCCCGAACTGGACGAACCATGATCTGACGCGGTGGACATTGCCTTCGGATCGTGCCCTTCCCCTCCGGGTGGAGATTCTCCTGCTTTTTTCTGCAGCGCCCATGCTCGTTCACTCTCCTTAAAGGAATGCAATACACAACATCTTTGTTACCACTGCAATTCGAATCCTCTTTTGGACTCGATATCCAGTACGCATAATGTTACTTACTTGTAAGTAAGTATGTCAAATGGCATGTCACCCTCAAGCGAGCCATCTTGAGCCTCGAATTAGGCTCAAGCAACCGTTTTCTCTTCTCCGATAACGTTCGATAATCCGTACACGCATGCGAAAAAAGAGGGTTATTCGTAATGAAGTGATTCCCGCCGTAACAATCTCATTTCGGAATAACCCCACATACACCGATGAGCCAATCTCGAGCTAGTCGATCAAATCCTCGAGTTCGCCTGCGAACCATCGCAGTTCGTCATCCGTGGTGCGGAACGTTATGCTCGCCGTACTGTTGTCGACACGGACCGTGTAATGGTCGAGGGGTGGATTTTAGTGGTGGTTGCAACGCCTGAGGTTTGAGCGGTCTTCCATGGCCGCGTTGTCGGTTGTTGAGGTTGTCACGCGGCGTCGGGCAGTTCGATGATCTTCTCGCTTGGTTTCATGGAGCCGGGGGTTTTGCGTGGCCGGTCGTTGAGTTCCTCGGCGACCGCGTCGAGGTGGTCCTCCGGGTAGACGGATGGGCCGGTGCCTTTGGGGAAGTGCTGGCGCAGGAGCCCGTTGGTGTTCTCGTTGGTGCCGCGCTGCCACGGGGAGTGCGGGTCGCAGAAGTAGACGGCCATGTCCGGCGAGGCGTCGATCCGTTTGTGCGGGGCGGGTTCCGCTCCCTGGTCCCAGGTCAGCGAATCGCGCAGGAGTTTGGGCGGCGGGGCCATTTTGTCGATGATGGCCCGCTGGACGTGTCCGGCGTCGCGCCCGTCGGGCAGGTGCGGCAGGATCGTGAACCTGGTGGCGCGCTCGACGAGCGTGCCGATCGCGCTTTTGTCGCGGCCGCCGGTGATGAGATCGCCCTCCCGGCGGCCCGGGACCGCCCGGCCCTCGATCTCCGGGGGGTCGCTCCGAGATCATGACCATGGGTTCGCGGAAACGAGGTTTGCGGCCTTGGCCGCCTTGGGGCCTGCGGGCGGTTCGCCCCTGCCTCACGGCGCGTTTCGGCTCCTGCTTGAGTCCGTCCCCGGCGTGCTGTGTGTGATCGAATAAAGGTGTTCACTGTCGGCACTTGTTCCTGAACACCCTGAGCGTTCAATTTGGACGGTGTCGGCGGTGATGGCGCCGGTGGAATGGGAACACCGGCATCGTCCGGTTCCTTGGTGGATTCCCGAGTGCCTGTCAACCAAACTGGTGGTTCCCGGGAGGAAAGGAAATGACGGCACCGGTGTGTGTCCGACGGCGTATCAGGCAGCTCGACCGCCAGGGCCTGAGCCACAGGGGGATATCGCGGAAACTCGGCGTATCGCGCACGACCGTGGCCAGGTACGCCGACCACGGGGATTACTCTCCCAAGCCCCTTGGCTCGGGGCATGCGGGCAGGTCGCTGGTCGACGCGGGGTATTCGGCCGTCGTGGACGGGTGGCCGGCCGCGGATCTGCGCATGCCCGTCAAGCAGCGCCACACCGCGACGCGCGTGTACGAGCGGCTCGTGGCGGAGTGCGGGTTCACGGGCTCGTATTCGTCGGTGCAGCGCTGGGTCAGGCGCTGGAGGCGGGAGCATCGCATGGAGTCGGACGGCTTCGCCGAGTTGGAGTGGACGCCGGGAAGCATGCAGGTCGATTTCGGCCAGGCCGGGGCCGTGATCGCCGGAGTCGAACGCGTGGCGCGTTTCCTGGTGGCGTCGTTCCCGTATTCGAACATGCGCCGGGTGGTCGCCCTTCCCGGCGAGACCTCGGAGTGCGTGTGCCAGGGTCTGCTGTGGATCTTCGAGCGCATGGGCATGGCGCCCAGGGTGGTGGTGTTCGACAACGCCACCGGCGTGGGCCATCGCAGGCCGGAGGGCACGGCCGCCCGGACCCGCTTGTTCTCCCTGTTCTGCGCGCATCACGGGTTCGGGCCCCGGTTCCGCGACCCGTGTTCCGGCCATGAGAAGGGCAGCGTGGAGAACGCCGTCGGCTTCGCGGGGCGCAACCTGATGGTGCCGATGCCGTCGGCCGGGAGCTTCCAAACGCTGACGCGCGTGTGGCTCGACGCGTGCGAACGCGTCGCCGGATCGGACCACTGCCGGCATGATGTTCCGGTGATCGAACTGTTCGAGGCGGAGAAGGACCACATGCTTCCATTGCCCGGCGTGCGGTTCGACCCGTGCGACTGGAGGAGCGTGAAAACCGACAAGACCGGCGCCGCCACGATCGACGCGAACCGGTATCCGGCCGGACCGAAATGGCGTTCCATGCGCCTGCAGGCCGGGGCGCGCGTCTTCGAGATCGAACCGCGGGGCCCCGACGGCGAAACGATCACCACGCCGGAGAGGATCTGGGGCCATTCGGCGAAAACCCGATCAGGAACGATTTCCCCGAAACCGTGCGAGCCCTGCCCGACCGCATGGACGCACGCACGCGCTCCGATCCGCTCGACGACATCCGAGCCGTTGCCGCCGACTGCGGGCTCGCCGCCACGGCCAAAGCGGTGGAAACCGTCACCAACGCGGGACGGACCGTCGACCGCGCGGCGATCGGCACATGCGCCAAACGCATCCTCGAGGGTGCGGGAACCGAAGGCGGGCAGGATCTGAAGCGTTACGACAAATACATGAAGGAGGCCGAATGAGCCGGCAAAAACCGCGGCAGCGCGGCGGCCGCGTTCCTGACAAGGCCACGCCGGAACAGGTCATGGGCCTCGCCCGCAACCTGCCGTTGACACACAGCGTGCCCGGGAAGGCCCTGGAGGACGCCACGCCCGGCCGGCTCGGCTTCCTCGCCAACCTGCTGGCGGCCGAGAACGCGAGCCGGGCCGAATCCAAACGGCGGCGGCTGCCCAAACAGGCCGGCTTCCCCCGGAGCAAGACCCTGGACGGCTACGACCGGAGCATGGCCTCGTTCCCCGCCGACCGGGGCCGCGAACAGCCGGAAAGCCTGGAATTCGTCGACCGGGCCGAGGACCTCGTGCTCTACGGCGACGTCGGCTACGGCAAGACCCACCTGGCCATCGCGATCGGCATGCTCGCATGCCAACGCATGATACCCGTGAGGTTCCTCGCCGCCTCCAGCCTGGTCATGCGCTTGAGGAAGGCCAAGGACGACAACAGATCGGACGCCGAGCTCAAGTCGATAGGCAGGGCCGGGCCGGTCATCATCGACGAGCCCGGCCACCTGCCCATCGACATCGACGGGGCCAGGCTCCTGTTCCAGGCCGGCGCGGACAGCTACGAGACACGCAGCGTCACCTCCGCCTCGAACCTCGAGTCCGGCAGATGGGGCGACGTGTCCGGAGACGGGGACATGGCCGCCGCGGTCATCGACCGCATCGTCCACCACGGCAGGATCCTCCGCTTCCACGGCGAATCCCATCGGAACAAACACTCCCTCATGAAATAAACCAAACAAACAACAAAACAAGGAACCAACCGCCGACGGTGTTCAACTTGAAAGCCGACGGCGTTCAGATTAAGCGCCGAACACGTCCACCTCAATTTGACGAAATACACCGGGATGCGCTCCTCCTGATTGAGGTGGCGCGCGTGGATCCGTTTGGGTCTGCCATGGCGGAACGACACCAGTCCATGCTTGCCCTTTCGTCCCCCCCGGTGGCGCGGGTGCGCCCGTTGCGCCATACCTTGCCGGCGCGCTTGGAGACCCCGACCGCATGGGCGGCCTGGGTGAAGTGTGTTTTGTCAAGTTGTTATAGGCCAGTGTGGCGTGAGTTTTCCTTCCGAAAAAGCGGTAGGTTTTAGTCCAGTTCGGAACTGGCCTGTCATTGCTCGTGTTTTATTGTTTCATTGCATAAGAGCATGAGTCCTGCGATAGGACTCGCCCTCGAACCTGAGCATCCTGCCGTGATGCACGGTCCGGTCGATGATCGCCGCGGCCATGTTCGGATCCCCGAACACGCGTCCCCATCCGCTGAACTCGATGTTCGTGGTGTAAACGATGGATTGCATCTCGTACGCGTTGGTGATGACCTGGAACAACAACCGGCTGCCTTCCTCGTCGATCGGCACGTAGCCCAACTCGTCGATGATCAACAGGCGGGCCTTGCCGATGGACGCGATTTCCCTGTCGAGTTTGCCTTCCGTGCTGGCGTGCAACAAGCGCATGACCAGGCCAGCGGCGGTGAAGAACCGTACCGTCATGCCTTCCAGGCAGGCCTTCCTTCCCAACGCCATCGCCAGATGGGTTTTGCCCGTGCCGGGAGGTCCGAACATGACCACATCCTCCGGACGGCTCGCGAACTCCAATGATTCAAGCGACCGCCTGCCCCAATCCACCGGAAAACGAATGTTCTCCCAGTCATAGCCGTCCAATGTCTTGACGGCCGGGAAACCGGCCTGCTTGAGCAGCCGGGATCGTTTCGATCGTTCCCTGGACTCGATCTCCGCGTTCATCCATTGGTCCATGAACTCCATTTGCGACGGGGTCGCGGTTTCGAGCTGGTCGGCGAGCACTTGCCTGGTCAACGGCAGTCGGCGCGCCAATCGCATGATCGTTTCCATTTTCCTGTTCGTGGACGCGCGGCGTCGGGTGGCGTCCGGCGCGGGGTTCTGGATCCGGCTCATCGGTCCTTCCCTCCTTCCCGCTCCTTGAGCGTATCGCCATCGCCTGTTTTCATGAAGTCGTCGTACACGCTCAGGTCGGGCGCGGGAACATCGGCCGGCGCCTCGCCGGACGCTATCCGTCTGGCCATGATGCTCAGGGCTGCCTCGTCGATCGGTCTGCCCTGGCCGATGATGTGTTCCGCGGCTTTGCAGGCCGCGTCGAAACCGCAAGCGGCACCCACGCGCTCCAACAAGCGGAACGTGGCCTTGCGCCGGGCGGAGTCCTGCGCGTCGATCAGGGTTCTCAGGCCCTCGGGAAAATCACCGCGCACGGGTGATTCGCCCCACGCGCGTGGCTTGCGCGCCAATGCCGGCAGCAGCGACGACGGGCTACGCACCGTACCGGCCTGCTCGCCATAAGCCCTGGGCAGCGAGGCCACCTTGCGGCCGTCGCGGGTACGGATCTCCACGTCGAACGCGCGCAATCCCACCAATAGCGGCCAGCTACGCCAGGCCGGGCCCGCGAGGTAACGATACGAACCGACCTGTATGACACCTTCCTTGTCGGCGCGCCGTTCCTGCCAATCGACCGCGTCGAAGCGCACGCGCGGCAATGGCCGCATGCCCGCCCGGTCCTCTTCGAACAAGTCGTTCACGCTTTCATCAGCCCGGTAATGCTTGTCGTTGCCGAGTTCGTCACACCGCGACAGCAGATGCTTGCTTAACTGCGCATAGGACTCGACGTTCAACAACGGGACCATGAGGTTGCGGCGCAGGAACCCGACCGCGTTCTCCACGCTGCCTTTCTCCCAACCGCTCCTGGGATTGCAGAACCTGGCCTCGATCCGGTAATGCTCCAGGAACAACTGGAAGAGCCCGACGATCGTGATCTTGTCCCAAGCGGTCCGGTGCGCGGCCCCTGTGGCGTTATCCATCACCAACACCATCGGAACCAGGCCGATATGCTCGAAGATCTCGACCAATCCCTCGCACACGCATTGCGCGTTCTCGCCAGGCAACGCGACCACGTAACGCTTGTTCGAATACGGAAACGACGCCACCAGGCAATGCACCTTGGTTTTCACGCCCGCCAGCACCACCACGGCCTCGCCGAAATCGACCTGCATGACCCCGGACCGCCATTCCAGCTCCATGAACCCGTCACAGGCGGGACGATGTTCTTGATGCCATTGCTTCACGTAACGCTGCACCGCGGAATACGAGCCGGTGAACCCTTTCTCCGTGACGAGTCTGTCGTACACGCGTTTGGCGGTATGGCGCTGCTTGCGGGGCATGAACCGGTCCGCTTGCAACCACTCGTCGATCACGGGCGTGAACCCGTCGAGTTTCCTCGGCCGCGTGGTCGATGGTTTGGGTTTGGGCGAGCAATCCTCCATCAAGGCGTATTTCCTGACCGTGTCCCTGGACACGTTCAAATCACGGGCGATGGCTCGCCATGGCGTTCCCTGCTGGTCAAGGAGCCTGATACGTTGTTGAACCGACACCGGTATGGTCATTCCTTTCCTTTCCCGAGAACCGTCAATGGTTGTTTTTTCAACTCGGGAAACTAATCGATAACGACAGACCGGTGTCACTTGTTTTCCATCAACGATGAAATGGACTAATTCCTACCGCTCTTTCGGACTAAAAACCAAACGCTCAACCGGTCTTAAAACCATTGAACATAAACAGTGAAGTTCATGCCCTCCTCGTCTGGCAGACGCACGCCCTCCTCGCGCCTCGCCGCGCACACCGGCTTCCTCGTCGGATATTCGACGCCGTCGAACGTCCAACGGCGTTCCCCGCCACGGTCCTCGTTTCGGCGGCTCCTGGCCACCTGACCCTCCTTGCGGTAGGCCAGGTGTTGCAACAATCACTAGAACTCGCCGTCATACTCGCAGCGCTGCGCAAAGCCACGGACGGCGAACGGCTCATGCTCCGGCTGGGCGCGGAATGCGGGTTGAGGCGCCTCGAGATAGCGAAGGTGCACAGCCGCGACGTGATGCGCGACCTCGTGGGCTGGAGCCTCGTGGTCGTCGGCAAGGGCGACAAGCAACGCATCGTGCCGATCGGCGACGACCTCGCCCTGTTGATCCGATCCGCCCACGGCTACTGTTTTCCCGGCCGGTGGAGCAGGCACGTCGAGTCGAGCTACATCGGCCGGCGCCTCTCGACGCTGCTCGGCGACGGATGGACGGCGCACAGCCTGCGCCACAGGTACGCGACCACGACCTACGCCGCCACACGAGACCCGCTGCTCGTCTCCAAGCTCCTAGGCCACGCCTCGGTCGAGACCACGCAACGGTACATCGCCATGCCCGACGACCGCCTGCGCGCCGCCGTGGAAGCCACGCGCCTCGCCGCCTAGAAGGATCACGACGTTCCGTTTCCCCGACTTGATTATGGTACTAAATTATGGTACCACAATAAGCATGATCGAATGTGAACCGTCAGCCTTCAAGCACTGGCTCACACAACCACAGATCGACTACATATTCCGGCATCCGGCGGCCGTGTTCGAGGTGCAGTCGAGACACGCCGGCGACAGGGTCATGGCGATTCTCGGATACCCGGACGAGTTCAGAGAACGCCCCGTGGAGCTGCTGGTATCCCAGCGCACCCGCAAGGTGTTCCACGCGATGGACTGCCGCCGCGAATGGCTCTACAAGTTCGACGACTAAAAACACCAAGGAGGACATCATGAGCAACGAAACAGACTGGAACGAGCTCTCGGACGAATACACCGAGCACACCCCCGCCATCATCGGCGAGACCATCCGCCCGCAAAGGGCGATCACGATGGATGACATCGACGACATCTTCGCCGGCCGCCCCCTCGCCGACCAGCCCCGCCGGAAGGCCGACGTGCTCTACAAGGCATACCTCACGCCCGACATGGACGCACAGGTACGAGCACAGGCCGAACGAGAGCACATCGGCAAGAGCGCTCTGATCCGCAAGGCACTGGCCGCATACCTGACCGCCAATCAGGCACAGCCCGCGATAGCCTGACCCATATACGACGAAAAGCCCCCGAACCTGCCGCGTGATGCGGTTTGGTTCGGGGGCTTCTTGTTATTCGGCCTTGGATGCCTTGGCCTTGAGGGCGCTTGCGCCGATGACGACGCCGATGGTCAGGGCGACGACGTTGATGGTGGTCGCGGCCGGGTCGGCCCATGCCCATCCCCATACGGGGCCGAGCGCCTGCACGAGCGTCGCCATGGCGGGCAGCACGATCAGCGCGACCCATTTGAGCACGTCGTACACGCGGTAGGGCAGCAGCCAATCGGGCATGCCGGCCGGCTTCGCTTCCATGGTGCCGGTCTGGGCTTCGATGTTTTCGTCGGTCATATCATTCTCGATTCTCTTAGTAAACCTAGGAACCGTGCCCCGATTGGGGTTCAAGGTTCCTAGGTGGGGTTCGGGCTCCCGCTGGCTTTCCGAGTCGGCGCTAGTAGCGCAGCACTTCGCCGGGGTAGATCACGTTCGGATTACCGGAACGGTAACCGGTGAGTTGCGTGTAGCTGATGCCGAGGCGCGCCACGATGCCGCTGAGGGTGTCGCCAGCGCAGACGGTCACGGTACGGGACGGCGGGGCGTTGCCGGCGATGGCGGTGCTGCCGCCGCCGTTGTAGGTGACGACCTGACCGGGGTAGATCACGTTCAGGTTGCCGCTGGGCACGCTCCACTTGGACAGCGGTCACAGGCCGGTGCGGGTGGCGATCGCGCTCATGGTGTCGCCACTGCGGATGGTCACGCTGGTCACGCCGGTGGACGTGGCCTGCTGCTGCGTCTGCGATGTGCCGGCGTTGTTGAGGCGCTGGTTGACGATCGCCATGACCTTGTCGTAGTTCGCGCCGAGCGCGTCGCGTCGCTGCCGGCCGTTGCCGTAGTCGCCACGGATTGTGGCGGTCGCGAGCGCCTGTAGATCGACGGTCTGGGTCGGCGGCTTCTCGGTCTGCGGCGGGGTCGTGGTCTGGGTCTTGCCGGCGGGGTTGGCGTAGGCCTGCCACTGGGATGCGTCGCCACGGAAGTAGTTCAGGTCGAGCGGCCCGTTGTAGCCGCTGGCCCAAAGGCCCATGGTTCAAATCCATGCCCCGCTACCACGTACAGAAGGTCGGAATCCTATTGGGTTCCGACCTTCTGCGTTATGCCGTCTCACCGCCTGCGGCGCTTGACTATGGCAAGCATAGTACAGCCAACGGAAAGGAACGCAACCGCCACTGCGCTTGGCATGACCATGCTGATTCCAGTATGAGGCAGCTGCTCCTCGGATTCCACCGGTTCTTCCGGTTCTTCCGGCTCCCCCGGCTCAAACACACGCGTCCGCTCCCATGCATCGTCGTATCTACTCGCTGCCGGCATCACACGGTCATCGCCCGCAAATTCCCAGACGAACACATACCAGCCATGCTGATCGGCAACGATGTGCACCGGCTCGCCATGCGCGTCCAACGATCCCGCACCGAACTTGAACGTTCCGTTGCGCGCCGGAATCTCCCAAGATCCCACCAAGCGGTGATGCTCATCCTCAGCCGGCACTTCGGCGCCAGTCGGTTTATATGCCTCGTCATTGACGGCATCATCCGCATCGCCGGACCACCACACACTCACGGTGGCATGCGGGCGGTCAGCGCCGAATCCATACTCCTCATTGCCGGCGAACGACCCATGGTCGCTCGGGAAGCCGGACACGGTTATGGTGTCGCTCAATTCAGAACCCACATGAGCGGAATGCTCGGTCACCGTTGACTCGACCGCGACCTTGCGACGATTCACATTGCTTTCCGCAGCTTCAAGGAACGTGCTGGACCAGTCCCGAACAAGATACTGCTTGGCCTCATCGCTTTGCGAAGCACGACGGAACACCCACACCCACGTGCCGAAACTGCCCGTACCGGTTCCACCGCCATCGGCCCGATCCGCCTCACCTGCCAGATATGGCGTACTGCCACCAGGCTCGGTCATGGCTTGCACGCGCACAGTTTGTCCCGAACCGGTGAACGAAGTCTGGCCGTATGCCGATGGACGATACCCGGCTTGCTTGATCCTCGCCAGAAAACCATCGGCGCTTTCCTGCGAGCGCGGTTCGATGACCAAGCCCAAATCATCGGCAGTCAGACCATCAAAGTAGTACCCTTCGGCTTGCAAGGCGAGGTCTGGCACCCAGTGACTGCTGGAGTCGGCCACGCCACTGGTCACATCATCGAATATTGGGGAACCGGCATCGACCACTTTGTCCGAGACCGTGGTACTCACCATAGGAGCAAAGTCCTTGCGCACCGTGAATGTCGTTGCCGAACCGCCCGTCGAGACGAACGAATCAAGGCCCAGGAGCTGCTGAATGCCGTCCATAGTGCGCAAGCGCCCGTACTCGTAGGTGGTTTTTGCCGTTACTTCGCCGTGACCATCTGCTTCCCATGCAAGGTGCTGCACGGTAGCGGTGGATACACCTGAGAACGTAGCTTTTCCGGTACTCACAAAATGCGCCGGCCCCTCAAGCGTTACCGTGAATGGAACACCTTCCACAAGCTCACCGTTGTATCCCTTCACACTCACCGCCACGGATCCGCTGCGCAGCGCCACGGCATCGATGCGTTCCACAACAACGTCCGCGGCCACTTTGTTTTCCGATTCCTGCCATATCTGTTCCGCACGCGGAATGATATCCGGGTGCTGCTGCCGGACGCTCTCCCGCTGCTGCGCCCACTGAGTGCCGATGCCGAAATGATCCTGGATAATCACCGCCACGGCCGCATGATCCCGCGCGCCAGCTTTTCGGTACTGCTCAAGAATCCAGGCCATGCGGCGTGCATTCTGGTCGTCTTTCAGCAATCGCACCGGGCCGACCGTGTAGTCGGTGATGGGCCCTGCTTCCATGCAGTAGTAATGGTTATTCGAGGTATCCAGCCCTATTACTCCCAAAGGCAGTGAAATGCCGTGTGTAAACCGGATATGCAGATTCTGCTCGGAGGGTCTCAGCGACGCCGCATAGGCTTCGCCGGCCATACCCAGCACCATTGCCAGCGCCAATATCAATCCCGTCAGCATGGCCAGTATGGACATGCCCTTTCTCCGCCATGCCAATGCCATCGCGAGTCCTTTCTTCAATCTCTTGCTTGAACCGCACATCCTTGTGCGTGCGGATAGACCACGAGCATGGCAGGTTGGCGGCGTGCGGCACATGGTTTTAGGCCAATGTGGTTCGAGCTTGCGTTTTTTCGGCGAGTTGTGGATAACTGGGCTATCAAGTTATCCACTTCATGCCGTTTGCAGAACGTTTCGCCAGAAGTGTCCACAATGCGCGTCCCCGAGCTCAAGCCCTTTAGAATGGGCAGTATGGCAGCAGTACAACATCGCGCGACCACGCGCACAAGCAACAGCGACTCCACCAAGACCGCGAAGTCAAAGACGACCTCGTCCTCGACTACCAAGCGCAAGCGGGCCCGCACCGCAACAGCGACTCCGCCGGCAGCCCTGCAGGGCCTCGCCAGCGAGGCGCCGGCTCCCACCATCGAAGTGAACGAGCCGGGCCAGTTCGGCCGTATCAACGTCATGGACATCACCCCCGCCGAGGAACGCGGCATCTTCCCCGCCCGCGTGGAGCTCGGCGAGCCGTTCGAGATGACCGCCCAGGTGTTCATCGAAGGCCGCACCAAGGTAGGCGCCACCGCCATAGTGCGCAATCCGCGCGGCAAGGAAACCCTGCGACGCCCCATGACATGCGTGAACCCCGGTCTCGATCGTTGGGTGGTGGCCGTCAAGTGCGGCGACCACAGCGATCTGAAGCCGTGGGAGGATGGCTATGCGGCCGTCAAACGTCAGCTGGGCGAATGGACCGTGACCGTCGAAGGATGGGAAGACACCTATATTTCCTGGCTGCATGATGCCCGCATCAAGGTTCGCGTTAAGGATGACGTGAACAATGCGCTCGATTCCGGCGCTGAACTGTTGGCTCGCTGGGCAGCAACCCCGGATGCCAATCTCACCGCACGAGACCGCAAGACTTTGGAGAAGGCCGCCGAAACCATGGCCGACGCTTCGCTCAGCGCCGAAGATCGCCTGGCCGCCGGAGACAATCCGCGCATCGCCACGCTGCACGACACCCACCCGCTGCGCGACGGCATCTCCCCCAGCCAACCCCAGCGCTTCAAGGTAGAACGCCCGAAGTCCAGCTTCGCCGCCTGGTACCAGTTCTTCCCACGCTCCGAAGGCGCCACCATCAATCCCGCCACCGGCAAGATCGTGCAGGGCACGTTAAAGACTTCGATGGCCGGCCTGGAACGTGCCGCCGCCGAAGGCTTTGACATCGTCTACCTGCCGCCGATCTTCCCCATCGGCGTGACCAACCGTAAGGGCCGCAACAACTCACTGATCGCCGGCCCCGACGATCCGGGCTCCCCGTTCGGCATCGGCTCCGAACTGGGCGGTCACGACACGGTGGACCCGCTGCTTGGCACCATGGACGATTTCAAGGCACTGTGCCAGCGCGCGCACGAGTTGGGCCTCGAAATCGCACTTGACTTTGCCCTGCAGTGCTCCCCCGATCACCCGTGGGTCAAGGCGCATCCGGCATGGTTCAAGCACAAGCCGGACGACACCATCGCCTTCGCCGAGAACCCGCCAAAGAAGTATCAGGACATTTATCCGATCGACTTCAACGCCGACATGGCCGGCATTGAGAAGGAAGTCGAGCGCATTATGAACCTGTGGATCGAGGCGGGCGTTACCATCTTCCGCATCGACAACCCCCACACCAAGCCGGTTCGTTTCTGGCAGGACGTGATTGCCGCAGTGACCAAAAAGCACCCGGAAATCCTGTTTCTGGCCGAGGCGTTCACCCGCCCGGGCATGATGCGCGCATTGAGCTACGTGGGATTCACCCAGTCCCACTGCTACTTCCCGTGGCGCAACACCAAGGAAGAGCTGGAGGAGTATCTGCCCACCACCAATGGCGATGACGGCTACTACCAGCACAACACCTTCTGGCCCACTACGCCGGACATCCTCACCGCATACGTGCGTGACAACGGCATCGCCGGCCACTGCGTGCGTGCGGTGCTGGCAGCCTTGGGCAGCCCAAGCTGGGGCATCTACAACGGCTACGAGCTTATCGAGAACAAGCAGCGCCCCGGCTTTGAGGAGCAGATCGACAACGAGAAGTACGAGGTCAAAGTCCGCGATTGGTCCAAGGCCAAGCAGTTCGGCGTGGCCGAGATGCTCACCTCGTTGAACAAGATTCGCCGTGCCCACCCGGCAGCACGCAGCTACCATAACCTCACCGTGCTGCAGTCCTCCGATCCGGGCGTGCTGGCATTCGCCCGCCATACACCGGCAGAGCTGACCGGCACCGGCCACGCGGACACGCTGATCGTGGTGGTCAACCTTGATGGACACAACGCCCATCAGGCAATGATTCATCTGGATCTTGATGAGCTGGGCTTACCCACCGATCGTCCGCTGAACGTACGTGACGAACTCACCGGTCGTGAATTCCAGTGGGGCTGGGACAACTACGTCTCGCTCGCCCCATGGGCGGACGTGGCCCATATCCTGTCCGTGCAGTGAAACGAAAGGCGGGCACAGCTATAGCCGGGGTGCCCGCCCAGTAGTAGTGTGTGTAACGAATAGTTTCCAAACAAGGAGATAACCAATGGCAGAAACCTTCAACGTCGTTGTGGAAATTCCGCGCGGCTCCAAGAACAAGTACGAAGTCGATCACGAGACCGGTCGCGTCTTCCTGGACCGTACCCTGTTCACCGCAATGGGTTACCCGGATGACTACGGCTACATCGACGGCACCCTGGGCGAGGACGGCGATCCGCTGGACGCTCTCGTGATGATTCCGAACTCCGTGTTCCCGGGCTGCGTGGTCGAGTGCCGCGCCGTGGGCCTGTACCACATGGTCGACGAGGCCGGCGGCGACGACAAGGTGCTGTGCGTGCCCGCCGACGTTCGTTTCGACGACATCAAGGACATCGACGACGTCAACGAGTACCACAAGGCCGAAATCAAGCACTTCTTCGAACAGTACAAGGCTCTGGAGCCGGGCAAGGAAGTCCTGCCGGGCGACTACTGGACTGGTGCTGACGCCGCCGAAAAGGAAATCATTGCCGCGCGTGAGCGTCTCGCGAACGAAGGCAAGTGATTCGATTCCGAATCGTCGGCGGGAGACCTCTCCGGAGGCCTCCCGCCTTTTTGGTTCGACGTGCATCGCGTGATATAGTGCTGGTGTATTTTTCAGCTAGGCGTAGGCGGCGTGTGGGAACGCTGGTCGAGGCCCATCGTCTGGAGTTCGGGCGATGAACCTTCCATCACATCATGATTGCGATAATCGTTCAGACCCTGCTCATTTCCGTCTCCGTCGCCATGGATGCGTTCGCCGTCTCCATCGGCAAGGGGCTCACCGTCTCCCGCGTAAGACCCGGGGATGCCGTCAGATCGGCGCTCTGGTTCGGCGGCGCCCAGGCCCTCTTCCTCATACTGGGGCATTACGCGGCCTCCGCATTCAGCGCGTATGTAACCGCATTCGATCATTGGATCATCTTCGGTCTGCTGGCGTTCATCGGCGGCAACATGGTGCATGAGGCATACGAGGAGGACGCGGAGAACGCCAAGGAGACCGCGCAATTCGACTGGAAGCACATGCTGCCGCTCGCCGTGGCGTGCAGCATCGACGCCTTCGCCGTAGGCGTGAGTCTGGCGTTCATGGCAACCAGCGTGCCGTTCGCCATCCTCTGCATCAGCGTGGTGACCGGCCTCTTCTCCGCGGCGGGCCTGTACATCGGGCGCGCCTTCGGCGCTCACTGGCAGAAACCCGCGCAGATCGCAGGCGGTGTGGTGTTGATTCTGATCGGCGTCAAAGTGCTGCTGGAGCATCTGGGCGTCATCGCGTTCTGACTTGCCGTCACGCATCTCGTCGCCACGGATGGCCATCAATGCTCGACGGCACCGTTCCAACGCCCGACGTAGGATTGACGTAGCGATTCGATTATCTGAGAGGCGTACCATGACCGAAATCACCTGGAAGGAATGCAAGAACAAGGTTCTGCGCATGCTGCTGGTCCAGCTGTCGGCCTACGCATTGCTCATCGCGGCCGCGGCCGTCACCCTGCCCGGCGCCGACCCCACCGCCCCCCGGGTCGTCGCCTGCCTGACGCTGGTCGTGTTCCTTGTCTTCTGGCCGTTGCGCGGCACGATGCTGGATCGCGTCGTCACCTTGCTGTTCGGCGCGGCCTCCCTGATGTTCGTCACCGTGCCGTTCCCCGCCGGCAAGGTGCCGCCGGACCAGACCGCCGCGGATGGTTCGACGCTTCCGTGGTATTCGTGGGCGTTGGCCATGGGCCTGCTGCTGGTCATGTTGGTGGTCTTCTCGTTCGGACGTCAGATGGCCCGCGAGAAGCGGGACCATCTCATCCGCGCCCTGTCCCACGCCGTGACTTCCGGTGTGGCGGCTCTCGCCGTGGCCGGCTGGTGCTTCCTGCCTGATTTGGGCGCAATGCTTGCCAAGGGCACCGTTGCGGGAACCGTTGCCCTGATCATCCTCATCGTTTTGGGACTGGCCTTGGCCGTGGCCTCCACGTTGTGGGTGCGCGACGCCGATCCGGACCCGGATATCCGCTATCCGTGGATCGGCACCGGCCTGATGTCGGTAATGCTGATGGGCGTGACCATCACCGCAACCGCACTGGTGCTCGGCCGTATCATCGGTTGATGGACGTCCGCCGTTCCATATTCCGCAAACTTGTAACCTATGTGTCCACTACAAGCGCGTAGAATAATGAAAACTTTGCGAAAGCGGCATAACGCCGCTGACGACTCGTACGGCCACACTAAGCAATTGCGTAACACATTGCAGGATAAAGGGGGATTAGCGTGACGGATCTTACGTTGATGACTTTCGCCAGCGACCCCGCCACCGTTTTGCCATCACTCGCCCTGCTTTCTCATCGCGTCCGTGTACTGCCGATGGATGCAGCCAGCTTGGTGAAGATGCCGGAGAACACCATTCTGTTTCTGGATGCACGCGATGATCTGGCGACCGCCAAAACCTTGTGCCGCCTCATCCACGCTTCCGGCCTATCCACGCCGATCGTACTGGTGCTGACTGAAGGCGGCTTCACCGTGGTCAACTCCCAGTGGGGCATTGCGGATGTGGTGGTCACCACCGCTTCCCCGGCTGAAGTCGAGGGCCGATTGCGATTGGTCTCCGAGCGCGGCAACGCTCCCACAGCCGCAGCAGCCGGTTCTCCCGCCGAATCCACCGCCACGGTGGAAGATGGCCAGATTCGCTCCGGCGACCTCATCGTGGACACCAACGGCTATACCGCCTCCCTGCATGGACGCCCCATCGATCTGGCATACAAGGAGTTCGAACTCCTCAAGTACTTGGTCCAGCACCCCGGCCGCGTGTTCACCCGCGCCCAGCTGCTCCAGGAAGTGTGGGGCTACGACTATTACGGCGGCACCCGCACCGTTGACGTGCACATCCGTCGTCTGCGCGCCAAGCTCGGCGGCGAATACGAGCATCTCATCGGCACAGTCCGCAATGTAGGATATCGCTTCGATCCGCCGGAAAACGACAAGGGCGATGCCGCCGCACAACAGGCCGCCAAGGCATCCTCCATTGACGACGCTGCCGATACGGAAGAGACCGCCGCGTAACACGGCTCACAGGTTTCACCTCCCATGCGAGAAACCAAAACCGCGCGCATAGAGCGCATGCACAAGGAATACGACATCCTATGCCGTATGATTCCGCAACCGCAGTGCGCCCTGCATTTCACCTCCCCGCTTCAACTGCTTATCGCCACCGTGCTCAGCGCCCAGACCACTGACAAGCGTGTCAATACGGTCACCCCCGAACTGTTCGCCACGTATCCCACGGCTCATGATTTGGCAGAGGCCAACCCGGCTCAGGTCGAGGATATTATCCATCCGCTCGGCTTCTACCGGTCGAAAACCCAGCATCTCATCGGCTTGGCCACGGCATTGGACGAACGCTTTGACGGCCAGGTCCCACAATCGATGGATGAGCTAACCAGCCTGCCAGGCGTTGGCCGCAAAACCGCCAATGTGGTGCTGGGCAACGCTTTCGGCATTCCCGGCTTTCCCGTGGACACTCATGTGATGCGCGTCACCGGTCGTCTGCGCTGGCGATCGGATTGGCGCTCCACTCATCTGGATCCCGTGAAAATCGAGCGGGAGATTACCGCATGCTTCCCACCTGAAGAGTGGACGGATCTCAGCCATCGGCTTATCCTGTTCGGCCGATCCACCTGTCATGCCCGCACGCCGGACTGCGCCAACTGCCCGCTGGCCGCCACCTGCCCCAGCGCAGGCATCAGCGCGAAATAGCGTTCGGTAGCGCACTCTCGTTAGGCTGATGGGCATGCATAAGAGTCGCAACGAGTGGTTGAGATGGGTGGTCTTCCTAGTAGTCGCCGCAGTGCTTAGCGCACTGGTGTGGGTTGGCTGGTCGGTAATCACGCGCAGTCATTCCATTCCGGGTCTACTGGATTCCGGCCCGGATACCAAGGTGTCCGTCGGTATTACCGATATGCCGCAATCGCTGGATATCCGTGCCACGGCATCGGCCTCGGCGGAACGTCTGCTGCTAGACAACGTGTACGAAACACTGCTGACCGTCGATCAGAACAACCAGCTCAAGCCGGGCGTGGCCACGGATTGGAAAACATCCGATGACGGGCTGACCTATACCATGACCATCGCCTCCGGACTCACCTTCTCCAATGGGCACACGTTGGATGCCGGGGATGTGGTGTGGTCCCTGCAGCAGGCGATAACCCAGAAATATGCCGACGTGGATGATCTGGGCGATCTGAAGTCGGTCACCAATCCGAATGACTCCACCGTGGTCATCACTCTTGCGCAGACCAACCCCACGTTGCTACGTGCCTTGTCCGGCAGACTGGGCATTGTGTACGATTCCGAAGCGGGCGATGCCGACTATGCCAAGCAGGCAGTAGGTTCCGGCCCGTTCACCGTTGGCAAGTTCACGCCCGGGCAGTCGTTGACGCTCGATTACAACGGGGGCTACCACGGCACCAAGGCGCACGTCGGTACCGTGACATTCACCCAATATTCCGATGAGACGTCGCTGGCCGATGCCGTATCCAAGGGCACTACCGATATGGCCGCACCCGCCACCGTCACCGTGGCATCGCAGATGAACGGCAAGGACGGTCTGACCGTCACCGAAGGCGCCACCACAGATAAGGTGCTGCTGGCGTTCAACAACAATTCCGATTCGATTATGTCCGATCAGAATGTGCGTACCACATTCCGATACCTCATCGATTCGGCCGGCATCGCCGCCTCGCAGCCGGATTCCAGCGGTGCACTGGGAGGCCCGATCAGCCCGCTGGAACCCGGCTATGAGGATCTGACCGGCCTGTTCCCGCACGATATGTCCAAGACGCAAACGATGACCTCCTATTTCGGCACCTATCTGACCACGGTGGATTTGGTGATCACCGCGCAGTGGCAGCCGATGGCCGAAACCATCAAGCAGCAGATTGAACAGTTGCCGCGCCCCTCGGTGA
This sequence comes from Bifidobacterium sp. M3-N-101, assembly GCF_023656805.1. Lineage (NCBI taxonomy): Bacteria > Bacillati > Actinomycetota > Actinomycetes > Bifidobacteriales > Bifidobacteriaceae > Bifidobacterium > Bifidobacterium sp. M3-N-101. The sequence goes on from NZ_JAMOKQ010000002.1 coordinate 88,235, forward strand.
ATCTGGAAGTCGTATCTGACGAAGAATATGCCAAGCGTATTCAGGACGGCACTTGGGAGCTGACCCTGATGAGCATGAATGGCACCGATGACGCCGGCACGTTTGCCGATCCGGATTCCATCTTCTATTACAACCATGCCGAGGCGCAGCAGGCCTATGCCGATGCCCGTGCCGCCACCAATGACGCCGACTATGCCGAGAAGATGAAGGTCTATGCGCGCAAGCTCAGCGAAGATGCGGCAAGCAACTGGCTGTACACGCGCAAATGCTTTACCGTGGCCTCCACCAAGCTTTCCGGATATCCGACAGCGCTCATCGACCAGCGCATGCCGTTGGCCGACCTCACGGTGAAGTAAGCACTCCCACCTGACAGCTCCCCTCAGTCACCTACGCGGACTGAGGGGAGCAGACGAACGAAGCAGGATAGAGCAAACCCAACAACGCCTTGTCATACAACATGCATAAACTTTGGCTTTATGACTGAAGGCAATTCCATCATCAACGCGCAACTCACCCCGCTGCCCGACAAGGTCGGCGTGGACGGGCTTGAGGACAAGTGGCGCGCCGTCTGGGACGAAGACGGCACCTACAAATTCCGCAACACCCGCGACCGTAAGGCCGTCTACTCCATCGACACCCCGCCGCCCACCGTTTCCGGTTCGCTGCACGTGGGTCACGTGTTCTCCTACACGCACACCGACGTGATTGCGCGCTACAAGCGCATGCGCGGCTATGACGTGTTCTACCCGATGGGCTGGGACGACAACGGCCTGCCCACCGAGCGCCGCGTGCAGAACTACTACGGCGTGCGCGTGGACGTGTCCCTCCCCTACGACCCGGACTTCAAGCCGCCGTTCGAGGGCACCGATGGCAAGAAGATCGATGCCAAGGATCAGGTGCCGATTTCCCGCAAGAACTTCATCGAACTGTGCGAGAAGCTCACCGCCGAGGATGAGAAGCTGTTCGAGGCCCTGTGGCGCAAGCTGGGCCTGTCCATCGACTGGTCGCAGACCTACCACACCATCGGCCAGCACCCGCGGCGCGTGGCTCAGAAGGCCTTCCTGCGCAACCTTGCCCGCGGCGAGGCCTACCAGCAGGATGCCCCCGGCCTGTGGGACGTGACCTTCCAGACCGCAGTGGCTCAGGCCGAGCTTGAGTCCCGCGAATACCCGGGCTTCTACCACAAAGTGGCTTTCCGCTTTGAGGACGGCACCCCAATCTACATCGAGACCACCCGCCCCGAGCTGCTGGCCGCTTGCACCTCGCTGATCGCCAACCCGAATGACGAACGTTACAAGCAGTACTTCGGCCAGGAAGTCTACTCCCCGCTGTTCAAGGTCAAGGTGCCGATTCTGGCTCACCCGGCCGCCGAAATGGACAAGGGTGCCGGCATCGCCATGTGCTGTACGTTCGGTGATGTGACCGACGTTGAGTGGTGGCGCGATCTGAAGCTGCCCACCCGCCCGATCATTCAGCGCAACGGCCGTATCGTGATGGACACCCCGGATTGGATCACCGACCCGGCCGGCCGTGAGGTCTTTGCCGAGACCGCTGGCAAGACCACGTTCTCCGCCCGTAAGGTCATCGTAGACAAACTGCGTGAGTCCGGCGACCTGGACGGTGAGCCGACGCCGACCAAGCGTATGACGAACTTCTACGAGAAGGGCGACAAGCCGCTCGAGATCGTCACCTCCCGCCAGTGGTACCTGAAGAACGGCGGCACCGACGAGAAGCTGAACGCCGAACTCATCGAGCGCGGCAAGGAACTGAACTTCCACCCCGACTTCATGCGCGTGCGCTACGAGAACTGGGTGCACGGTCTGAACGGCGACTGGCTGATTTCCCGCCAGCGCTTCTTCGGCGTACCGTTCCCGCTGTGGTACCCGGTGAACGCTTCCGGCGAGCCGGATTACGATCGCCCGATCACCCCGAGCGAGGATCGTCTGCCGATCGACCCGACCATCGATGTGCCGGAAGGCTACGACGAGTCTCAGCGTGATGTGCCCGGCGGCTTCACCGCCGAAAAGGACATCATGGATACCTGGGCCACCTCTTCGGTGACCCCGCAGATCGTGACCCACTGGGCTGAGCCGGATGAGGCTTCTCAGGCCCTGTTCAAGTCCACCTTCCCGATGGATCTGCGCCCGCAGGGTCAGGACATCATCCGCACCTGGCTGTTCAGCACCGTGGACCGCGCGCACTTGGAAAACAAGTGCCTGCCGTGGGCTCACGCCACGCTGTCCGGCTGGATTCTGGATCCCGACCATAAGAAGATGTCGAAGTCCAAGGGCAACGTCGTGGTGCCGAACGAGCCGATCGAGAAGTTCGGCGCGGACGCCGTGCGCTACTGGGCTGCCGCCGCGCGCCTAGGCCTCGATGCCACGTATGACATCGGCCAGATGAAGATCGGCCGTCGACTGGCCATCAAGCTGCTGAACGCCACGAAGTTTGCACTGGCGATTGGCCGCGAGGACGAGAACCACCACGTGGGCGAAGCCGCTGAGGCTTCGTGGAACCCGGCCGATGTGACCGAGCCGCTGGATCGCGCCGCCATGGCCAAGCTGGCCTTGGTGGTACGTCAGGCCACCGAAGCACTGGAGGCTTACGAGCACTCCAAGGCGCTTGAGGTCATCGAGTCCTACTTCTGGCAGTTCTGCGACGACTACATCGAGCTGGTCAAGAACCGTGCCTATGGCACTCCGGACGAGCAGGGCAACGTGCCGTCCGAGAAGGCCGTGAAGTCCGCCCGCACCGCACTGGGCTTGGGCTTGGATGCCTTTGCTCGTCTGCTGGCTCCGTACCTGCCGTACGCCTCTGAAGAGGTGTGGAGCTGGATGCACGCCGGTTCCGGTTCCGTGCACCGCGCCGCTTGGCCGGTTGTGAATCCGTACGTCGAGGCCGCCACCGGTGCCTCCCCCGAGCTGCTGACCTGGGCCGGCAAGGCTGTGGAGCAGCTGCGCAAGATCAAGTCCGAGGCCAAGGTCTCCATGAAGACCCCGATTCTGTCTGTGGCGCTCTCCGCCGCTGCCGAGGGCGTGGACGCGATTCACGCCGCTTTGGGCGACATCGCACAGGCCGGCCGTGTAATCGGCAAGTTCGACCTGGTGGCCAAGCACACGGCGGAATCCGCTGCCGAGGATGCACCGGAAACCGAAGTGGCCGTCGAGACCAGCGAGCTCGGCGAACCCCCGGTCAAGAAGCCGAAGAAGTAAGTCGCCGCTCTGGCTCCCCTCTTTGAGCCAGATTAAACCGTCGGAACCACGATGAGATATCGGGTTCCGGCGGTTTTTTGTTGCACGGCAGAAGTATTGATCTGGGCGACCGCCTGGTTCAGGAGCTCACCAGCATCGCTTATCTCTACAGTCTCGTTGACCAGTGTGCTCATATCATGCTTGAGCAATGTACCGCCACTGCCAAAGCCAAACAGCGTTGGGGCAACATCCATGGAATCACCGGCCTGAGAAACGGCGTTTTTGAACTTGCCGCTGCTTTGCTCGGTTGACCCGTCTGCAGAGTTCAGCTTGCCTCCGGCAAAGGTGTCGGCGGTCTGCGAAGAGCCGATTGACGAGTTGACACCATTGGCATAGTGCATGACGTCCGCTGAAGACAGCGACATCGTGTCATCCACCAGCGAGGCATCAGCATGCTGCGATTGCTGTCGCTGTGCGGCCTTGGCCTGTTTGCGTGCAGCACTGGCCTTGCGCTTGGCTTCCGCGGCACGAGTCTTGCCATAGAACGACTGCGATTGCGCGTCCGCCAAGCCGGCCAGTGCATGGGCCTGATCAACCGAGCCAGAACCGCTCGACGCATTCTGCACATTGCCGGAACTGGCGAACTGGTCTGAAAAACGAAGCACAATCTGACGCAATGCCGCAGCCTTACCGGTGTGCTCGGATGCCGTGGCGAGTGTGCTCATGGCAGCATCGACCTTGGACTGCGCCTCAGTCAAATCGTCGCTGCTATTGGTTTCGGCGATTGCCTGCTGCTCGTGAATCCCGGCACCAGACGAGGTACCGCCGGTCAACGCGCTGAGATTGGCCGTGTATACGTCCGTGTATTTCATCGAATACGGGATCATCGCAGCAGACAATTGGCTCTGCCCCTCGGCATACTGCTTGGATCCCCTGGTGGCCTCTTCGGCGGCTTCGGTGTTCAAATCGTCCGCCAAACCAGTGGTTCCCTGCTGTTGGATGCGCCGAATCACTTCGTCCAATGCTTCGACTGCACCCGCATGCTGGTGCGCGGCGCTCACATTGTTCACTGCATCGGCCAGATCAATCACCGCTTGGGCTAATGGCGTATTTTTGGAAAGCTCTCCGGCTGTTCCCATAAGCGCGGACAGCTGGCTGGAATCACCAATGGACCCAGACAAGTGATCGGTATAGGCGCCAACATATGCAGCCATATACGCATCAAAAGCCTGCTTGTGGGTTACTTTACGCTCGGCCACCACGGACTTGTCGAGCGCACGTTCGTTGCTGCGCAGCGCATCCAGCTGATCGATAAGCTGCTGGTGCTCGCCGGAGCCCGCATCCGTCAGGGAACCAACCAAAGTAGCGCTGTTGGCAATCAGCTGGGAAGCATCTGTATCGGCAGCGGTTTGGTCGCCGGCATCGGCCTCGGACTGAGTGGCGGATCCTGCGGCCTGAGGATCGGCTCCAACGGACGGCTCTCCGGAAGACGGCAGCGCGGCGAGCGTCACGGCACCCATTGAGAACTTCTTCGCGTCCATGTAGCAGCTGAATTTCAGCCCGGAAGAAACGTTCCCTGCCGCGGCTACCACAATATCGGAGCCCTGCGTGGCTACCGAAGCCGTATTATCGGCGGAAATATCACCAGTCACTTGAGTGGGCACGGTGAAGGTGACAACCGGAATCGTATGGTTGGCTGCACTGGACTGCGGTTTGACATCGATGTATATGCCGACAAGTCCAGACGCTCCGGAAATCTCGTTGGCCTCAACGTTCGGACCATCCAGCGAATACGTGACGTTGACTTTCCACGGCAATTCGGCAGCCGCGCCCGGAATGCGGGAGATTGCCGCATTGCTGGCATTGTTCACCACATACAGCCGGGTTGCGTCTCCCCTCTCATCGGTGACGGCATAGATGTCGCTTGCTCTGGAAAGCAGAGAGCCATAATCGACTGATGCCGGACGGGAAAGCCACGCACCGCCAACAGTGCCGGTTACGCATAGTACGCAACTGATCAAGGCGGCGGCAAGTCTCATGGCGGCGTTTCCGTTCAATGTGGTCAATGGTTATACGGTTTTGGCTATCGGTATCGATAGTCCCGTATCAATGTAGTCGCCATTGCTCCTGAAAGGACATGGGCAATTCGTGTGCCGCTGACCAGTAATGGATTGCTACGAGAAGCTCAGGCGAATACGTCGAGCACGCCCGGGTCTCCCCCGGCGTCGGCAATACGCTTGTGCCGCTTCTTGGCCTCGGTGACCACGAATTCACGGTACATTTCGGCGATTTCGGGGTCGAGCCCGGCATCGATGGCGATGCGGTGGAGACGCTCGATCTGATAGTCCTCACGCTTGGTGTCTTCAGGGGCGAATCCGGCATTGGCTTTGAGCACGCCCACCTGCGAGGTGGCTTTGAAACGCTCGGCCAGCAGGGCTATGGCCGCTGAATCGATGTTATCGATGGTCTGCCGCAGCGCCTTGATACGCGCCACCGCCTGCGCGGTTTCCGGGTGAGCCGCCGCTTGGGCGGAATCAATGGTGGTCTTTTGCCAGTCGCTGCTCGTTTCTCTCATGATATCGAGAATACTCCCGTTCAAGTCCTTGCGCGATGCTCGCAATCCCGTATTTGACCATGACGTCGGCTACGGTCAGGCCGTCCTCGACGTGGTCGCGCGCGGCCGCGACCTTCGTCTACCAGTCATAGCGCCTGTTGCCGGTGGCTCCCATGACTGCCTCCTCGCCGTTGGATCCATACAACAGGATCCATTGTTTCGGGGTCTGCCGTGGCATCGCAAGCCGGCGCGCCAACGTCCTGCTGCCCGCCCCGGCCCTGACGGGTTCCAGCGCCTCGCGCCGGAACCCGTCGTCGTAATGTCTCCTCCGATCTTCACCCATACGAAAGAACCACACCTCCGATCATCGAATCTGAATTTCTCCAGTCCAACAACCGTGGTTCAGAAAAGTATCGCGTTTTATCGCTCTAGCGCCAATTCCAATATGCCATAGGTGGGAACTGGAATCGTCGTGATCGTCGCGTCTCCGTTTTCACGGAACGTATCTGTATCTTCTTCAAACTGCATAGTGATGGCTCCTGTGCAGTCGTATGCGTGGCCGGTCAACTTGACCGTTCCGCCGTCACCGCGCAGGCGAATGGTCACGTTGTTTTCCGTGGATGCGTTGAGGATGATCAGCGTTCTCGTATCCGCGTCCACGTCGATGATCATGTCCGGCGCGTACACGCCGCTGACTTGCGTCCCGTTGCCGTCGAACGCGTGCACGAGTGGATAGCCCAGAATGCTTGACACTGGCTGCAGACGGCCATTCAACAGGACGTTTCGGTGTTTGCGCCATAGGGACAGTAGGAAACGGCAGGATTCATACTGACCATTCGACATGGCCGACGGCGGGACCGAGATCTGCGGCACGGCGAAGAACGATGCGAGAATCTGCGCCGCGCACGTCTCCGCTCCCGCGTTCACGTCCCACAGCAGCATATCTCCGTGCACCACGCGGTTACCAGCGGCCAGCCGTTCGTCGATGGTGCGGATTCGATTGGTCAGGGCATCGGCGGGACAGTCGCTGGCCCTGACTATGTTGCTGTACGGTGCGATGACGGGACTGGAATAGGGTTGGCGGAATTCGACGACCGGGACCTGACCGCAGTTTTCGATCAACATGGTCTTGATCCGTTCGAGCATAAGTCTCATCGCCTCGCCGACATCGGTGACGTCGCCGGGTTCGGGATTCTCCAATGGCTGGCCTTGGTAGGCCCCGGCCTGTTCCAGGAAATCGATCTTCAGTCCGGCGATGCCGTAATCCTTGGCCATCCGAGCGCAAACGCCGCCGATGTAGTCGCGGACCGCCTTGCGTCGTGGGTCGAGGACGTGGAATTGCCGTCCCAGCCCGTCGTCATGGATGGGCGCGTATCGTTCCAACGTCTTGAACACGTGCGCCTTCTCGCCCAGCAACAGGGGTGCGATCCATAGGACGACGCCGACCCCCGCGTCCTGGAACCTCCTGACAGTGGCACGCATGTCGGGGAATTTAACGGGATCGGGAACCCAGTCGCCGCAACCGGAATATCCGCGCCCGCTGCCATATTGCTGCCAGCCGTCGTCGATGAATATGGATCCACATCCCAGTCGGCTCATGCCGTCGAGCTCACGTCCCAAGGTCTCGGCGTCGACGTTCTGCAGGTACGCATACCAGGTGGAAAAAACCGGTTCCAGCGCCTTGTCCGCCATGGGTAAAGGTGCGGAACCATCGGCCACCCATTCGACCAAGAGCCGCATCGTCTCATCCAACGGCAGTCCGTCATCCATGAGTAACAGTCGGCTATGTCCGGGAACACGTTGGATCTGCAGCATCACGACGAACAACACGTGTTCCTCGTCGACGCCGTAACGCATCGTAATCTCGTCCTGTGCGAACGAATATGCGAATGACAGCACGTTCCTGTCCGCATCGTCGACCATGCATCCCATGGGGGCCGAATTGACCAACGACACCTGCGTGACGCCGGCCCAGTCAGCAGGCAACGGCTCGCGGCAACGGGATCCGACCATGTGAAACCTCTGGATGGAGCCGAGAGGCTTGCCGATCACAATCGTCGCAGTGGCCCCCGGATTCGCCGCCGTCACATCGAACACGATGCCCTTCGATGCCGGACCATCTTCACACGTCGTCTCGATGGTCAGCCCGTCCGAATGCATGATCCACGTCGCGCCGAGGCTTTGCCCCTCATGCAGCATGTCCTTGAAATGATCCAAAAGCATATGAGCCGTCCTTTCCAGTGCCTTCTTTGGCACCTGAGCATGTCACTCCTTGACAGATCCCGCCGTCATGCCAGACACGAATTCCTTTTGGAGGAACAGGAAGAGGATCAGGACCGGTAGGATCGAGATCGTCGTGCCGGCGAGCAACTGGCCGTAATCCGTGGTGTTCGCACCCTGCAATGTGGCAAGGGCGACGGGAAGCGTGTACTGTTCCGGCGTCCTGGTGATCACCAACGGGTACACGAAGTCATTCCAACGTCCGAGGAACATGAAGATCGCCAATGCGGCGAGCGTGGGCTTCATGGTCGGCAGGACGATTGTGCCGAAGATCCTCATCTCACCAGCGCCGTCGATGCGCGCAGCCTCGACGATCGACGTGGGGAACGTGGACATGGCCTGTCTCATGAGGAACACCCCAAACGGCAACGCCAGATCGGGCAAGATCAGCGCCTGGTAAGTTCCCAGCCAGCCGAACGACAACATCATCTTGAACAACGGGACCAGCGTGACCTGCGATGGCAATGCCATGACACCGATGACCAGTGCGAACAGGATGTTACGGCCGCGGAAGCGGTATTGGGCGAACGCGTACCCGGCCAGGGAACAGATCACGCCGCCGACGATCACGTAGGTGACCGACACGATGAGCGAGTTGACGATGGCGTCGCCGAACTGGGTGTTGGTCATCAGGTTGCGGATGTTGTTGAACAGTTCGGTGCCAGGGATCATGTGGGGTGTCTTCGAGAACACGTCCGTGGATTTTCTGGTGCTCGCCACGAGCAGCCAGTAGAACGGGAACACGAAGACGATGAGTCCGATCCCGAGGATGGCGGTCAGTCCGACGGTGCGCCAGCCGTTCCGCTTCGCATCGATCCTCTGGGACTTGTCTACTTTGAGATTTGGCGTGGCCATGTCACTTCTCCCTTTGGATCCAGAATTGGATGACGCTCAGACCGACGATGATGATGAGCATCACATAGCCGATTGCCGACGCGTATCCGAAATCGAAATACTTGAAACCCTGCATGTACAGGTACATGCCGACAGTCAATGTCGCGTTGTCGGGACCGCCGTTGGTGAGCACGTAGGGTTCGTCGAACAATTGCAATGTGCCGATGGTGCTGAGCACGGTGGTCAACAGGATTGCTGGCCTCAAGCCAGGCAAGGTCACGGAGCGGAACTTCCACCATCCATTCGCGCCATCGACCGATGCGGCCTCGTAGAGTTCAGTGGGAATGGATTGCAATTGGGCCAGGTAGATGATGGCGTTCTGACCAGTGTAATGCCAGGTCATGGCCATGATGATGGAAATCTTCGCCCATGTCGAATCCGTGAGCCACGGGACGGGCTTCAAATGGATCAGCTCAAGCAGATAGTTGACCACTCCGCTGTTGGCGTCGAGCATGTTCTTGAACAGGATTCCGTATGCGACCAAACCCATGACGATGGGCAGGAAGTAACCCATGCGGAAAACGGAACGCAGTTTGAGGAATGCGGAGTTGAACGCGACGGCCAATAGGATCGCCAGAAACAGCATCAGCGGCACCTGGATCACCAGGATGATCGCGGTGTTGCCCAGCGCCTTCCAGAACAATTGGTCCTTGAACAGGCGCGTGTAGTTGTCGAATCCAGCGAACAATTGTTTGCCGGACTGGTTGGTCGTGAAGCTCAGCCAGGCGGAATATAGATATGGACAAATCTTGAACACGCCGTATAGCAGCACCATTGGCAGCAAGAAGATGTACGGCGCGTTTCGTTGTGTCAGGAAGTGTTTTCTTGATGATGTGTTGGCCCGCGTCACCATTGTCGCTCCTTTCCCTTCGTCGGAGTACCGTTAATTGTTAAAGACATGGGGCCGTCGGGGTGGAGAGGTTCCAACGACCCCATGCGAATTCTGATAAGGTCAGGCGATCTTGCGGCCTGTCTCGTTGGCGAGACGTTCCGCAGCCTCGTCCAAGGCCTTCTGCGGGTCGGCGCCCTTGGTGAGCACCTGGACTTGGGCATCAATCATGGCTTTCAGCGCCTTCGCGTAGTCTCCGGTGAAGTTGAGCTCGGGGGTCTCGTCCTCGAGCTGCTTGATGAACACCTCGTTGACGTTCTCATTGTTGAAGAACTCGTCGGGGGTGTTCAGATCCTCCTTGATGAACGGAAGATAGCCGGGGAACAGGCCCTGGGATTCATACATGGCCTTTTGGCCTTCCGTGGTGCCGAGCGCGTACTTGATGAACTCCCAGGCGGTCTTCTTGTTCTTGCTCGCGTTGGCGACGGACAGGTAGGTCGCGCCGGGCACCACGGAACGCAGGCCTCCCTCCTCGACTGCGGGCAGAGCGGTCACCTTCCAACGGTTCTTAGCGTCGGGGAACTTGGTCTTGAGCACGCCGGGCAGGTAGGAGCGGTCGACTAGTGTGGCGACGTTGCCTTGCTGCACCTGCCACGAGGAGTCGTCCGATGTTCCGGGCAGCTCGATGATGATGCCCGCGTCGTTCGCCTCCTTGATCAGTTCCATGGCCTTGACGCCGGCCTCGCCGTTCATGGTGATGTTGCCGTCGGTGTCGAAGTAGAAGGAGTTCTGCAATGCAGTGATAATCTGCCAAGTGTCGCCGCAGTTCGCGTTGCCGGTGCATGCCTTGTTGATGCCGAACATGTAGTTGCCGGTCTTTTCCTTGAGCTTCTTCCCGGATTCGATGAAACCGTCCCATGTGGAGATGTCGTCCTCGGTGATGCCGGCCTCTTCGAACATCTTCACGTCGTAGACCAGCGCTCCGGTGTTCACTTCGAAGGGGAGCCCGTAGATCTTTCCGTCACGTGTGGCGCTCTTCATCACACCGGACGGGAAATCGTCCTTGAGGTCATCCGCGCCATAATCGGACAGGTCGGCAAACGCGTCGGGGAACTTGTCCATGTAGCCGCCGATGTAGTCGATGCCCACGTTCATGATGTCGGGCAGACCCTGGCCGCCAGCAGCGAGCCCTGTGGTGATCTTGTCCCAGATGGCGGGGTTACCGACGTTCTCGACCTTCACCGTCGTACCGGGATTGGCTTCCTCGAATCCCTTCGCGGCGGCTTCGAACGCTTTGCCCGGCTGCTCCCACGTCCAGATGGTGATGGTGCCACCGACCTTTGTCGCTTCCTCCGCGTTCTCGCTCGACGACCCGCAGGCCGCCATAGACAATGCCAATGCCAAAGATGTCGTTGCGGCCATTGCCTTACCGATGGTTTTGCGCATGTTGAATCCTTACATTAATCCGCATTTCAACCTTGAATTTGCGGGCTTCCGTTCCTTCTGATTACGTCCTTCTGATCACTTCTCGAATGACGTACTAAGATTATATGCAAGATGACATCCGATGATGCTGCTCAAGGCCTATCTAGTAAACAAACTGCAATATATAGCCGACAAATTGAGGAACCGAACATTTTCGGACATACAAAAAGATATCCAAAGGATTCTCAAAATCTTACAAACTGCAATACAGCGCCGGAATGGTTATTCCGTGACGAGACGGTCCGGATTGCTGAAGCGCCGACGGTATTCGCTCGGGCTGAGCGTCAGTTCGCGCGCGAACGCCCTTGAGAACGAGAACTGATTGCGATATCCGCACAGCTCGGCGATCCGCGCGATCGGCATTCTGGTTTTGATCAACAATTCCGACGCCTTCTGAACCTTCGAATTGATGACGAACTGTTGCGGAGTCGTATGCAGATACTTAATAAACAACTGGTGCAGGTACCCGCGGCTAATGCACAATGCGTCCGCGATCATCTGTACGCTCAGAGTCTCGTCCGCGTGTTCCTGCACATAGGCGACTGCACGCTTGATCAAATCATTCTCGGACGATGAATCCCTGGCTTCCTGCGCGATGCTCGAAACGTTGGGGTTACGCATCAGCGTCGCAAAGATCAAATGCATGAACCCGCGGATCGCTATATCGTTGGCGGGCGTCGGATTATAGCAATGCAATAGTCCGCCAATGAAATCCCAGATAGGCTTCACATCCGGCAAGGCGATCACGGGACACACATTGGACATGCCGCATTCCCGGACTATCTCCACCGTATCATCGCCGGTGAAGTTCATCCACGCGTATATGCATGGATTGGTGGGATCGGAATAATAGAACGTATTGGTTCCCTCGGGCACGTAGAAACATTGCCCAGCATTGACGATGTAATGCTGCCCACCAAGATAGAAATGCACCTTGCCTTTGAGCACGAAATGCAGCATGTGATAGGAGCATGTCCTCGGGCCGCTCGAATCCGACGGCTTGCACTCCTGCCGTCCAGCGGCCATGAACACCAGATCCATGCTCTCGATGCGACGCTGCAACGTCAACTTCGGCACAGTCTGCGAATTATCCATCATACGATTCAACGATACTCACTGATGCCTAAATCGAATGGGTGCAAACGTATTCGGGGTGGATGTTCCCTTGGACTTATTGGGCCAGGGCGAGTGTCATCGTGAAGGATTCCAGGGTGTAGCGTGATCGGGCGGTGGACTTGTATATCACGTACGAGTTCAGTGCCGCAAAACCATTGGCCGGTGCTTATGTGGGGCGGTGGTTACTCGGCTATTCACGATTATGCACCGGTCCAATGGATGTGATTGGGTCGGCGTGTCGATTTGACGTTGATAATGGTTATGCCGGTTTCTGATCGGCGATAATGGTGGATGACGGCTTGGGCGGTGACCCCACATTTGACTGACGCCATCGGTTCCGGCGGCTGTCCTTATTTTGAGGCTCTTGTGTTGTTTTCGTGGGTGGTGGTTCGTCGGTGAGCCGTTGAATCCCAATGTGTGAGGGGCGCTTCCTGTAGGTTTGTTTTTCGACCAGGAAATACAACCGAGGAAAGCGCCTTGGTTGAAGGGCTTATTCAAACGATTGCTGAACGTCAAGGGCATGGTCGTCGAGGACGTGCCGGTGGACGATTCCCCGCTGCGCCCGGCTCCCGTCCTGGTGGTCCGGGTGCGGCGCAGGAAGGGCGCGTTGCGTTGCTCGCGTTGCGGGCGCAAGTGCCCCAAATACGACGACGGGGGCGGCGAACGGCGATGGCGCCACCAGGACTTCGGCCGCTATGGGGTCGAGCCCATGGCGCCGCGCGTGGCGTGCGCGGAGCATGGCGTGGCGGTCGCCCAAGTGCCGTGGGCGGAGCCGGGCAGCCGGTTCACCAGGGATTTCGAGATGGAGCGCGCGTGGCTGACGGCGGTCGCCAGCCGGAAGACCGTGGGCGGATTCCTACGCATCGCGTGGAGGACCGCCGGTGACATCGCGCGCAGGGTCGCCACCCGCTTGGGATCCTCGATGCCGTGCATGTTCGACGGTCTCACCGCGATAGGCGTGGACGAGACCAGCTACAGGAAGGGGCGCACGTACATCACCGTGGTCGTCGACCACAAGCGCAAACGGGTCGTCCGGGCGCACGACGGATACGGCAAGGAGGTCCTCGACCTGTTCTTCCGGCAGCTGACCGACGAGCAGCGCGCCTCCATCACGGCGGCCACCGGCGACGGCGCCAAATGGATCGACGCCAGCGTGAAGGAGCACCTGCCGAACGCCGAGCGCGTGCTCGACTCGTTCCACATCGTCTCCTGGATGACCGACACGCTCGACCAGGTCAGGAAACGGTTGTGGAACCAAGCCAGACGCGGCAACGACAAGACAGCCACGGAGACGATGAAAGGCCTGAAATACGCCGTGCCCCAAGAACCCCGGCGACCTGACCGAACGGCAATCCGGAGCGTTGGAGACGCTCGGGGACACGGATCCCAAGGGCCAGCTCTACCGGTCATGGCAGTTGAAGGAACTTCTCAGGACGCTCCCGCACCAACCCGTCGGACAAGCCGAAGCCGAATTGAAACGATGGATCTTCCGGGCTTCCCACAGCCGCATCCCCGAGATCGTCGAACTGTGCAGGAAGATCCGCAGACGCAGGGACGACATCCTCGGAACCATCGGACCCGGCTACTCCAACGCGCGTCTGGAAGCGTTCAACAACAAGATCAAGGCCACCATCCGCATGGCCTACGGCTTCCGACACGTCGACAACCTCATCGCCATGATCAAACTCCGATGCAGCGGCCTACCCACCCACCTACCAACACCCACCCTCTAACCCACGAAAACAACAGAAGGCTCAAATGAAAATAGTCGGCACAGTGTTGCCAGACGCCGCAGCAGCTTTGCCGATTCCGGTTTCCTGATCGAGACCGCGCGAAACGATAATACGCAGTAATGGTGCCGGTTCAGGATCATCATAGGCAGACATCACCTTCTCAATACCGCGCGTAATGGCCGCAATATTGGGAGTAGGCAAATCCATCAGCCGGGCGGAATCCGACAATCGGCGCAGGTGGTTTTCCAACGAAATCGGGAAGCCCTTGAACACGGTGGTGGCCTCGAAAATACCATCGCCGCGCAGTACGCTTAAATCAAAGGCACTGATATTAACAGCAGCAGGATTCACCAGCTGAATGAGATCATCATCGGGCACATTGCTGGCATCACGATCACCAAACATGACTGCGCTGTTGCCCATTCCCAGAACGATAGAGCTCATGATGTTCCTCCCCGTGTCATATAACTTCGTTATGCGAAGAAGCACTGCGGCAATATTACAGCTGCAATGTGATGGATGACGCATGCGCTATGCAAAAGGGCTGTCTCCGCATTAATGGAGACAGCCCTTTACGTCAGATTCTAGCAGCCTAATCAGTTGCCGTTGACCGCGTTGCCGGTGTTGGCCTGCTGCACGATAGCGGCTAGGAAGTCGCGGTTCGTGGCGGTCTTCTTGAGACGCGGCACCAGGGTCTGGTAGGCCTGCTCAGGCTCCATGCCACCCAGCAGTCGGCGCAGACGATAGATAATCGGCAGCTCCTGCGGGTCGGTGATGAGTTCTTCGCGGCGGGTGCCGGAGGCGTTGATGTCGATGGCCGGGAACAAGCGCTTGTCCGCCAGCTCTCGGGAGAGGCGAAGCTCCATGTTGCCGGTACCCTTGAACTCCTCGAAAATCACCTCGTCCATCTTGGAGCCGGTTTCCACCAGCGCCGAGGAGATGATGGTCAGGGAGCCGCCGTTTTCGATGTTGCGGGCCGCACCAAAGAACTTCTTCGGCGGGTAGAGCGCCTGGGCATCCACACCACCGGACAGGATACGACCGGAAGCCGGAGCCGCGATGTTGTAGGCACGGGCCAGACGGGTCATGGAATCGAGCAGCACTACGACATCCTGGCCGAGCTCCACAAGACGCTTGGCGCGCTCGATGGCCAGCTCAGCAACGGTGGTGTGGTCGGAAGCAGGACGATCGAAAGTGGAGGAGATGACCTCACCCTGAACCGTGCGCTCCATATCGGTGACCTCTTCAGGTCGCTCGTCCACGAGCACCACCATCAGGTGAACCTCGGGGTTGTTGGCGGCAATGGCATTGGCGATGTTCTGCAGGGTGATGGTTTTACCGGCCTTAGGCGGGGAGACGATCAGACCACGCTGGCCCTTGCCGATCGGGGAAACGATATCCATGATGCGGCCAGTGAGCTTGTTCGGCGCGGTCTCCTGCTTGAGGCGCTCCTGCGGGTAGAGCGGGGTGAGTTTGGAGAACTGCGGACGGTTCAGTGCGTCCTCGACGCTCTGGCCGTTAATCGAGTCAATGGACTGCAGCGGCACGAACTTCTGACGCTGGTTGCGGCGATCGTTCTCGCGCGGGGCTCGAATGGAACCGTGCACGGCATCGCCCTTGCGCAGGCCATACTTCTTGACCTGGCCCATGGAGACGTACACGTCGTTCGGGCCAGGCAGATAGCCGGACGTACGCACGAACGCATAGGAATCGAGCACATCGACGATACCGGCCACCGGTACCAGGTCTTCCTGCGGCTCCTCGCGGCGGTCATTGCGGTTCTCGCGATCATCGAAACGACGATCGTCCTCGCCGGCGTTTTCGCCACGGTCACGACCACGCATACGGCGGTTGCGGCGGTCATTGCGATCATTGCGGTTGTCGCGATCTCGGTCACGGTTACGGCTGCGACGGCTGAACTCGCGGTCTTCGCTCTGTTCACCATCGTCAGAAGGTTCGTCGTGCTTCTGCGTGGGCAGCGTGGCCAGAATGTCATCCAAATCGCGCACGGTCTCGTCGCTGCTGTCCGCAGGACGGCGACGGCGACGCGGCTGATCCTCATCATGCACACGGCGAATGAGCGGAGCTTCGGTGTCGTCACGACGGTTGCGGCGGCGCTCGGGAGCGGTTGTCTCGCCCAAATCGAGGGAGGCGAGCAGATCGCCGGCCTCATCGGCCTGCTTGCGCGGCTTGCGGCCGGTTCGTTCATCATCGCGGCGATGACGGGCATCGCGCGGTTCTTCAGTGGCCTCATCGGCTGCCTTACGGCGCACACGACGGGGCTCCGCGGCCTTGGGCTCTTCGGCAAGTGCGGATAGATCAAGCTGCGGTTCCGCCAGAGCAACGGTCTCTTCGACGACCGGCTCAGCCTTGGCTGCCTTGGTGACGGCCTTGTCGGCCTTGGGAGTGCGCACAGTGACGCCAGCCGGCGGCTCACCGCCACTGCGGGCGGCCTGCAAGGTGGCGAGCAGTTCGGGCTTGCGCATGGTAGACGTGCCTCGCAGACCCATTTGCTTGGCGAGCTCCTTGAGCTCAGGCAGCTTCATATCCTCAAGATTCTGGCTATTTGCCACTGGTTGCCCTTTCCATACCGAACAGGCCCATGCCTGTTACGGCGTTAAGAGTGATTCTGCGGCTGTACCGCTCATGAATGTTCGCTACGTCTCTGATGTTCTCGCGAACGTTGTTCACTCTACAACGCGAGCACGACCAATGCAAAACGGCCCGCCGAGTATCGGCAGGCCGTATGTAATTGCTGGGGTTGGCTCCCCTCAATCTCGCTTCGCGAGCCGGCTCCCCCCCCCAGAGAGGGGAGCCGAGAATGCAAAATCTGCGAGGGAAGAAAAGTAATCAGCGCGTGCGGAGGCCGCCGTCTGACCCCGAAGGCGCACTGAGGTGCGTCGAGGGTGAAGAAAGGCGGCATACGCTCCGCTGATTACTTTTCTTCGTGGTAGGACTTGTCGGTGTTGACCGACCACACATTCTTCTTGGACGTCTTGCCGGTCTTGATGTTGCCGACGGCCTCAATGGCGGTGGCCATGGAGTGGTCCATGTTGTTGTAACGGTGCTGACCGTTACGCCCCACGCAGTACAGGTTGCCGAAGCCATCGAGGTATTCGATGAGCTCGTCCATGTGCTCGTAGGTATCGAAGTATGCAGGGTAGGCCTTCTTCACGCGTTCACGGTGGGAGTCGAGGACCTCATCCGGGCCATTGATCACGCGCATGCGGGTGAGCTCGGAAATGGCGAACTTGGTGGCGTCTTCCTCACTCATGTTCCAGAAGGAATCACCCTCTTCGCAGAAGTACTCCAGACCAACCCACACGGTGTCGTTCACGTCCTTGACCAGGTACGGGCTCCAGTTGTTGAAGATCTGGAGACGGCCGACCTTGTAGCCCGGATCCTGAACATAAATCCAGCAGTCCGGCACAATCGGCGGGTTGCCGAGGGTGGGAATGTTCGTGGTGTTCTTGAGCTTCAGGTGCTTGACCAGAAGACCCACGGTCACGAAGTCGCGGTACGGCAGGCCGTTGGCCACCTTGGTCATGTCGGCAGGAGCGCCCTTGGATTCGGGGCTTTCCGGATCGGAACCGGCTGCATCGATGGCGTTGACCAAGTCCTTGACCGGCATCGACGAGATGAACTGATCGGCGGCAAGCTCGGTGCGGTTACCTTCGGAGTCCTCATACACCACCGAGGAGATGGAGCCGTTGTTCTGACGCAGTTCGACCACCGTGGCGTCGGTCAGCACCTTGACGCCGGCGTTCTCACAGTTGGATTCCACAGTCTCCCACAGCTGGCCGGGGCCATACTTCGGGTACCAGAATTCCTCGATAAGCGAGGTCTCGACCTCGGCGTTGGAGCGCTGCTTGGGCAGTAGCTTCTGGAAGGCGTTCTTGAGCACACCCATGATGCTCAGACCCTTGACGCGCTGGGCACCCCAGTCAGCGGAAATCTGGGAGGGGTGACGTCCCCACAGCTTCTCCGTGTAGCCCTCGAAGAACATCGAGTACAGCTTGCGGCCAAAGCGGTTGATGTAGAAGTTCTCCAGATTGTCTTCCGGCAGCTTGTGGAACATGGATTTCAGGTAGCTGAAGCCGGCCACCATGGTGAGCTTGAAGCCCATAGCCTTCAGCGTGTTGGGGCTCAGGGAAATCGGGTAGTCGAAGAAGTGACGGTTCCAGAAAATACGGGACACACGGTGACGCTTTAGCATCACCTTGTCTTCCACCTCGGGATCGGGGCCGCCCGACTCCATATCGTGCTCACGGCCGAGCTTCTTGTCATCATAGGAAGGCGCGCCCTGCAGTGGCAGAACTGTCTTCCACCAATCCATGATGCGCTCGTCCTTTGAGAAGAAGCGGTGACCGCCGATATCCATGCGGTTGCCGTTGTGCTTCACGGTACGCGAGATACCGCCGAATGCACGGGTTCCCTCAAGCACAGTCACATCGTATTTATCAGCGCCGCCGTCCTTAATCAATTCCCATGCGGCGGTCAAACCGGCAGGACCACCACCGATAATCACCACAGATTGCTTTTCGCTCACTTGCATCTCCTTATAACCAAATCAGCGATAGTTTATCGTAAGCCTCGGAAACGCACGTTCAAACTGTGTATTCCCTTGCGAATATTGCATAGACCGCGATGCGCGCGGGCGATGCAAACAAGTTCTTTGTGCTGCCGTCTCTTGTTATCTTGGCGAGGGCAGATACACCTTTAATGAATATCGTCAGGAATGTCGATGTCGGTTTTCTGTACTTCCTCGACATTGACATCCTTGAACGTCACGATACGCACCGACTTGACGAAACGGCTGGAACGGTACACATCCCATACCCATGCATCAGTCAGCTGCACGTCGAAGTAGACGTCCTGGCCTGCGGAACGAACATTGAAATCCACTTTGTTCGCTAGATAGAAACGGCGCTCGGTCTCCACGACGTACGTGAACAGCTTGATGACATCGCGGTATTCCCGGTACAACGCGAGTTCGGCGTCAGTTTCGTAATTATCCAGATCCTCGGCGCTCATGCTCGATTATTCACCTTCCGTATCTCGCTTGCGTCCGCGACCCAGTGTACGCCACCAAGCTTCCTTGGAAGATTTGCGGTCGGCCTGACCATATGGCCAATTGCTCTCTTCATCCGTGGAACGAGTATGCGTTCCCGTGGTGGCCTGCTCGCTGGTGCTCTGCGGTTGGGCAGGTGCTTCGGCGATTTCAGACGATGTCTCGGACTCGTCGGCAGCCGTGGACTGCTCTCCTGCTCCGGGCTCGGCAACACGCTGCTGAATCGCCATGGAGTGTTCACGCGCAGACAGCGCTTCCTTGACGCCGGGATTGTCCTCAATCAAGTGCATGCCGAAAGCATCCAGGGAGCGAATCGGATCGTATTCATCCACCAACGTATCCATAACAATAAGATCCTGATACTTATTGTTTTCCACATCCCACAGGGCATCGCGCGATGTGCCCGACGGCACGAAACCAAGCGACTGGTAGACGGAAATCGAGCGAGTGTTCGTTTCCGGAACGCTCACCCAGATACGGTGCATGCCCAAGCCGGCCGGCTCCGGGGCAAAGCCGTAGGTCATCACACGCGGCATGGCATCGCGGGAATAGCCACGGCCGCGGTAGTCCTTGCCCAGAATGATCTGGATACGGGCGGAACGGGACCAGCCATCGATATCGATGAGGAAAATCATGCCGATAACGTTGTCGGTGGGAGCGGCATCGATCATGCCGTCATCGTCATGGTCGGCGTCGGTAAGCACGGCCCATGCGATGGTGCGGCGAGATTCCGGATCGCCCACGCCTGATTCCGCGGGAGCCTGTCCGGCTTCCCAAGCCTGAGAACGACGAACCCATGTGTGCACGACGGCACGTTCGGTGGCCGCATCTTTACCGGTGATTTTGGACGCGCCATAGAAAGCGTCGAGTTCATCCAACCGGAGCAGGTCTTCAACGGTAGCGGGGCGCAAATGCACCATTTCACCGGTAATCGGTGGAATGACGATGCTATGTGGCAGATCGCGCGTAAGTTGCGCGTCAGTAGCCAGGCTCAGCGTCTCGTTGGTTTCAGTCATTAGCGTATGTCCCCTGTCTCGGCTCGCGATTCAGTGCCGAACATATCTTACTTGACTGGGTGAACGCTGGAAGTGAGTGGGGTCGTTCCCTTACAAAAGGAATAAAGGCTCCCCTCAAAGAGGGGAGCCAGTGAATCTAATCAGCCCTTGATCTTGCTCATGACGACCTTGGTGACGGCCTTGGCATCGGCCTGGCCACGCGTGGCCTTCATCACGGCGCCGATGATCACGCCCATCGGCTTCATGTTGCCGCTCTTGAGCTTCTCGACCACGTCCGGGTTCGCCTCGAACGCCGCTTCGACGGCCGTCTCGATGGCACCGTTGTCTTCGACGATCTTGTAGTCGTGCTTCTTGACGACTTCATCCGGAGTGCCTTCGCCCTTGAGCACGCCTTCGACGGTCTGCTTGGCGAGCTTGTCGTTGAGCTTGCCGGAGGCGATGAGCTTCTCGACTTCGGCCACGTCGGCCGGGGTGATCGGCAGCTCTTCGAGGGACACACCCTTGGCGTTGGCTTCGCGGGAAAGCTCGCCCAGCCACCACTTGCGCGCACCGGCCGCCTTGGCACCGGCCTTGACGGTTTCCTCAATCAGGTCGAGGGCGTCGGCGTTGAGGATGTCGCGCATCTGCAGATCACTCAGGCCCCACTCGGACTTGAGGCGGTTGCGGCGCTCGCGCGGCATTTCCGGCATCTGGGCCTTCATCTCCTCGATGTGCTCCTTGGTGATGTGGAGCATGACGAGGTCGGGGTCCGGGAAGTAACGGTAGTCGTCGGCATCGGACTTCAGACGGCCGCCAGCGGTGGTCTGCGTAGCCTCATCCCAGTGGCGGGTCTCCTGCAGAATCTCCTTGCCTTCGTCGAGGCGCGCGGCCTGACGGCGAATCTCGTACTGAATGGTCTTCTCGATGCCACGGAACGAGTTCACGTTCTTGGTTTCGGAACGGATGCCGTACGGGGCATCGGCGCTCGGGCGCAGCGAAACGTTCACGTCGGCGCGCATGTTGCCCTGTTCCATGCGGGCGTGGGAGATGTTCAGCGCGCGCACGATGTCGCGGATAGCGCGAACATAAGCACCAGCGATTTCGGGAGCGCGGTCGCCCGCACCCTCGATCGGCTTGGTCACAATCTCGATCAGCGGCACACCAGCGCGGTTGTAGTCGACCAGCGAGTGGTCGGCACCCTCGATACGGCCGTCGGCGCCACCCACGTGGGTGTTCTTGCCGGCGTCGTCCTCGATGTGGGCGCGCTCGATCGGCACACGGAACACGGTGCCGTCTTCCAGCTCAACGTCCAGATAGCCGTTGCCGTTGGTGGGCTTGTCGTACTGCGAGATCTGATAGTCGCGCGGCATGTCCGGGTAGAAGTAGTTCTTGCGGGCGAACTGGCTCCACTCGGCGATTTCGCAGTGCAGGGCAAGGCCCAGCTTGATGGCGTAATCGACGGCGGTCTTGTTAATCACCGGCAAGCTTCCCGGCAGACCGAGGCTCACCGGGGTCAACTCGGTGTTCGGCTCGCCGCCGAATTCAATGTGGGCCGGGCAGAACAGCTTGGTGTTCGTGGACAGCTCCACGTGGGTTTCCAGACCGAAGACCACATCGTACTTCTTGGTGGCATCGGCGTACTTCATCAGTTTTTCAGCCATGATGTTGTTTCTTTCCTTCCGATGCTCACTTGCTCAGACCGTCAAGCCACGGGGTCTTGAGGTCGTTCCAGATCGGGCCGTTCCAGCTGTCTTCCAGCGCGGCTTCCAGGGCCGCCGCCGGCTTGTACATGACTTCGTCGCGCTGCTGCGGGGCGATGAACTGGAAGCCGACGGGCAGGCCGTCGTCGGACAGGCCGGCCGGGATGGACATGGCGGGCATACCGGCAAGGTTGGCCGGAATCGTAGCGATGTCGTTGACGTACATGGCCAGCGGATCGTTCATCTTCTCGCCGAACTTGAAGGCGGTGGACGGGCTGGTAGGCGAGATCAGCACATCGACTTGTTCGAAGGCCTTCTTGAAGTCCTCGATGATGAGCGTGCGGACCTTTTGGGCCGAGCCGTACCAGGCGTCGTAGTAGCCGGCGGACAGGGCGTAGGTGCCGAGGATGATGCGGCGCTTGACCTCGTCGCCGAAGCCGGCCTCACGGGTGTAGGCCATCATGTTGGCGGCGGTCTGGGGCACGCCGGCCGGCGGCATGACGCGCAGACCGTAGCGCATGCCATCGTAACGGGCCAGGTTGGAGCTGACCTCGGACGGCATGATGATGTAGTAGGCGCCCAGCGAGTATCCGATGTGCGGGCAGGAGACCTCAACGACCTCGGCGCCCATTTCCTTGAGCTTGTCGACGGCCTCGTTGAAGCGGGCCTCGACGCCGGGCTGGAAGCCGTCGCCACCGAGTTCCTTGATGAGGCCGACCTTCATGCCCTTGAGGTCACGCTTGGCGCCTTCGCGGGCGGCGGCGACCATCGGGCGCGGGCCTTCGGGAATGGAGGTGGAATCACGCTTGTCGTGGCCACCGATAATCTCCTGCAGCAGGGCGGAGTCGAGCACGGTGCGGGAGACCGGGCCGATCTGGTCGAGCGAGGAGGCCATGGCGATGGCGCCGTAACGGGAGACGCCGCCGTAGGTGGGCTTGACGCCCACGGTGCCGGTCAGAGCGCCGGGCTGACGAATCGAACCACCGGTGTCGGTGCCGAGAGCCAGCGGGGCCTCGAATGCGGCGACTGCGGAAGCGGAGCCACCGCCGGAGCCGCCGGGCACGCGCTCGGTATCCCACGGGTTGTGGGTGGTCTGGTAGGCGGAGTGCTCGGTGGAGGAGCCCTGTGCGAATTCGTCAAGGTTGGTCTTGCCGAGAATTGGCATGCCGGCGGCCTTGAGCTTTTCGATGACAGTGGCGTCGTACGGCGGCACCCAGCCTTCGAGAATCTTGGAAGCGGCGGTGGTTTCGATGCCCTTGGTGACGATCATGTCCTTGATGGCGATCGGCACGCCGGCCAGCTCGGGCAGGGCGGCCTTGTCTTCTGCGGACTTGGCGTCGAAGGCGTCGGCCTGCTCGAGGGCCACATCGCCGGAGACCTTCAGGAAGGCCTTGATGGACGGCTCGGCGGCCTCAATCACCTTGAGATGGGCCTCGACGAGCTCGTGGGAGGTGACATCACCCTTCTTGATGGCAGCAGCCTGCTCAGTGGCGGACAGTTTGACGAGTGTTGAGGTTTCGTTGCTCATCGATTACTCCTCGCTTCCCAGGATTCGCGGTGCCACGAACATGCCGGCCTCGGTCTTCGGGCCACCGGCGAGCGCCTCTTCCTGCGTGAGCGGGGTTTCGGCGACGTCCGGGCGCAGGTAGGCTTCCAGCGGAACCGGGTTGGCGGTGGGCGGAACATCGTCGGAGGCGACTTCCTGAACCTTGTTGATGGAGTCTGCGATGACGTTCAGTTCGCCCTGCAGACGGGTGATTTCCTCATCGGTGAGCGCGATTCGGGCCAAGTCGCCCAAATGCACGATTTCTTCGCGTGAAAATGTTGGCATGGCCTTAACTATATGAGCCGTATGTGACACGCAGTTATCGGAAAGCCTCGTTTCCCCGCCCATTGGAACAATGCGCCAGCCCTTCACGGGTTCCACCACCAATTCGAGAGCTCCCAACGGGGCAAACCTACCAGCCAACCGCACAACCACCCCACTCATCACCCCTCAGCGGGGCAAAACCACGAGTAACTAATGAAGACACCTCGCCCAGCATCCCAAGCGGGGCAAAACCACGACAAAGCCGAAGAAAAACCACGCTTACTGGCACTCAGCGAGGTAAAACCACGAGCTGACCATGAAAGCACCTCGCTGCTGTCCCCCAGCGAAGCAAAACCACCAACAGATCACGACACCGCACCACTCATCACCTCGCAGCGGGGCAAAACCACGAGTAACCAATGAAGACACCTCGCCCAGCATCCCAAGCGGGGCAAAACCACGACAAAACCGAAGAAAAACCACGCTTACTGGCACTCAGCGAGGTAAAACCACGAGCTGACCATGAAAGCACCTCGCTGCTGTCCCCCAGCGAAGCAAAACCACCAACAGATCACGACACCGCACCACTCATCACCTCGCAGCGGGGCAAAACCACGAGTAACCAATGAAGACACCTCGCCCAGCATCCCAAGCGGGGCAAAACCACGACAAAGCCGAAGAAAAACCACGCTTACTGGCACTCAGCGAGGTAAAACCACGAGCTGACCATGAAAGCACCTCACTGCTGTCCCCCAGCGAAGCAAAACCTCGATCTAATCGAGAAAATGCTCTACTCACGACTTCTCAGCGGAGCAAAAATGCGAGCTAGTCAGGTTTGCCCCTCTTTAAACCAATTGCCCCTCTAAACGCCAAAAACCGAATCCGGCAAGTGCAAGGAACAGGAAAGCCTCTCCAGGCACCGCATCAACGCACTCGAAATAGTTATCCACATTCCACGCCGCAACGGGGGCACATACATAATTATCATGCCGATGATTCACACCTCAATCCGCAAGCATCCGCGAGATATAGCCAATCTATGCAATCCTCACATGCGAATCCGCTCGAAGCTGCGACCACATTGCCCGAACAAGTGGACACTTCATTCTCGATTGGCATACTCTCGATTCATGAAACATCACAAAGAAGTGGATGCGCTTATCGCGCAAGCGGAAGCAGCAGGCATATGCATTTACGGCCGAACAAAATCACACTGCTCGGCCCTTATTCGCCGAGCCAAAGAACTCGAGCTCAAGCGAGTATTTCCCAACATGTATGTCAAACCGGAATACTGGAATGCGCTCAAACCCGATGAACGCATACAGCATGTGGCATGCACACTCCATCTCAAGCATCCAAACTGGGTTTTCGCCGGAGTCACCGCAGCGGCACTGCATGGTTTCGAACACCCATGGCATCTTCATGCCGGCTCCGTTACCATCGCCACCGCGTCGCAAGGTACCAACGCGAACAATGCCAATATCAAACGTGTATTCGTACCACATTGTGCACCGGAATATGTCAATGGAATCCCTGTGACCAATGGGGCACAAACAGTAGTGGACTGCGGGCTGTCTACCGATTTTCGCTTCGCGTTGCCAATCATCGATTCGGCACTACGTAAAGGTACTGCCATTGCGGACATTCTCAATATTTGCAGCACTATGCACCGCGATTGCACGCCGATATTCCGCTTGCTTCATTATGCGAACCCGGCAAGCGAAAACGGCGGCGAATCACTCGGTCGAGGCACAATCGTTGAAGGCGGACTCATGGTCCCCGAATTGCAGCAAGACATCACCGACCCGCAAACGGGCGCGCTGTACCGGGTAGATTATCTCTGGCGGCTGCCCGACGGCCGTCTTATCGTCGGCGAATATGACGGGTACGAGAAATACGCCAATCCGAATATGAATGACCGCAGGGGTATTCAAGGAGCGGTGCACGCGGAAAAAGAGCGGGAAACCGGACTGTATCGAGCTAAAGTCGACTCCATAGTTCGGTTCACTTATGAGGATGTGTTGAAGCAGCATCCAATGATCAATAAACTACGGGCTGCCGGCGTTCCCGACGCAACAATGGTGATGCGATAACAATCGTCAGAATATGTCTGATGCACGAAGGTGTGATTGCTTTATGCGGCGATAATCCTGCAGCAGAGAACATAGCTACTTGATATCCGCTTTTTTGGTGACGATGAGTCCGCCAGCCCATGCTGCGGCGGCCCAGGCGAGGAGGATCAGGCCGGACTGCCACCAATCGGGAATCCAGTAGTTCGGTTTAACGGCTGCGGCAAGGGTGGACTGCGAGCTGCTTTCTATACCAGCGCCGAGGAAATGATTCATGGCGGTGTCCGGTGTCAGATAGGACAAAGTGCCAAGCCATTCGACCTGGTTAATGGCCATCGATGTGATGGACAGTACTGACGAGAGCACCATGAAGAGCACGATCAGCGCGCATACGCCGCCCACTGTGGAACGGGTCATGCCGCCAAGTCCCTGCGCCATCAGGGACACCAGCACAATAGTCAGAGGGAAGCCGATCAACGTGACAGGAATGATTCGACTTTGATCGCTGGTCAGCGCCGTAATGTCATGGCCTCGAGTGAATAGCCAGAGCACACCTGCGGCCAGCAGAATGCCGACAATACCAGCAACCAGCGCAAACAGGGCCGTGGCCACGGACTTAGTGGCATAGAACATGCCGCGCCTGGGGTTGACCGTCAGACTGGATTGCACGGCTGATGTGGTGTATTCGCTGGTGATGGCCATCACGCCGAAAATGCCGATGACCAGCGCCGCGGTCGAGCCGGAAGAAGCCAGTACCGCCCACATATCTGCGGCGGATATGGGCTTGGGATTGTCCAGCGTCTTGCCAGTGTTCAAATCCGTAGACGCCATGAAGGTCACACTCCAAGCGCTCAACGCGGACATAGCCAGCATGAGTGCGACCGCAATACCCAACAGCACCTTGGTGGAGTTCAGTGACCACAGTTTCAGCAATTCGGCCTTTAGCGAGCCGAACACAGTGAGCTTGGCACGACGGTACATGCTGCTGGCACGACGGCTAGAGGCAGGACGGCCGGAAGCCTCTGCGTTGGCAGGTTGGCTGGGTCCGGTCGCATCAGGCATATGCTTTTCAGCAGCTGCACCACTCATACTGCCGGTCATATTGGCGTTTTCCGTGGCCGTTCTCATGGTATTGGAGCTCATCATCCGACCTCCTTGGCCAGGTATTCGGCGCTGCTGTGGGTCAGCGCCATATACGACTCTTCCAAAGAGGCGTGCTCTTCGACGAATTCGTAAGTAATCAGGCCGGCCCGGGCGAACGCCTGTGCCGCCGCAACCAAGTCGGCGCCATTGACACGAAATACCTCGCCTACTTGCGGGTCATCGGATTTTCGAGTATCGGGAACCACGGTGACCTCAGGGCTACTGGTAAAAATCGCACGCAACTTGTCGGGTTCCGGCGTCACCACACGGATGGATCTGGAGGAATGCTCGGCCACGAATGCACTCACCGTGGTGGTTTCCAACACATGGCCTTGCCCGATAATCACCAGATTATCCGCGGTCAACGCCACCTCGCTCATCAAGTGCGAGCTCAGCAGCACGGCTCGTCCTTCAGCTGCGTAGTAACGACATAAGTCGCGAACCCATTTAACGCCTTCTGGATCGAGACCGTTGATTGGCTCGTCCAACACCAGATTGTGCGGGTTGCCCAGCAATGCCGCAGCAATGGACAGTCGCTGGCTCATACCGAGCGAGAACTGACCGGCTCTGACATTGGCCACAGCTTGCAGACCGGTCATGTCAATGACCTCATCGACTCGACGCTTAGGAATGTTGTTGGTATAGGCAAGGGCCTGTAAATGGGCTCGTGCAGTGCGCGACTTATGCGCTGACTTGGCGTCAAGCACCGCACCGACCGCACGCATTGGTGCGCGTAAGGTGACATATGGTTTGCCATCGATTAGCGCGCGGCCCTTATCCGGGCTGATGAGTCCGAGCGCAGCACGCATAGTGGTGGATTTGCCTGCGCCATTCGGTCCCAGAAAACCCGTAACCTTGCCATCTTCGGCAGTGAACGACACACCGTCTAGTGCCTGCTTGGTCTTGAAGCGTTTGCTCAGCTCCTCAACTTCAATCATGCTTTCATCCTAGCCTATATTGGGCAGATTGGGGAGAACTGTTGGCACACGTCTACCAGGGCTTGTGTTTCACGCGATGTTTCACAGGAGGAAATATGGGGAATTGATGTTTCACAAAATGTTTCACGGATTATTGCCGTGACGCAACACCACAGATAATACGCGGAATTGCGATGGCAGCGAGGCTTTTCTATGCTCTATCAGACTGCGGTTGCGGCATGCCGGGCAATCCATGCATGCATGGCCACGGCCGCCGCGGCGCCAGCGTTAATGGACCGCACCGAACCAAATTGGGAGATGTATACCACGTCGTCGGCTAGTTCCAAGGCCTTACTGCTCAGCCCGGGGCCTTCGGCGCCGAACAGTAGCAGACAGCGCTTGGGGAATGCATAGGTCTCCATGGGCACCGCGCCCGGAATGATGTCCAGAGCAATGATGCGAGCGGCTTCCAGTTCCTTGATGCGGGCATCCGCCTGTGCGATTTCGGCAGTGGCCTCGGCAACTGCCGAAACAGCATTCAGCGCCGACACGTGGGAGGACACAGTTGCACCGGAATTACCGATGATACCCTCCGACCCATTGCCGGCACCAGTCTCCGCCCCATTATGAGCACTGGCGATGGCATGGGCCTTTAAGGCAGCCGCCCCAGCCCGCGCCCGTTCGGTAGCGATTTCACCAGCGATACGATTATGCCAGCATTCCACCAACTCCGCGATTGAGGGGTGATGCTCAACGTGCTGGTAGAGCTCAGTCATCAGCGCGCCTTTGCGATTCCACTTATGCGGGCCGACGATATGCACGCGCTTGGCCTGAAAAGCATTGGCAGTGCGCACCATGGATCCGATATTGAAATCGTGGGTCCAGTTCTCCACCGCCACTTCGAAATCGTGGCGGCCGTGGGCATCGAGATCTTCTTTGATGGCCTGCACAGTCCAGTAGCGATATCGGTCGAGCACATTGCGGCGATCGCCCTCATCGAGCAGAGCAGAATCGAAACGGACATCGTAATTAGGCGATGCCAAGTCATCAGGACGAGGTTCGCCGGGATGGGTTTCAGCCCATGGGCCAAGACCGACTTCACGGAATTCCGGTTCGCCCGAGGCTTTTGCCGCCAAGGAAATCTGGTTGGGTGCGTGCACAGTTGCTCCTCGGAGATTATCAACGTCGTGCGCCGACCACAGCGGTCTCGTTGCGCCCGACAGCCTCCCGAATGGGAAAGCCACGAATGGAATTACCTCAGCTCGGATTCGTCAAAGACCTGAACGAATGGCAGTACGTGGCTTTCGCCAGTGGAGGGGTTGATGACATTGATGTCTTTAGCTCCACCGCCGACCAGTGAGGTAATAGCCACGACCTGAGCGCCGAGTTGTTCGACCACGCCGAAGTCGAGGCTGAGTTCGTTGCCATTACGCAGGGTAACCAGCGAACTGGTCTGCACATACGATTTTTCGGACAGCCATGCATCCAACAGCATCACGCGTCGTCCTTCAATAGACGGACCCTTGATTGAGGGATACACGAAGTCCATTACGAATCCGTCCAGATCCTCGCCACGGGAAGCAGCAGCATGAATCATGGCAGACACCATGGGTACGGCAGCTGCAGTCAAGGCACCAACGGCGTCAAAATCATCAACCGAATAGCCTGCATCTTCAAGAGTGTCAATGAGCACATGACCCATCACCGTGGCGGCACGATGATCGAAAGTCACCGAGGCAAGTTCCGAAAACGGGCGGCCAACCACGTGCTCCTTCAGCAGGGTGGCCAGCTGCTCACGCGGCTCCAGCATGGCAAAAGCGGAAGCGTCGCGTGAAACATTGAGGTCCGAGGTGCCGGTCGGGCGGAATCCAGATTCAGTCATGCTTCAAGCCTATCGCCTGAGGCAGTCAGCTTGACCGGCTCATCATCCTCCGACGATGTCACATCGGGGGCGGATAACTCACTGACATTGCCTTTGTCTGATTCGATAAGAGGCACTTCCTCGAGCACCTTGGTGGGTTCGAGCTTTTGCAGTTTGCGAGCCGTGGGCAATACACGTCGCTCCAAACTGGATGCGAACTTGTTATAGGCACTGACCGTCTTGGTGATTTGGGTTCCCAGCCTGGTGGCATAGTCGCCAAGCACGGCGAAGCGCTCATACAGCTCTCGAGACAAATCGAACAACTGCTTGGCATCATCCGTCAGCGATTGCTGCTGCCATGCATAGGC
The DNA here is from genome assembly GCF_023656805.1 of Bifidobacterium sp. M3-N-101. Classification (NCBI taxonomy): domain Bacteria; kingdom Bacillati; phylum Actinomycetota; class Actinomycetes; order Bifidobacteriales; family Bifidobacteriaceae; genus Bifidobacterium; species Bifidobacterium sp. M3-N-101. The sequence continues at coordinate 118,251 of NZ_JAMOKQ010000002.1, forward strand.
CACTGATTTCAGCACGGCCCACAGGGTCACTGGCGAGGTCAAGGCCACCTTGCGGGAGAAGGCATCATCCATCAGCGTGGGATCGGCCTCAAGCGCCGCCTGCAACAACGCCTCATTGGGAATAAAGGCGATAACGAAATCAGGAGTGACGGGGAACGCATTCCAATAGGCCTTCTCCCCCAACGCACGCACGTGTTCTCGAAGCGCCTTGGCATGGGATCGCAACAGGTCGTTACGACGATCCAACTCCTCGGGGCCCGCGGTCTCGGGAATCTCACAAGCCCGCTGATAGTCGGCATACGGCACCTTGGCATCAATCGGAATGGTCTTGCCACCGGGCAGATGCACCACCATATCCGGTCTGAGCATACGACCGTCGGCATCGGACACCACCACTTGGGTGTCAAAGTCAACGTGCTCCAGCAATCCCGCGGACTCCACAATATTCTTCAGCTGCGCCTCGCCCCAGGCACCACGAACCTTATTGTTGCGCAGTGCCGCGGATAGTGAACTCGTTTCCTTGTCCAACCGGGCCTGCTGATCATTCAGGCCCTTGAGTTGAGCCCCGAGCGCCCCCATCTCTTTCTTGCGGCCTTCTTCGATTTGGGTGACCTTGGTCTGGAGCGAATCGAGATTCTTGGCAACAGGAGCAAGCGCTTCCAGCACTTTACTCTGCTCTTTCAGACGAGCCTCCTGCTCGACACGCTTGACTTCGGCGGCTTCGGCATCGGCCTTACGCTTCTGTTCAGCCTCGGCGGCCGCGCGCTCACGCTCACGCTCGATGCGAATCTGTTCCGCATGCTGCGCCTGAGCAAGCTGTGACTTCACGAACGTCAATTGCTGGTTCGCACCTTCAAGCTGCGCTTGAGAAGCGGCATTGCGAGCGGTCAAATCGGCAACCTCCCCATGCGCCGACTCCAGCAAGCTTTTGGCCTCCTCCAGCTCCGAAGCCCTGGCATCACGCGCCATAGCCTGACCTTTATGCCGCCCCAATAAAAAGCCGGCACAAAGCCCAAGCCCCGCACCGACCACCAGCACGGCGATGACCACAATCACAGTTCCCATTTGTTCAAACATGGTTCCCAGTATTCCACCATCTTCAACCGGCGGTAGATATGTTCCTGTTTCCTAACGTCAGCATTGACAATCGCACCGCATGCATAACGACAGACGACCAGGGCCAACAGCCAAACACACGACCAACTACGACCTCACCAAGCGCGCGATGGCCGCGGATGCCTCCTCAAGCTTGCTATCGGCAACTTCACCGCCCTGCACCGCCGCCTGGCGCACACAGTGATTCAGATGATCGTCCAGCAATATCAAGGCCACCGACTTCAACGCCGAATTCGATGCCGAAATCTGCGTCAACACGTCAATGCAGTATTTATCGTCCTCCACCATCTGCGTAATGGCGTGAACCTGCCCCTCAATGCGGCGCAGCCGCGCAATGACTTTGGCCTTATCGTCGTCATACCCGTGCATCGCTGCCTCCTGATACTCATCTTTCAGCTGAACACACCCCATTATATACCCCATAGGGGTATAGGGTATACACTGTTGCTCGGTATAATACTGATGGGAAGGAGCGGGGATGGAATTCAACCTTTTCTCGACCGCCGCGGCGCTGATTGCGGCAACCGCCTTGACATGGCTGGTGCTCAGGTTCTTTTTCGGCGAGCAGAAGGCCGCATCCGGAGCCATGGACGTCTCCGGCAAGCGCCAGACCGCAACAATCACCGTCAAAGGTGGCTACTCCCCTGCCGTGGTGAGTATGCGCGCGGGCACACCGATCACACTGACATTCGACCGGCAGGAGACCGGTGAATGCACCTCTCACGTGGTGTTTGGCGACCTCGGCCTCGATGCCATGCTGCCCGGCAATGCGGTGACCGACGTGGAATTGCCCGCATTGCCCGCCGGCGAATATCCATTTGCCTGCGGCATGAACATGGTGCACGGCCTGCTGAAGGTCGAAGGAAATGCCAGCGCAGGCACGGACAAACTGCACCCGCTCACTGCATCAGCGGAAGCCCCGATGTTGGACTCCGCAGAAGCAGAACGACGTGAGGCAGCGGAACGCACGAAGGAAATCACATCGTTGACACGATTAGTGGCCATCGGCACAGTGCTGACACTCCCCGTGTTCATCGTCACCATGCTGCACATGGCCAATCCGATGCTGGTGCCGCACTGGATGGTGAATCCATGGCTGCAGGCCATTCTCATCACACCGGTGATGTTCTACTGCGGCCACCCGATCCACGCGGTCGGATTCCCCGCACTGGCGCACCGCTCCCCCGACATGAATTCGCTCGTCTCGTTGGGCACATCGGCCGCCTATCTCTATTCGCTGGTGACCTGTGTAGCCCCTCAGGTATTTCCGGAAGGTTCACGCGAGCCGTATTTTGAATCGGTCGGCGTGGTCATCACCCTGGTACTGGTCGGTCGACTGCTGGAGACCAAGGCCCGCGAAGGCACCGGCAAGGCGGTGCAATCACTAATCAAGCTACGGCCTCGCAACGCGCATAAGCTGAATGCGGCTTCGCCAGAGAACGTGGAATGGCTCAATCCCGCGAATTTCACGGACATGGACATCGATACGATTGCCGTCGGCGATCTGCTGGTCGTCAAGAACGGCGAGCGCGTGCCCACAGACGGCATCATCGTGGCCGGCAACGCGAGTATCGATGAATCAATGATTACCGGCGAATCCAAGCCCGTCACCAAAACGACCGGAGCGGCCGTCACCGGAGCAACCGTATTGCTCAAGGGTGACCTCGTCATGCAAGCCACTCAGGTCGGTGCCAATACTGTGCTCTCCCAAATCGCGGCGATGGTGGCCCGCGCGCAGGCAACCAAAGCTCCGGTGCAGCAGCTGGCCGATAGAATCGCCAGGTATTTCGTGCCAGCAGTGATGGTCATCGCTATATGGACCTTTGCCATATGGATTGCGCTTGGCCCTGCGCCGCAACTGGCGCACGCGCTGATCACCGCAGTCAGCGTGCTCATTATCGCCTGCCCGTGCGCTCTGGGTCTTGCCACCCCGCTCTCGGTCACTGTGTCTCTGGGGCTCGGCGCCACCAACGGCGTGCTGGTCACCAGTGCAAAAGCTCTGGAACAGGCGCGGCGCATCGGCACTGTGGTCTTCGACAAGACCGGCACTATTACGCGCGGCGTGGTGGATGCGACCGCCGATTGGAACAAACCGAGCTACGAGCAGGACACCGTTAAGGAAGGATCGCCGGAAGCGATTGCAGCATTGCGTGCACGCGGCATACGCACGGTGATGCTTTCAGGAGACAAGGCCGAAGTGGCAGGGCGCATCGCCCGTGAGGTCGGCATCGATACGGTGATCTGCGAGGTCAAGCCGGATGGCAAGGCCTATTGGATCGCCAAACTGCAGCGCGAGCGTGATGAGAACACAGCCACGTCCGGCTCCTCCCGCGCGCCGCACGATCTTATCGCGATGGTGGGTGACGGCATCAACGACGCCCCGGCGCTGGCACAGGCCGATCTCGGCATCGCCATCGGCACCGGCACCGACGTGGCGATGCAGTCGGCAGACGTGACGCTGATGAGCGGCGATCTGCGCGGCGTCATCAGGACCATCAATCTGTCCAATGCCACGATGCGCAATATCCGAGAGAATCTTGGCTGGGCATTCGGATACAACATCATCGGCATTCCGATTGCCGCCGGCGTGCTTTACCCGTTCACCGGATGGCTGTTGAGCCCGATGATCGCGGGACTGGCGATGGCGTTGAGCTCGGTGTGCCTGGTGCTGAACGCCAATCGTCTTCATGCGGCGAATATCAACGTGGGTGCTGCCGATAGCACCGCTGGCTCGGGCAGCAGCACGGCGGGTATCGAATCAGCCGGATCGGCCGAATCAGCCAATGCCGCCAACGCCACCGGCTCCACCACATCCAACGCGCCTCACGAGCCGACCGTCATCATCGACGATCGCACCACGCTGAATCACACCAATCACGTATCTGACCAATCCAATAATCCAACCAACAAGGAGAACACTATGGATATGGGAATGCACATGCACCACAACGCCCCCGCAGGCGGCGAAACCGCCACCGACCCGGTGTGCGGCATGACCGTGGCGGTGAACGCCGATGCGATCACGCGCGAGTATGAGGGCAAGTCCTATTACTTCTGCGGTGAGCACTGTGCCACGAACTTCATGAAGGCCCCGCAGGTGTTCCTGGAGCAGTAGTCTCTGCGTTTGCCTGATTCAACGACAATGGCCTCCGCCCAAAACGAGCGGAGGCCATTTGCATGCATGAATCAATCAACGAATCAGCTGGCGAAGAAGAACACGTACAGCCAAGCACCGATAATGGCACCGACAATCGGGGCCACAACCGGGATCCAAGCCTCGCCCCAGCGGGAGGAGCCCTTGTGCGGGATTGGCAGGATGGCGTGCAGCAGACGCGGCATGAGGTCGCGGGCCGGGTTCAGGCCAGGGCCGGTCGGGCCACCCATGGAGGTCACGAGGCCCCACACAATGAAGCCGACGACGATGGAGGCGGCGGCGTAATCCTGCTTGCCCCAAGCCAGGGACAGGCAGCACAGGGCGCCGAAGACGAGCACCAGGGTGCCGAACATCTCGTTGAGGAAGTAGTTGACCTTCTGGTTGTCCGCGTCGGTGGTGCAGAAGGTGCCGAGGATGGCGTCGGCGTCCTCGGTCTCCTTGTAGTGCGGGTAGTAGGTCAGGTAGACGATGAACTGGCCGAGCAGGGCGCCGAGCAGCTGAGCGACGATGTACGGCAGCACATCGCTCCACGGGAACAGGCCGTTGACGGCCTGGGCGATGGTCATGGCCGGGTTGATATGAGCGCCGGATACGCCACCGAACATGAGCACCGGGAACATGACGCCGAAGCCATAGCCCATGGCGATGTTCAGCCAGCCGGCGTGGTGGCCCTTGGTGTTCTTGAGCTCGACGTTGGCCACGGAACCGTTGCCGAAGATCATCAGAATGGCGGTGCCGAAGAACTCGGCGGCCAGCTTGGTAAAGAGAGGATAATCCACTGCTTCTTCTTTTCTCTTCGCCGCGCAACAGGCATGGCTGACTGTTCACGGCATGCTATCGGGGATTCGTCCGCGGAGCCGGCGACGATTGTTCGCTGGGCGCGAAAGCAAACGTGGCGATTCTACACTTCGCCCCACGACGAACCGCGCCAAAGCGCCCATAGGGTTGCCGGTTGCCGGAAAACAAAAAACCGGAACCTTTCGATTCCGGTTGTCTGTGCCCCGCAGGGATTCGAACCCTGGACACGCTGATTCACAGCCGACGATCAACCCCACCCCGTACGTGCGTCTAATGCTTTTATCCCTTTGTCTCCGCGTAATGCTGTCCCGCTCAACCAAGCAACACGACTAGATAAATCTCCCAGTTGATTCATCTTTCTTGGTCTTACCGGGTCGCGGCCTGCGACCCGGTTTTGTTGTGCAACAAAGGGAGGCCACATGGCAATGTTCACATCGCATCGGCAACCGCCTGCATCATGGACGAAACTCATAGACGAGTGGGTGCTGGATATGCAGGCACGTTGTTTGACAGAACGAACCGTCGAATCCTATTGGTACCGCGTCACTGATTTTGCACGGGTCTGCTCAAAACCGCCGCGACAGGTATCGCCCGTCGATGTTCAATCCTGGTTGACCGAGTCGGATCTCGATGCAAGCGCCAAAGCCGGGAGGAGAGCGAGCATCAATGAGTTTTACAAATGGGCGGTACGCTCAAATAAGATGAAGAATAATCCTGTCGCATCGCTGCCTCCCATCAAGCGGCCGAAGAAACCGACCAAGCAACCTGCACCGGAGAGCGCCGTTGCCGCAGGTGTCTGGGCTGAAAACCTCAAGGCACGGCTGATGGTCAGACTGGACGCCGAGGCGGGACTGAGACGAGAGGAAATCAGCAAAGTCAAAGGGCCGGACGTCATCGAATCGGTTCATGCGGGAGAGTCGATCTACCACCTGCTGGTTCACGGCAAGGGAGGGGAAACCCGCATCGTGCCAATCTCCAATGATTTGGCACAGGAAATAAGGAGTACGGCCGGCGAAGGCTGGTTGTTTCCGGGCAAGGTCGATGGACACTGCTGCGTCGATCACGCCTATCGGGTCATCAAGCGCACGACTGGTTGACCGACCCATTCATTCCGCCGACGGTATGGACGCATCACCTACGAGGAATCCGGGAATGACATTCGTGCCGTGCAGGAGCTGTTGGGTCATGAGTCATCGGTCACGACCCAAAGCTACATCTTTGTGCCGTCCTCGGATCTCACCTTCATCGCACGCAAGGTGAGAGCGCGCCGCCCGCAGGATGTCTCCAACTGAACAGAGTGCCGCCTGATTCAGGTGGCACTCTTTTTGTCGTGATGGATTAGGCCAATTGGAGTCGCCGCTCTTCGTGGTGTGCTTCGGCGTCGGCCATGACCAGTGAGCGGAGGTAGTCGCTTTTGTTGGCGAAGCCGTCACGCTTGGCGGCGTGGTCGATGTAGGAGCTCCATGATTCGGGGAGGCGGAACCGTTCCTGTACGCTTTTCTCCCGTTTCTCTTGCGCGGCGGGGCGACCGCGACGGCCAGCCGTCTTCATGGCCGCGAACATGTCGGCTGCAGGAACGGAATCGTCCATCAGCATCGCGGCGAAGTCCGCCGCCTCTTTCCCTGAGAAAGCCGCGATGGGCGGGTTCGAGGGAGCCGGTCCGTTTTCATCGGCCAGAGCGTCGAGATATTTCTTGGCAGTCATGCGCTTCTCCTTTCGTTATCGCCATTTCAGCCAGTACGTGCGCCACTTGTCGGTCAGACGCTCCGCATGAAATACGAGCTTGTCCCGGCCGTCCATGGTTATCAGCAATTCGATGAGGTCGTCGTCCAACGCGCCGGGATGCCTTTTGCAGATCATGAGCACCACAGGTGATGTCACATCGGCTGCCGGAGGCGGAACCTCCACGTCATTAGGGTCGATTAATGCGAACCATACCGGTTGTCGCATCGACTGCTTGATCTGCTCTTCGCTCAGACGGTCCTCTTCGAAATGCTTGTAAGCGGATTTCGGGTCGAACCTAATTGCCATGATTTAATTGTACCACAATTAATTGGTTTGCGAATCGGGCGGCCGAGGCATTCGCCGACGAACTGCTAGAATTAACCAACGAACAAGGGCGTTGCACTTCTAAATAGACAGCAATACCAGCTACAGCAAAACAGGCTATGTCGTCTAAGGACATGTCATTTGCGCTTATGACTTGATTTTATTGCGATATCCCGCCATGGCGATGAGCGCGCATACGATCATCGCCAGCACGGTGACGAATACGGTTTTCCACCCCGCGGCCAGCAGCACGCCAGCGAGCACACTTCCCAGCACCTGCCCCAATACGGGAGCGAGTTCGCCGACGCCTCGCGCCCACGAACGTTCCGACTCCGCATAGGATTTTGTCAACAGAGCGCTGCCTGCGGCGTAGCACAGCGACCAGGATATTCCGATCAGCAGCAGATCCAGAGTAACGGCATAAGAAGCCGACGCGGCGAGTGCGACGACTGTGCCGAGCATGCCGACGATCAACCCCGTCAACGCCTGCGCCATTTCGCTGTTTTTCTTGTGGAAAATGAAGATGGCGAACAGGGTTGGCAGGTACATGCCGACCATGTGCAGTTGCATGGCGACCATTCTGGTTTGCGCGTTTTGGGAGAACGTGCTCTCCAAGACTATGGGCGCGCCGCTCATCACGAGCACCATGACGAATGATGCGACGAAGCTGATGGTCGCGCCCAGCACGAACCGGGGTCGGGTCAGCAATGCCGGATAATTAGGGGTTGTGCTCGCGATAGCTTTGTCGCGCATATGCGAGGGAGTTGGCGACTGAATTTTCGGGAGCACCAGCAGCACGATTACCGCGCAGGCGGCGAGCACGCTGACGACGTAATATGACCCCTCGTATTCGATGCTGGTCGCAGTGCCGAAGAATGTCGCCAGAACCGGGCCGATGATGCTTGCTATGGCTCCTGCTGATAGGATTCCGTTGATTGCCTTGCTTTCTTTGCCGGGCATGGAATCGGCCGCGGCATACCGGTAGTAGTTCGTCCCCGACTGGTATATGCCCACACAGAACGTCCCTATACAGAGCAATGGGAACTGGTGGAATCGCAAAGCCGTGGCTGAGGATATTCCACCCAAGACGGCCAGAAGGGCGCCGAAGACGAATACTTGCCGATAGCCGAATCGCCCCACCAAGCGTCCCATTGCCGGTGTGCCGATCACCGTACCGATGAATATGCACGCTATCGGGAATGTTGCCATCCATGGTGCTGGCGCGAGGGATGAACCGGCCAGTGAGGTGATTGTCAGATCCACGCTCATGCCCGATAGGCATAATCCTTCCGCAATCAGCAATATGGGGAAGATTCTTCTTGCTGACATCCCTTGACTATAGCGCTGAATCACTGCCTACCCCCTTTGCAGACGGTTTCATGATACTCGCCAAGTGACCATAATTGCGGATGTAACAGTTGATTGTGATAGATCTCATAGTTTTCTTATGTCGATGGTATTTCGGCCGTTGCGGGCATTATTGGGGTGGTGTCCACCCTGGTGACCAGATACTTGGCATAGCAGCATGGTGTATCCCGACCAAGCCATAATGTGCAGCTTTGTGACCTCCGAGCGTGGCAGGGTTGTTAGCCTTGACTCGCCCCCATGCTTCGGCGGGCAGATCATACCGCTGCGGAAGCCCAGGACCATCAACCGTATCGGTATCGACCTCAATCTTCGGCCACGTCGTATCGAGCAGTTGGCTGTCGTCGAAGGGCTACGGCCGTTTCCCAAAGTCTCTTTCGCTAGAGGAATGAGTCAGCAAAGCTAGCGGATTCCACCGTGCGGAGCGGCCAAAGGCCACCAATTCATTGTTTTCCCCTGTGGCCGTTCGCCTAATCGAATGATAGCGTGGCCGCGGACCGCGCCGCGTTGGTATAGGTATCGGATGGAACGGCCATGAAAAACAAAATATAAAAGGTGCTCCAGCTATGACCGTAAACGGTCGTTTTCGGTTCTTTTTGAGGCTTCTGCTGTTTTCGTGGGTTAGCTGACTGGTTCCACAGGCGTCTGTGGACCTTGCCGAGCGCGCCGCTCCGGCGTCAATCGCCGGAGGAACAGGTCGAACACGTCCTTGCCGTGCCCGTCGCGCGCCCAGATGCCTCGGCTTCGCTCGTGGTCGACGACCACGGTGATGCACGTGTGGCCCTTCCCGTGGCCGGTCTCGTCCACGCCGATCGACGTGAGACCGTCGAACAGCGACGGCATTCCGGCCTTGGGCCGGCCGGACCCTGCGGAGCGATGTCGCCCGCGGCGCGCCATGCGATATGCGGGAGACCACTCACGGTCTTCTGGTTAGCCACCGATCAGCCACGCGCACTCCGCCTCGAAATCCCGGGATGCCGGTAAACATCGTCTTGCGCCGCAGGAACTGTTCTACGACGATATCGTTTCCGGTGATTTTCCCTATGCACGCGCGATTATTCTCACCGCTACAGTGATCGGAACGTCACCATGCAAAAAACGCCGTGAACGGACGAGAGCGAAGGTTTCGATTGCTGCTGAGGTGTTTAACGGGTTGGGCACGGCAACTCATGTGGTCGAATCCGCCAAGAGCGACATCGTCATTTTCATGGGACAGACGATGTGGTCATTGGGGCTCGGCCATCAGAGGATGCACGATGGTGAGGAAACCAGCCGGCATATCCCCTCGTCATTGATCAACGACAGTATCCTATCCACCCACGTCCATAGAGGAGGCACTGCAGTCTCAGCAATTATCGGCCTGCGATGGAAATAGAATAAAATGATATTTCCGCGTTTTGATTGTTGTATTCGTCATACTGGAGTATTAATCTGTGATGGATTATTTGTTGTTTTTTAAAAGTTCTCGCTGTACTTGGTTTCAAGTTTTTGTTGTCTCCATATGACTCAGCGGAATTTTGGCGTAGAGCACCCACAATCCATCATCGCTTCTATAGTTAAGTTCGCCTCCCATTTCCTGTATTCGTTTTGAGTGCAGTGAAAGGCCCCTTCCCGATTGTTCGAATGCAGTCAGCGCCGATCCGGCTGCAATATCATTCATCTCGCTAATTTCCATTGACGAGGGTGACAGCCTGACGATCAACTCGAACGAGCCATTGTGCGGCAAGCTATGACGTTGTATGTTGTTGCATATCTCTTTTATTAGAGATAGCACTTCTTCCTTTTCTTCCTGCGTAGTTTTAATGCAAAATCCCTCGATGGTCGCATCCCCTTCATAACCCAGCGCATGAAGATGGCTGCATCTTTCATCCAACAGATTACGCAGTTCAACCATGAATGTCGTTTCTGATTTCGCATCCTTGTCTTCCGAGGAAAGGATGTCTATGATGTCGTGCACTTGCGTGAACGCCTCTTGGCTATGTTCAAGAACGATTGCCCAATCATCGCCGTCGGGTATGTTGTCATCGATATGAATTCGAGCCATTAATGAGATATCCGAAAGATTATTGGTCAAGGAATCATGTATCTGTATTGCAAGACGATTCTTCTGCTTCATATAATCAAGCCGCTGAAGCTGAAGCTGCAATTTCAACCTTTGCTCTTCTCTGATAAAAGCCTGTTGGCGAAGCGCTACCAATCTGCCGGCAAGCAAGCTGGCCAAGAACATGACCGTGACCGACACGGAAACGAAAACATTGAAGTTTCCCACCATAACGCTTCGCGCTATATACGTACAGGAACAAATCAGCATTGCGATCAGCCATTCAGACACGGTTCCGGAGAACGCAAGAATGCCGAGAGCGATGAGCATGCCGCTGACAACGAAGGGACTGTCCTGAGTGAGGGAGATGGAGATCGCGGAACCTGCAACAATGATGGCCCAGCATGTTTGGTCGTTGATGACGGGGAGAAGGACAAAGGAAACCGCAAGCACTCCATAGAGCATTGCCGGCAGAAGAGGCATGGGACCGATTTGGATTATCTCCATCAGGGCAAGAGACAGCCCCAGCAGCGACAGAAGGGACAAACAGGGATGTGCCACATAGTGTCGAATTATTTTTGACGGAAACGTAAACGCCATATTCATGGAAATCCTCATCAACGATTAAGATGCATCCAAGCGGAAATCAATGCACGGTTGTTCGCTACCCCCAGCTTGGACGCGGCATGTTCAAGATGGGTGCGCACCGTGGTCTGACCGATCGATAACTCCTCCGCTATATCGGACATCGATCTCCCTCGCGACCATCGATCAACGATTTCCATTTCACGAGGGGACAGATCCTTGTTCTTTGCCGACTTCAGTCGCAAAAACGAATCGTGGGCATTCAGGAAACAATCAGAACAGACTCCCCTTTCCCTGATCTGCAGCAAAGCCTCGGCGATTGTTTTCGGATTGTCCTTATGTATGATTCCCTGGGCGCCCGAAGCCACCGCTTCAGCGGCATATTCGGCGACGCTGAACGATGTCATCATCAGTACGGATGTCTTCCAATTCTCTTTTCTGATCGTCCGGCACACTACTAATCCGTTGATGTCGGACATGGAGACATCGGCCAGCAGAAGATCCGGGCAGCGGTGCGAAGAACAGATGGATATGGCTTCGGTGCCGGTATCGACTGGGGCAAGAACCGTGCAGCCGGGAAGTAGACGTTTGAGACTGGCTGAAAGCAATCGCAATGCCAGCCGGTCGTTGTCCATGATCAGGAGCGTCGGCAAAGGTTTCACGAGTCCCCCTAAACGTGGCAAACGGGAACGAACGTTCCACGGGTCGGCGGAAGTCTGACACGCATATGACACATGCCGTCTCTCCACTATAGCCGCTTAGTGGCAATGGAGATAGTCCTCCATGGTGATTGCCTCCACGATGCTGAAGATACGGTCCAGGTTTCGCGGCACAGTTCCCATCCGGGAATCGACGCATGCGCTGAAGTTGGCGCAGGAAAGATGTGACGCAAGACACGTTGACCTCAGATGCAACCCGGAAACACAGCAGTCTGATTTCGCTCCGATGACAACCGATTCCCTTGTTATCTCAGGCCCAGAGAATCTACGTCGGCCCCTGAAAGGGGTGTGGCGACAGCCTGACCGCGCCAGATAATCCTCATTTTCGAGGATGAGACCTTGGTCCATGGCGAAACCCTTCGTAATCTAACGAATGCCCGTACAAATGAACGGGATCAACAGTCCGGGGAGCCAAGCAAAGACAGGGAACTGTCAGAGTTTGCCCTCCTAAAGCGATAAGGAGGTGGGCTGTCTTGCGGGGTCATCCAAAAGGAGATGAAATGAAATCGCTATCGGCGACTCTCTACTGCAACAGGGTGTCGAAAACTATCGGCGGAAAACCGGTCCTGAACGACATATCATTCAGCGCGTATCCCGGAGAAACCATCGCCCTGATCGGCCCGAACGGGGCCGGTAAGACCACGCTGCTCAAAACCTTGGGTGGTCTGATCGCCCCCGACCAAGGTGAAACTAATATCCGCGGCCGTATCATGAACCCCGAGAACCGCGACATGCTATTGAGACAGGTCGGCATGCTGATCGGCATTCCCGTCTTCGAGCGAGGCATGAGCGTACGGGCCATCCTCCACAAGCATCTAGCGTTCATGCGATGCGACTGGTCCCCCGACGAAACAATGGAATGGGTCGGCTTGGCCTCCATGGGGGATTTACCGGCCGATACCTTGTCCATGGGCAACCGCATGCGCCTTGCACTGGCAACGGCCCTGGCGCATCATCCCACGCTCCTGCTCCTGGATGAGCCGATGAACGGGTTAGACCCCACGGGTATGAAGCTGTTTTGCCGCATCATCCGGGAAGAGAACAAACGAGGAGTCACGGCCATCATCAGTGCGCACATGCTCGCCCAACTCGAAACCATCGGAGACCAGGTCATCGTCATCAATCACGGTTCCGTCAAAGCGCAACATGCCACGAGCGACATCAACGACCTGGAATCCTACTATTTCCGCCACACTCAGGACTAACACAAACGACCAAGGAGCATGTCCCATGCTGGATGTCTACCGCATCGAACGACAATACACCTCGTATAGGTTCTACCTGTTTCTACTGGCCGCCACTCTTATCGGCAGCTCGCTGTCGTTGCTGTTCTTCAGGATCGTGGGTATCGCCCGAGTCGATCATCTCGGTTTCCTGGTTTCCGACTTAACGGTGGCCGTGACCTGCGCGGTCGCCACCGCCGGCTGCTCCATCGCCTCAACCGCCCACTACGCCCGTATCATCATTCCGGCCTACTCCGGCACGGGCCGCGTAATCACCTATGCATGGCCCTGCGGCAGAGCCCCATTGTTCTTGGTAAAAAACGCGATAATCTGGTCCGGCACGTTCCTCGCCACATGGGCCGGCATGTCGGCGCCCCTGATTCCCTACGCACTATTGACCGGAGACGGTTCCCGTCTCCCCGCATTGGCAAGCATGATGGTCGAAGCTCTCGGCGTTGCCATACTATCCGCCAGCGTAAGCGTCATCAGCGGGCTGATTGGACTGCTGCGAGGCTCGGGCGTCACCGCAATCGTGGCGGCAATCATCCTCGGCTCCATAGCCGCCAACGGCTTTGCCAACAGCGACGCCAAAGGCTGGACGGTTGTCATTGAAATTGGAACCTGCCTCGTTTTTGCGATTACGGCACTCTGCGCAACAATCAATAAAGCTCGACATATCACGAAAGAAGACGTAATTTGACCAATGCACATCCCCAGAAAAAGTAAGGCTTCTGCTGTTTTCGTGGGTTAGATTGCGGGTTGTGGCAGCCGGATGTCGAGTCCGCCGCATCGGAGCATGACCAGGGCGATGAGGTTGGTGACGTGGTGGAAGCCGTAGGCCATGCGGATGGCGACCTTGATCCCGTTGTTGAACGCCTCGAGCCCCGCGTTCGAACAGCCCGGGTGAACCGGCCGCCGGGCTCCGCCCCCCGGCGCCGATGCGACGACCACGCCGCACATGGGGCAGTCGACGCGCGGCATCATGGCGGCCGGCCCCACCCTCCAGCAGCCGAGATCCCGGTGCCGCCAACGGCCCAACGGGGGATCAGAAATTCGACCGAAGAAGATGTATCTCGCCGCTAAAGAACTCGGCGTAACCATTAGCGATCTGACCGACGATACCTACTATCGCCAGGATGAGGATTTCATCAGCAGAATTAAGCCGGAAAACAAAAAGACCCCGGCCGATAATCGACCGGAGCCTTCCGAACTGTGCCCCCGCAGGGATTCGAACCCTGGACACGCTGATTAAGAGTCAGCTGCTCTAACCAACTGAGCTACAGGGGCTTGGTTAGACGCTGCAGTGTTTCATGCAACAGGTGATAAATATACTCAAATCTGAGACTCTCGCAAGCTTCGGCGTGTCGCGTGTAGACGAGCCGATTATCAATCAGCACACCATCGAAAAAAACTTGCCGCAATTCACGAAAAACCCCGCACGGCAATCGCCGCACGGGGTTCAATGCTTAAGCTCAGACTGTCAGTCTGAAAGATTCCAGCGCAAGGCCGGAATAGCTCACTCGGCCACTACCTTCACGAAGAAGGAAGCGGTAATCTCCGGGTGGAGGGCCACCTTGGCGGGGAAATCGCCGGTGGTCTTGATGGTCTCGACCTCGATGGACTTCGGGTTCACCGGAGCCTTGTCGGACAGAGCGATGGCGATAGCCTCGTTGGAAATACCACCGAACAGCTTGCCGGACTCGGACACCTTGGCGGCGATCTCGACGGTAGTGCCCTCGATAGCGTCCTTGGCGGCAATAGCTTCCTCACGGGTAGCAACGGCCTTGGCCAGACGAGCGCGCTTCATAGCGGTAATCTGAGCCTCAGCACCCTTGGTCCAGGCGAAAGCCAGGCCCTGCGGGAACAGGTAGTTGCGAGCGTAACCGGACTTGACGTCGACGACGTCACCGGAGTGGCCCAGGTTGGCCACGGTCTGGGTAAGAATAACCTTAGTTTCAGCCATTGTTCAAAGCCTCCCTAACTCAGCGACCCGAGGTGGCGTACGGCAGCAGAGCCATCTCGCGGGCGTTCTTGATAGCCTTCGAGAGTTCGCGCTGCTCCTGAACGGTCACACCGGTGATACGACGGGAACGGATCTTGCCGCGATCGGAGATGAACTTGCGCAGCAGCGCAACGTCCTTGTAATCGATCTCGGTGATCTTGGCGGCCTTCAAGGGGTTCGGCTTCTTCTTGAACGGCTTGACCGGCGGTTGCGGCCTCTTACGTGACATGATGTTCTCCTTGTAAATCTTGATATTGATTGCTGCTAATCAGCGGGTAAGTATCGATCAGAACTCCGGATCGGAATCGTCACCGCCACCGAAATCGGAGGAAGCGCCGAACGTGGAGAAGCTGCCGGAATCAGAGGAGCCGGCGTTGCTCCACGGATCAGTTGCCGGAGCGGACTGTGCGGCCGGGTTGGACGGGGCAGACTGCTGGGAATATCCAGCGCCACCCTGATAACCGCCCTGATAGCCACCCTGGTTGCCGTAGCCCTGACCGGGCTGCTGGCCACCTTGGAAGCCGCCGTTGGAACGACCCTGGAAGCCGCCCTGGCTAGCCTGACGGGTCACCTGTGCAGTGGCACGAGTCAGAGACGGGCCGATTTCATCGACTCGCAGCTCAACAACCGTGCGCTGGGTACCATCTTGGGCCTGGTAGGAACGCTGGGTCAAGCGACCCTGCGCGATAACGCGCATGCCCTTGGACAGACTGTTGGCGATGTTGGAGGCCAACGACGAAGTACGACCATCCCAAGCCGAGCAGTTCATGAACAGCGTATCGCCGTCCTCCCACTGATTCGTGTTGCGGTTGTACTGACGAGTGGAAGCCGCAATGGTGAAGTTCACCACAGTGGAACCGCTGCCAATAGTACGCAGCTCAGGATCGCGGGTAAGGTTACCGACTACGGTAATAATCGTTTCGCCTGCCATGCCATTGCCTTCTTACTTACCAGCTATTCAGCTGACTTAACGCTTAATTCAGCCCTTACGAAGAATCTTCGTACGGATCACGGATTCGTTGAGGTTAAGAACACGGTCAAGCTCATCGCTGGTAGCGGGCTCGGCGGTGTACTTCACCACGACGTAGTTGCCTTCAGTCTTACCGGCAATCTCATAGGCGAGCTTGCGACGGCCCCAGTAATCGGGCTCATCGAAAGAACCGCCTTCCTTGGTGACGAGTTCCAGATACTGCTCGGTCAGCTTCTTCAGACCGCGCTCATCCAGCTCAGGATCGGCGATGAACATCAGTTCGTACTTGTGCGCAGACATCACCCACCTCCTTCGGACTATTCGGCCACGGACGTTCCGTGGCAGGAGTGTGTATGCGTGTTAATCATAGGGTGATGCAGATGCACTCCACCCTGTGAGCAACTTGCCTATCCTATGGTCAGGGCGAGACAGTGCCGCATGTTCATCAACGATTGCAGCACTCTTACAACACAGCCCCACTTCACGGCACGCGCTGCGGTGGGGTGCTAGTACACTGGTTAAGGCTAAAAACACTGCAACACAAAAGGATGCGAAAGCATGTCGGCAATTCTTGAAGGCACTCCGGATAAACGACTCGTTTTGGTCACGGGCCGCGCCTACCCCGAGCTGGCCGAGAAAGTGGCCGAATGCCTGGGCACTGAGGTTCTCGAGACCACCGCTTACGACTTTGCCAACGGTGAGATGTACGTGCGGTTCACCGAGCCGGTGCGCGGTGCGGACGTGTTCGTGCTGCAGTGCCATTCAGGCGATATCAACAAGTGGATCATGGAACAGCTCATCATGATCGACGCTTTGAAGCGCGCCTCCGCCAAGTCGATTACCGTGGTGGCCCCGTTCCTTGGCTATTCTCGTCAAGACAAGAAGCACCGCGGCCGCGAGCCCATCACCGCTCGCCTGATTTTTGACCTGTTCCGTTCCGCCGGCGCTGACCGCATTATGACGGTTGATCTGCATGCCGCCCAAGAGCAGGGTTTCTTCGATGGCCCGGTCGACCATCTGACCGCCATGCCGGTGCTGCTTGACTATGTGCGTTCCGCCATTGACCTGAACAACACCACCATCGTCTCCCCTGATGCCGGCCGTATCAAGGTGTCCGAGCAGTGGGCCGCCAAGTTGGGCAACCTGCCGCTGGCCTTTATCCATAAGCAGCGCGACATCACCCGTCCGAACCACGCCGAGGCACACGGCATCATCGGTGATGTCGACGGTCGCGATTGTGTGGTGATCGACGATATGGTCGACACCGCCGGCACTATTTGCGAGGCCGTGCGCACCCTGAACGAATCCGGCGCCAAGTCGGTGACGCTGGTCGCCACCCATGGCTTGCTCTCCGGCCCGGCTGTGGAACGGCTGTCTCGTTGCGGCGCTCATGAAATCGTGTTCATGGATACCGTGCCGATTCCCGAGGAAAAGCGTCTGCCGAATATGACCGTGCTGTCTTGCGCGCCTCTGCTGGCCGCCGGTATCCGTTCCGTGTTCGAGGAAGGTTCCGTGGCGATTCTGCTGGAGGGGCTTCCCGAGGACATGCGTCCGCGCAATATCTACGCGTGATTGCTCTATTTCGATATTCATAAGGTCGTCACTTGATTGCGACGACCTTTTCTATGTATCGCGACACCTTATTCGTATTACCAGCTCCTCTTAGCGACAGAAATTTAGGAAATGAGCCCACTCTTCCTGAAATCCTGTCACTGAGCACAACTGAGTGACAGGATTTTAGGAAGATAGGACTCATTTCCGGAAATCCTGTCACTAAGACGAAGTCAGCGACAGGATTTCAGGACGAAGCCGATTCTTTCCTAAAATTCTGTCGCTAACAGACAAATAAAACTAGGAATACCTCAGATAAAAGCGCGCTCGCCGAAGATGGCGGTGCCGACGCGCACGATGGTGGAGCCCTCTTCGATGGCATAGGCCATATCGTGGGTCATGCCCATGGAAAGCTCCTTACAGCTGGCAGTGCCTTCTGCACCGGAGGCCAGAATCTGGTCACGGGTACGGCGCAGATGCGCAAAGCCCGCACGAATGGCGCGTTCGTCGTCCACATGGGCGCCGATGGTCATCAGTCCCTGCAATTCAAGGCCGCCCATGGCACCGATACGCTGCGCCAAATCGATGGCATGGCTCGGAGCACACCCCGACTTGGATTCCTCGCCGGATTCGTTGACCTCCAGCAGCACTCCGACCGTGATGCCGCGCATGGTGGCGCGGCGCGCAATCTTCTCCGCCAGTTCGATGGAATCCACCGATTCGATGGTGTTCACCACCGGCAGCACTTTGCCGATTTTATTGGCCTGCAATTGGCCGATGAGATGGAACGGAATATGATTCGCGGCATTGGCCGATGCACCAGTCGAATCGGAATCACCGACGCCGTTCGCAGCGCCAGACGCCGCTGCGCCGTTGAAAGCCCCAGCCTCGCCAATCACGCCCAACGACATTCCACGCTCCGAAAGCAAGCGCGTCAATCCCGGAGCCTTGACCGTAACCTCCTGTGGCCGATTCTCGCCGATGAGATGGATACCGGCACCAATCGCGGCCATAATCTCGCCAACGTCACGCGTTTTGGTTGCGGCCAAGAGCTGCACCGAACCAGCTTCCCGCCCGGCCATGGATTCGGCCGCAGCGATACGATCAAGCACCCGATGCACGCCGTCCGTGATCTCCTGTGCCCGCGATTGATCGATGATCTCGTTGGCGAGGTCCTTGTGATCCATATATGCCGTCATTATTGCTCTCCCCAGTGAATCGACACCCCATCATACCCCGCATATGAGAAAGCCTCCCGCCGCTGTTCAGCAGTGGGAGGCTCACCCAATGGAAGGAGAATAGAGGGGTAAGAATTATCGTCTGAGCCAGACCCTCATCTGGCCGACCTCGCGGTTGGCCCATGAGTAGTACGGCACCAGTGTCAGTATGGCTGCTTCAGTGGCTGGCGCAACGTCGGCGGACGCATATAGCGCGGCGTCATCGCTATCAGCCCGCTCACGCACAGCCGGCAACGAGACGGTATCCACACTGCCCAGCAAATCAGACTGGAACTCGGTCTTAGCGGCAGCGGCATCAACGCCATCGGCCAAACGGTAGTTCCACAGATCACCGGGGTTGTCGGCCTGCTCGACGCAGTAGACCAGCAGGCCGCGCATGACGGCCACCTGGCCGGCGTCGGAACGCACTCGGGAGTTGGCACGCACGAACTTGACGGACATATCAAGCTCCAACGTATCGCCCGCGTTGACCATCAGATACACAAAGCCATCTTCAGGCTGAGCCACGGCAGACTTGCCATTGACGGTCAGTGCATAAGAGCCCAAGGCCAACCGGGGATACGCAGTCCGAATCGGACCGAGCTGTCCGTAGCGCTGGCGGGCAGGCTCACCGTGTATTCCACGTGACCGTTCCACGGGAAGTCCGAACGCTGTTCAACCGTGAGTCCGGAAGCGAACTCGGCCTTATCGGCGATGAACTGGTGGCTGAGCACGGTCTTGCCACCGTCGCGCTCGGTGTAGATGTAGCGGTCCACGGAAGCACAGGTCTCACCGTACATCGTGTCGTTCGGCAGATCGTAGTCGTAGGTGAACGACTCGCCCACGTGGGTGGAACCGATTGCACCAGTGACATACATACGACGGGTGACGATGTTCTTCCAGAAACGCTTGGCGGTGTCGATCAGCCCCTGATCGCCGAGCAACCGACCTACATGGGCGCCGGTGCACAGGTAGCCGACGCGCACGGCGTGGCCGTCCGCGGTCTGCTGGCCGCGCACGGGTTCGGCAGCCTGGAAGTAGGTGGGCTTGTAGAAGCCGAGGTCAGGGAAGATGTTGTCGCCGTTCAACGCCTTGAGCTGCTTGGCGTAGAACTGCGGATCCCGGCCGCGCACGTCGATGAGGTACTGGGAAAGCGTCAGGTAACGCTTCTCGCCGGGCTCCTCATACAGCTTGGCGAGGGCGAGCTCAATCTCCGGGTGGCCGTCGGCACCGTGAATCTTGCCTTCTTCGGGGCCGAAGTTGGCGTCCAGACAGCCGGCCATCTTCTTGGCGACCTCAAGGGCCTGCTCATTGCCGGTCACCTGATGGTAGGCGACGGCGGCCTCGATGTAGTGACCCATCACATACATCTCGTGGCTCTGCTGAATCAGGCTGAAGCGCGGGCGGTCGGCCCATACGCCGGACTTGACCTGATACGGAGTGTCCAAGTAGCCGTCCGGCTGCTGAGCGCGGGCGATGAGATTGACCGTGCGATCGCACAGCGCCTTGAGTTCGGGATCCGGATGGTAGGCCAGCGCATAAGCGGCTTCCTCAAGCCACTTGTAGACGTCGGAATCCTGGAACACCATGCCGTGGAATTCGTCGTCCAATTCGCCGGCGACAACCTTCAGATTGGCGACCGCGTGGCTTTTGTTGTCAGCCAGCTGGTTGCCGGCCGGGTCGTCGGGCACTGTGGTGTCGATTTCGTCGTTCATCACTCACCACTGGTAGGGGATGACGGATTCGACGATCTGGTCGCGACGCCGCGCTGGAACGTCAGCATGTCGAGAAACTGCGGTCCCTCAAGGTCGACGGTCTACTCATCGTGCAGCGCGAAACCAACCCCCGGCCCACGCTTGGCCATGACTGGGGCGTGCCACTGGTCTACGTCTACGGCCCCTCCACCGATACCGAAGATTGTTCGGTCACCTGTGACAATGTGGACGCCGGTTGCATGGCCATCAACCATCTCATTTCTTGCGGTCGCCGGCACATCGCCATTATCGGCGGCGGCGAAACCTATACCGCTGCCACCGACCGCACCAAGGGTGCGCTCGAGGCACTGGCTGAGCTGGGCATCGAACCGGCCGGACCAATCCGGTATGGCAAGTGGGATGAGAGTTGGGGCCGCGCCGCCACCCGCCTGCTGCTCGATCAGGGCGTCACGTTTGACGCTGTGGTCTGCCAAAACGACCAGCTGCCCGAGGCTGCATTGACGTGCTCAAGCAGCAGGATCTACGCATTCCGGATGACGTCGCCGTTATCGGCCGACGATAACTGGTCGGTACTGACCTCCAACTCGGGGCCCGCACTGACGTCAATCGACAACGAAACCGAAACTATCGGACGGCGTGCGGCATGATACTTGGTCGATGCCATCGACGGCAACCCGCATCACGGTGTCGACTACGTACCCTGCCACCTTATCCAGCGCGAATCCACCCTCCCGCTGGACTGATATCAATCGATACCCTACCGCTTCTTGGTTTTGCGGCCCTTTAAGTAGATGTCGATGACGATCCATACGCCGAGGGCGAAGGCCACGACGTAGCCCATGAAGCCGATGACCGGAATGCCGAAGATAATCGGCTTCATGCCGGCGTAGTAGACAATCGACGAGCCAACGAACAAACCGACCACAATCAGGGCCATCGTCAGACGATTCACCATATCCGAAAGCAGCTGGAACGGCTCTTCGGAGCCGACCAGTTCCATGTTGACACGCAACTGACCACGGGTCAGCATACGGGCCACGGTCTTGAGTTCGGTCATGGTGCTGAGCGTGGCATGCAAAGCCTGATGCCCCTCAACGCCCAGCGACTTGATCTCGTCTTTGGTGGCGTTCTTCAGCGATTTCGACGTGGCGATATGGTCGGAAATGATTTCGATCATATTCACATCAGGAATGAACTCGTCCAGCAAGCCTTCGAGCGTAACCAACGCGCGGCCGATGGTGGTCACCGTACTGGGCACCTCAATGTTGTGGCGGCCGGCCATCTGCGTCAGCGCGGTCAGGAAGGCGGCGATGTCTAGTTCGGCCAAATCCACGGTGCCGAATTCCTTGACGATCACGTCCAAATCGGCCAACAGCGCGGGATAGTCCTCCGGATCGGCCTCGGTGCCGGCGAATCGCAGCAGCCCCTCGGCCAGAGCAGGCGAATCCTGTTTGGCGACGGCGAAAATCATTTCTTTGAGGACTGTACGGGTGCGCTGGTCGAGCCGACCGGTCATACCGAGGTCGATAAGTACAATCTGGCCGCCCCGGATGAGGATATTGCCGGGATGTGGGTCGGCGTGGAAGAAGCCGTCGTCGAGAATCTGTGTGGCGTAATTGTCGACGAGCTTGGTGCCGATCTCCTTCAAATCATAACCGGCGTCGATGAGCTGGCCCGGGTGGGAGACGGAGATGCCGTCGATGTACTCCATGACCACCACATGCTCGGTGCATAGTTCGGCGTACACCGTCGGGCAGTCCATGTATTTGAATCGGACGGAGAAGCGCTTGAATTCGGCGAGATTGCGGGCCTCGATCAGAAAGTCGGTCTCCGATTCGAAGGTGTCCCACAGCTCCTCGACCACGCCCTTCAGGTCCACGATCTGTGAGGTGCGAATCACCTTAGTGGCGGCCTTGGCTATGGAGCGCATGATGGAGACGTCCTGGGCCATGGTTTCGCGCACACCCGGGCGCTGCACTTTAATGGCCACATCTTCGCCGGTTTTCAACGTGGCGCGATACACTTGCGCCAGTGAAGCAGAGCCCAACGGCTTGGGGTCGATATGCGCGAACACCTCGTCGGCGGGACGCCCGTATTCGGCGGCAAGCACATCCAACACCGTGGAATACGGCATCGGGTCGGCGTCGGCGCGCAGTTTGGCGAGTTCGTCGCAGAAGCTTTGCGGCAGAATCTCGGAGCGCATCGACAGAATCTGGCCCACTTTGACGAACGTGGGGCCGAGCGCCTCGAACATGAGGCGCATTTTGACCGGAGTCAGGCCGTGCAGCACGTCAAATTGCTCGACGATTCTGGTGATCTGCCCGAGTCGTTTGATCTTGCCACGGCGCGTCAGATGGTAGCGCGTGGCGAAATCGTTCCTGCGTCCGAACAATGCCAGCGTTTCGTCGGATACGCCGGGGGTCGCCTTGTCAACGGTCCGCTTGAGCGTGTCCGACGTGTCGGCGGATCGGTTCGCTGCCGCCTCACGTTCGGCTTTCGCAGGCGTCAGAATAGGGTCGACCCTGCTGGAAAGCGGGGTCGACTCTGATTCCGGCGTAGTGCGTGTGGGCTTGGTCACTCGGCCTTGCCCTCGTCAGCGGGCTTGTCGGCGGCGCTGGTGTCGGCTGCGGCAGCAGCTTTGTCACCGGCTTCGGCAGCGGCCTTCTTGACGTCATCCACCGTCTCGCTCACCTTGCGCTTGAGCTCGGTGTTCAGGGCCTTGCCCTGCTCAACGGTGATCTCGCCCTTCTTGACGAGCTCATCGACAAGCTCGCTGCTCTTCTCGTATCCGGTGGCAAGGGCACCGATGCCCGCCAGCAGGACCTTGCGCAGGCCATCGCCCAAATCAAAATCAGCCATGATACCCCTCCTTCGAGGTCCGACATGGCCTGGTGCCATGTCTCGTACCACCAAGCCTAGCGCAAACAGCAGGGCAATGTACTAGACCCTCAGACTGATTTCGGCTGGTTTTTCGCTGATTGGTACTTACCGAGGCCTCACCGAGAATTCACCGAGGACGTTCGGCGGCAGCCTTGCGCGCGTTGGTGGCCACTTGATCGAGCCGGGCGAGTTCCTTGGCCTGTTCGAGGGTCTGATCGGACGTATCGAACGTACCGTAACGACGAGTCACGGCGGTTTCGATAAGGAAATCGCTGATGGCGGGGTTTTTAGGTAGCAACGAGCCGTGCATGTAGGTGCCGATCACGTTGTGCACGCGCGCGCCCTCGGTATGGTCTTCGCCGTTGTTGCCACGGCCATCCTGATCGACCGTGCCGAGCGGCTGTACGCCGTCGCGCAGGAATGTCTGGCCGGAGTGGTTTTCGTAACCAATCACATCGCCGAATTGATCAGAGTGCTCAACCAGATTGCCAATCATGCGCACGTTCTGGCCTACGGTGTAGGCACCGATGACGCCGATGCCGTCCAGTCGGGTACCGTCCACGGTTTCGAAGTATTCGCCGAACAGCTGGTACAGGCCGCAAATCATAAGCATAGGGGTACCGTCTGCGGCCAGCGAGCGCAGCAGCTCGGCACGCATGTAGAAGTCATCAATAATCTTCTTTTGACCGGTGTCCTGACCACCACCGCCCAGAATGAGATCGACATGCTCCGGCCAGTCATCACCCTGATTGTATTGGTGAATAACCGGCTCATAACCGTACAGGCTCAGTCGACGGCTGACAGTCAGCACATTGCCCGAGTCACCGTAGATGTTCATGTCCTTCGGGTACAGGGACATGATGTCGATTATCTTGCTCATGTCACGTTCTCCTTGTCGATATCCCCGCCGGTGGGAAGTGGAGAGTTCCCGATCCGGGCTATTTCTACTCTCCCGCTGGCGGGAGGTGGCGCGAAGCGCCGGAGGGTGGTTACTTGCCTACGCCTGCGTCTCGCACTTCGGTGATGCGGCCCAGCACTGCTCGGGTCTTGAGCATGGCGGTGTACGTGCAGTAGATGTGTTTGCGTTTGCCGGGGTTGGTGTTCACGAATGCGGTGACCGCCTGCTCGAGGTCGGTGTTCGTATTGGCGACCGGCACTTGATCGTAGCCCAGTCGCAATGCCATATCCCAAGCGCGCACGCCGGAGACCATGTTTACACCGGACTCGCGCAGTGAGGTAAAGTCCACATCCCACAGCCAGCTCATGTCGCGTCCGTCCGCATATTCGTCGTTGATGGCGATCATGGTGTCCGCGCCGGCCGGACTGAAGCTGGCCAGCGCGAGACGGAAGCCCATTGGATTTTTGACCAGCAGTAGCTCGACCGGGGACCCGTTCACATCGATGACCTCGCCGCGCCCGAATGCCGGGGTGACGCGGGAAACCGCGGCGATGAGATCGTCTGCGGATACGGCACAGGCATTGGTTGAGGCTACGGTTTTGGCGGCAGCAGTGTTGTCTTGCATTACCGCACGGGCCACAGCCAGTGCGGCTGCGGCGTTGTAGAGGTTGTAGACGCCTTCGAGTTTGACATCGGTGGCGTAGTCTTGGCCGTCCATGTGGAAGGTGGCATGGTGGTCACCAACCGCGGTGAGGATCACATCGGCGGGAAGGTCATGCTGACCACCCTCCGGCGCTGACGCGCCACCTCCCGCCGGCGGGAAGCCATCTTCCCGCCCCCGCTGGCGGGGGCTGTCCGACACAGTCGGACTGGGGGTGGTTGTCGTTTCCGCACTTACCGTCGTGGCCATATCGTCATCGGACGGGAAGAAGTGCTTCAAATCGTCCGTAAGACCGAAGTAGCGCACCGCAGTGCCGGCTGGCACTTTGGCAGCGAGCGCTGCAATACGCGGATCCTCGCGGTTGAGCACCACGGTTCCGGTGGTAGCTTCAGCCACATGGCTTAACAGGTGGGCAGTCGTGTCGATTTCGCCGAAGCGGTCAAGCTGGTCGCGCATCACGTTGAGCAATAGGGTATAACGGGGCTTGACCTGCTTCACGAAATGCACGGCATACGCCTCATCCAATTCCAGCACGGCGATGTCGGCGTCCAGTTTGCCGGCAAGATTCACCTCGGTGAGCAACGCGGAGACCACGCCACGCACGAAGTTCGAGCCGGTGGGATTGGTGAATACCTTCAATCCCAAATCAGAAAGCATCGAAGCGACCATGCGGGTGGTGGTGGTCTTGCCGTTCGTGCCAGAAACCAGTACCACGCCGAGCGGCAGCTGATCCAGTGTGCGAGACAAGAATCCGGGGTCGATTTTCTCCACGACCTTGCCTGGCAACGCCGAACCACCATGCCTGGTGATGCGGGAAGCGAAGCGAATCAATCGGCCTACAGCCACGGTGGCAAACATGATCACACCCCCTGATTGGCGTTGTAATCCTGCGGCATGTCCTTGAACTTGGACGTGGCGCCGAGGAAGGCGAGGTGGAAGGTCTCGGTCGGACCGTTACGGTGCTTGGCCATGATGATGTCGGCCTCACCTGGGCGGTCTTCCTTGTCATAGAAGTCCGGGCGGTGCACCAGGAACACCACGTCGGCGTCCTGTTCGATCGAACCGGATTCACGCAAATCGGAGAGCTGCGGCTTCTTGTCGTTACGCATTTCCGGGCCACGGTTCAGCTGGGACAAGGCCACAACCGGCACTTCGAGTTCCTTGGCCAAGAGCTTCAGGGCACGGGAAAATTCGGAAACCTCTTGCTGGCGGGATTCCACGGCTTTACCCGAGGTCATGAGCTGCAGGTAGTCGATGACCACGAGCTTCAGGTCATTGGTCTGCTTGAGTCGGCGGCACTTCGCACGGATCTCCATGAGGCTCATGTTCGGGCTGTCGTCAATGAAGAACGGCGCGTTTTGCATCTTGTTCCAGAAATTGTTCAACGTGTTCCAGCGTTCGGGCGTGATATCGTCCGCGCGGCGCAAGGCGGCCATCGGAATATTGGTCTCGGCGGAGATAATGCGCTGGGCAAGCTCCACCTTGCTCATCTCGAGGCTGAATACCACGGAAGTCATGTTGTGATGCAGCGCTGCGGCACGGGCGAAGTCGATGCCAAGCGTGGACTTGCCCATGGCCGGACGTCCTGCGACGACGATCATCTGTCCAGGCTGCAGACCTTGGGTTACGTCATCGATGTCTCGGAAGCCGGTCGGCACGCCCTTCTGGACCAGACCGTTCTGCAGTTTGTCCAACTGGTCGAGCGCGTCATGCACCACCGGGCCGATGGCGGCATAGTCCTGACGGACCTTGCCCATGGACATCTCATAGATTTCGGACTGGGCAAGATTGACCACATCCTCGGCCTGTGAGCCTTCGGCAGAGTAGCCGAGCTGTGCAATCTTGGTGCCGGCAGCAATCACGTTACGCAGAATCGCCCTTTGGTGGACGATTTCGGCGTAATACATGGCGTTAGCAGCAGTAGGGACGGAGGCCACCAGACTATGCAGATAATCCGCGCCGCCAACTTTCTCAAGATTGCCATCGGCAAGCAGCTGGTTGGCCACAAGCACCACATCCACCGGCTGGCTGGCGGAGAACAGATCAATGATGGCGTTATATATCGTCTGATGCTTCGGCTGGTAGAAGTCGGTCACGTCGATGGTCTGCGACACCTCGCCGATGGCATCCTTGCTCATCAGCATGCCGCCGAGCACGGCCATTTCCGCGTCGTCGTCATGCGGCGGCACGCGGTCGAAAATCGGGTCGCCAGCAGCTGTCGCCCCGGATGCCCCGCTACGGCTGCCACGATCGGCGCCGCCCTGATAGCTGGCGCCGCCCGAGTAACCGCCTTGATTTGAAGTGTCGTTTCCTTCTGCCATAGCCACCAAGTATAGAGAGAGCAGCGCCCGACGGAAGATATCGTACGGTAACGAAGTAATTACGTGAATATGCGAGCGCCAGAAGATACCGCCCCTAGAAGCCTCCACTCCGTATTTCGCCACCGCAAAAAGGGAAGATGCGATGACTTACATATTGGTATGTGCTTATGCGTTTTTATGCACAACCAATTCAGCAGTTATTCATCAATGAGACATCGCGGCAACACGCGGAAGTTGAAATGTGGATAGAGAAAAAAGTTATCCACATTTGGGGGATAACTTTGGGGATAATCCACTGAGTTATCCACACATGGGGGATAACTTGGTGGACAGAGGGGGGATAACTTGATGTAGTCCTTAAAGCTGCTTGCGCGATGAAACAATGCATGGTATGCGTGTGAGCGTGCACATAGATCCTTCCTCCACCGACGGCAACGGCCGAACCGCCAATCGCCGCATCATCGCGCTGGCATTGCCTACGTTTGGGCAGCTCATCGCCGAGCCAACCTTTGTGCTTATCGACACGGCCATCGTTGGCCATATTGGAGACACGGCGCTTGCGGGTCTTTCCATCGGTTCCACCATCATTCTGACCGCCGTTGGGCTATGCGTTTTTCTGGCCTACTCGACCACAGCACAAGTGGCGCATCTGCTCGGTGCGGGGCACCGCCGCGAAGGTTTGCAGGCCGGCATCGACGGACTTTGGCTGGCTTTGGGCATCGGCATCGTGCTGAGTCTCGGCCTATTCGCCGGAGCCGAGCCGCTGTGCCGGGCGCTGGGCGGACAAGGTGCCGTTTTGGACCAGGCGGTCGCCTATACACGCGCCATTGTGCTGGGTGCCCCTGGCATGCTGCTGGTATACGCAGCGAACGGCATCTTCCGCGGATTGCAGAAAGTGCGCATCACCCTGATTGCGGCGGTGAGTGGCGCCGTAATGAACGCGGTACTTGATGTGCTGTTCGTAATCGTGCTGCACTGGGGTATTGCCGGCTCGGGCATAGCGACCCTGATAGCGCAATGGTATATGGGACTGTTTCTGGTCGCGCCGGCCATTCTCTGGGCGCGCGCGGACGGAGCGAGCCTCAGACCGCGGATTGCCGGCATCGCTGCAGCAGGCGGCGACGGACTACCATTGTTCATCCGCACGCTGGCGATTCGCGCGGCGATGGTGGCTACCGTCGCCTGCGCGGCGCGCATGGGTACCTCTGTGCTCGCCGGTTTTCAAGCGGTGAACTCCTCTTGGAATTTCGCGATGAACATGCTGGATTCAGTGGGTATTGCCGGGCAAACGCTTGTGGCCACCGCATTGGGTGCGGGCAGCGTAAGCCGAGCCCGTCAATTGACCCGAGCAACCGGGCGTGCAGGACTGGTGGCCGGCGCAATCATCGGTGTGGTCTTTGCAATAGTCGGACTATTTGCCGGACACCTGTTCTCCCCCACGCCGCATGTTCAGATACTGATTGCCGTTGGCATGGTGACTATGGGCGTGTTCTTCCCCTTACAAGGTTGGATGATGGCGATTGACGGCATTCTGATTGGTGCGCGCGATTACCGCTATCTGGCCGGCACCTGCACATTGACTGCTGTGGTCTATATTGCCCTGATACTGGTGTTGGCCAGTATCGTGACACCGATAATGCCTAACGATCTGTCACGGACCGCGATGCTCTGGGCAGCGTTCAACGTGGTGCTGATGGGCGGACGAGGCCTGTTCAACGGACTGCGCGTGCGGTCGGACGTCTGGATGAAGTAGTTCACAACAATCACGGCCGCACTTCTCTCCCCCACCCGGCTGCGCCGGGAGTCCCCTCGTCAGAGGGGACTTGGATTGCTACATCACGGCGCGCACGGCTGCGTACATGCCATGCACAATCTGTTCACGCCACTTGGACCAGCCGTATTGTTTGGTGATGCTCTCGCCGGCGGTGGCACCCAACGACGAGCCATCAGCACGGGTCAGATCGAACAGCATATCAAGCAAGAGCTTGTTATGGTGCAGACGGTCGGCCAGTTCCTCAGCCACGGCCGGGTCGTTGGGATCCTTGCCTGTGGCATATTCGGATAGTGTCAGATGCTCACGTACCAGCACGGTGACCCAATCGATAATCTCCGACGCATACCCCATACGTTTGAGAATCACCGGTACATGGCGAGCTCCTTCGGCGGCATGATCGCGCACGAATGCTCGCTTGCCGATATCGTGGGTGATGCCCGCCAGAAGCAATGCCTTGAAATGGTCGTCGTCATATCGGCTGCCGGACGGCGTCTCGCGGGTCAGCCGCGACGCGACCTCCACCATATGCCGGTCGATGGTGTACCGGTGGGCGGCCGAAGCGGACGGACGATTGCGGATGCCGAGCCATTCGGGCATCCACCGGCCGGGAATATCCACAAAGTCAATGCTCTCCCACACATCCAACAACTCAGGCCCACAGGCCAGCAGCCGGACGAACAGTTCGCGCGACTCATCATCCCATTGGTTGTCATGAATCGGACAGTTTTTGAGGTTGACGAGTGTGGACGGGTTGATGGGCAGCCCAAATTCTCCGGACGCCACAGCCGCGCGCAGCGCCAATGTCGGATTCTTGGCAGGATCGACGCCGGGGGCCAACACCAGTTCGCCCTCATGTTTGGCCACACCGGGAGCCACCACATCGAATTGCGGAGCCTCGCGTCTGCCGCCTGCGCGCTGCGAAAACATCTGGAAGAACGCGAATCGCGGCTTTTCATGGGTGAGCGAATGTTCGGCACGCGAAGCGGTGGAATCCAGCGAAAAGGAAATGCGCCGGCCTATGCGGGCGAGCAGCGTCTGCAGATCGTCAATGGAATAGGCGGCACGCTCGTTCTCCGGCCACGTCGGATCGGCAAGACCCAACATGGCAGCCACCTTGGCCTGATACGGCGTAAGCAGCAGATTGGTGTCTTTCCCGGCCGCCAGATGAATGCAATCGCGAACGTCAAGCAAGCGTTCAACGGCCTCATCGTAGATGCCATGCGGGCGGTCGGCCAGCCATGAAGCGGCAAGCGCGGAGACCAGCACCGAATCACGCAAGCCTCCGCGGGCCTCTTTGATATCGGGCTGATTGATGTATTGAAGACGGCCGAACTCGTCCAGTCGAGATTTAGCCGAGTCGAGCAGCTCGGGCAGCCTCTTGCGCGCGGCCTTGCGCCATCGTTCCAAGATGGAGGTGGCAGTGGTCTGTATCAGTTCCGTATCTCCGGCGATAGGTTTGACATCAAGCCACCCCATGGCGGCGGGCAGGTCATGATCAGTGACCTCCTCGCACTGGGCGCGGGTGCGAATCGAATGGTCGAGGTCCAAGCCGCTATCCCACAGGGGGTACCAAAGTTTATTGGCCAGTTCATTGAGTTGCTGGTCGTTGAGGGCGCGGGGCTCATAGATGATGACCAGGTCAAGGTCCGAGCTGGGGCCGAGCTGCCCTCGGGCGAGGGAACCGACCGAAGCGAAGCCGATACCGGAATCGGGCACGCTGAATGAAACACCTTTGCAGGCTTCTTGCCATAACTCGGTGAGGCACTGCATGGCCAATTCCGTGCGGGCCTTACGCTTGGCTGAACCATTCCGGTAGATGCCAGCGTCATCCGGCTGGCTCATATCCATGAATCGTTGCTTCAAGCCATCTACTGCTGACGCCATCGCTCCATCTTTCATCGATGATTATGTCATTTCGCGTTTCAAGGGGCTGATTTGTCGTTTCCCGGAGGTCTATCTCCGCTTCAAGGGGCTGCCACCAATTCGTATACAGCTTATTCGGAGATCGAGCTCTACGTCATTCCGCCATTTTCAGAGCGCGGATACTTCACCAACAGCCCCTTGAAACGGAAGTAGACCTCCGGAACGGGATGAATCAGCCCCTTGAAGTCCAAGTACCCCAACCACCACAAAAATCCCCGCACGGCCATACGGCAGCGTGCGGGGATCTGTCTATTTGATAGCCCGAACCTCTCTCAGGGGAACGGACGCCTATCAGATTGCGGCGGAACCGGTCTCGCCGGTACGCACGCGGGTCACGGAGTCAAGCGGAGCGACCCACACCTTGCCGTCTCCGATGGTGCCGGAGCCAGCGGACTTAACGATCACACCGACCAGCGTCTCGGCGTCGGCGTCATCGGCCAGCACCTCAATGCGAATCTTCGGAATCAAATCCACGGTGTATTCGGCGCCACGGTAGACCTCAGTGTGACCGCGCTGACGGCCGTAGCCGTTAGCCTCGGACACGGTCAGACCGTGCACACCGGCGGCCGCGAGGGCCTCCTTGACGTCATCGAGCTTATGAGGCTGAATGATAGCGGTGATCAGCTTCATTTCACTTCACCTCCTTGAGAACGGAGCTGGCAGTACCAGCAAAATCGTAAGCACGTTCACCCTGGTCGGCAAGGTCGATGCCGCCGACTTCCTGGGCTTCGGTGACGCGCCAGCCGATGGTCTTCTCCAGAGCGAAGGCGATGATCGCGGTGATCACTGCGGAGTAGAGGATGGCGACGAGAGCGATGACCAGCTGAACGACGAGCTGCTTCCAGTCGCCACCAGCCAGCAGACCAGTGCCTTCACCGAAGAAGCCGATGAGGATAGTGCCGGTGAAACCACCAACGCCATGCACGCCGACGACGTCGAGGGAGTCATCGTAACCGAACTTGAACTTGAGACCGCAGGCCAGGCAGGTCAGAACACCAGCGATGGCGCCCATCACGATGGCCCACAGCGGGGAAACCACATCGGCGGCCGGGGTGATGGCAACCAGACCGGCGACCATACCCGAGGCGGCACCCATAGCGGTGTAGTGACCGGAACGAATCCTCTCGGTGAAGCCCCACGAAAGCATTGCGGCGGCGGTAGCAGCGGAAGTGGAAACCCAAGCGTAACCAGCCGTGCCGTTGGCGGCGAAGGCGGAACCGGCGTTGAAGCCGAACCAGCCGAACCACAGCAGGAAGGCACCGAGCATCACGAACGGCACGTTGTGCGGACGGAACGGCTGAGTGCCGAAGCCCTTACGCTTGCCGATGATGAGCACGATAATCAGGGCGGCAACTGCGGCGTTGATGTGGACGACCGTACCACCTGCGAAATCGTGGGCGGCGGCGCCGATGGCCTTGGAGATGGCGCCGTCAGCAGACAGCAGACCGCCGTTCCAGACCATGTGGGCCATCGGAGCGTAGTCGAAAGTGACCCACAGCGCCACGAAGATCATCCAGGTGCTGTACTTCACACGCTCGGCGATGGCGCCGCAGATCAGGCCGACGGTAATCATCGCGAAAGCGACCTGGAAGGCAACGTCCACAGAAACCGGGTAGTTGTTGCCATTCAGACCGGTGGCGGTAAACACGCCATCCTGAGCCACCATGGAGTCCTTCAGCAGGAAGCCGCTGGCCGGATCGCCGAAGATGCCGCCGATGTCGGAACCGGCGTAAGCAATCGACCAACCCCACAGGGTCCAGATAATCATGGTGACTGACAAGGCAGCCGCCTCAAGCATCAGCATGTTCAGGACGGCCTTAGCACGAACCATACCGCCGTAGAAGAACGCCACACCAGGCGTCATGAGGAAAACCAAGGACGCGGATGTCAGGATCCATGCGGTGTTGCCGGAATCAATCGCTCCCATGTCTACCTCCCTCTCTTTCGTTCAGGGCACCGGGGGCTTTGCGCAGCCGGCGTCGACTTTGTCTCTACAATGCCGTCCCCCTTATGGGGGCTAACAGTTCGTCAGTTAAAGCCGGTCGCGTTTTGGTTTCGTTACGACAAGTTACGCGATTGTTAAGCGTGGCTGGAAGCGTACGTGCGACCGCTCGGGGAAATTTTGGCGCGATTCCAACGGATATGACGAAGCCCCGACCATGTTTCGAGCATGATTCGGGGCTTGGTTTATAGGTAAGTCGCGCGTTTTGCGCTCTCACAACGTGGACGTTGGCTTACGCAAGAATGCCGTCTACGAAGCCTTCGGGATCGAACGGCGCCAGATCGTCCGGGCCCTCGCCAAGACCCACAAGCTTGACCGGCACGCCGAGCTCCTTCTGCACGCTGATCACAATGCCGCCCTTGGCGGAACCGTCAAGCTTGGAAAGCACCACACCGGTGATACCGATGGCTTCAGCGAACACCTTGGCCTGGGCCATACCGTTCTGACCGGTGGTGGCATCAAGCACAAGCAGCACCTCGTCCACCGGCAGGTTCTTCTCAGTGACGCGACGGATTTTGCCGAGCTCGTCCATCAGGTTCGACTTGTTCTGCAGTCGACCTGCAGTGTCGATGATGAGCACGTCCGCGTTCGCTTCCTTGGCCTTGGCACTGGCCTCGAATGCGACGGACGCCGGATCGGCGCCGTCCTTGTCGGCGCGGACTACCGGTACGTTGACGCGCGCGCCCCATGTCTCAAGCTGATCGGCGGCAGCGGCACGGAAGGTGTCGGCGGCGCCCATGATAACCTGCTTGTCTTCAGATACGAACAGTCGTGCCAACTTGCCAGCCGTGGTGGTTTTACCAGTGCCATTAACACCGACCATGATGATGACACCGGGCTTGTTGGCACCCGGCTTCTCAACATTGAGGCGACGATCCGTGTCACGGCCAACCAGGTCAAGCAACTTGTCCTTCAACGTGGCTCGCACCTCGGCGGGGTCGGCCTTACCCGTGATGCGGGCATCGGTTTTCAGATCGTCGACCAGTTGCGCGGAGGCCTCGGCGCCGACGTCCGCCAGCAGCAGTGTGTCTTCGACATCCTCCCAATCAGACTCAGACAGGTTGTCCTTGGCCAAAATGTCGAACAGCGCTTTGCCAAAGGGATTGCCGGATTTGGCGAGCTTGGCCTTGAGCCGGGTCAGGCGGGAGCCGACTGATTCCGGAGTTTCCGTCTTGGCGGGTTCGGGTGTGGACTCGGCCGCAGCCGGCTTGGCAGCAGGGCTAACGGATTCGGCGTCCGCAGCGGACTTGCCCGTCGCAGCGGTACCGGCCGCAGCACCTCCGGCTTTCTCGCTCTCTTTGGCAGCCTCAGCTTCCGCTGTCAGTCGCGCATCGGCAGCGGCCTTGGCATCGCGGGTGCGCTTATCATCGGGAGCAGTCTTGCCCATCGCACGATCCAAATCGCGCTTGCGGGACTTGCCCAGCCACACACTCAGGGCGATTACGACAATCGCCACCACAATCACGCCAGCAATGGCGAGCACAGTATTCATATCCATATCTGCCAAGTCTAGCCCGCAGACGGAATCCCCGCCGATTCCAGCCGCCGACTAAGCTGGAGTTTTATGGCACATTCTTCACGCATGACATCGCTGCAGCGGCGCGAACAGCTGATTGAAATCGGGCGGGCATTATTTGCCGCCAAAGGCTTCGAGGCAGTGAGCGTCGAGGAGATTGCGGCACACGCCAAGGTGTCCAAACCGATTGTGTACGAGCACTTCGGCGGCAAGGAAGGCCTGTACGCCGTAATCGTGGATCGTGAGATGCGAGCGCTGACCAGTGTGCTGGAAGCCGCATTGGATGACCCGACCGTAAATCCGCGCCAGATTGTGGAACGTACGGCACTGGCATTGCTCACCTATATCGAAGAGAACGCCGAAGGATTCCAGGTGCTGGTACGCGACTCGCCCAGCACCGATCCGTCCGGCTCGTTCAGCTCGCTGTTGGGCGATATCGCCGTGCGCGTTGAAGATATTCTTTCCGAAACATTCAAACGGCAGAAGCTCTCCGTTAAGGGCGTGCCATACTACGCACAGATGCTGGTGGGCATGACCGTGTTCACCGGCCAGTACTGGGCCGACCGGCCCAAGGTGAGCAAGGAGCAGCTGGCCGCGTACATCGTGGACCTGGCATGGCATGGCCTGAGCCGGCTCGATTCCAAGCCGCAGCTGTTGTTTGAAGGCGTCAAGGCCCGGAAGGAGGCCGAGCGCCGGGCCAAGCGCGGGATCGATGCCGAAACACCGGCCCCGGACGGCGAGGCATCATCGCCCTTAGAGCAGACGGACCTCGACCACACGCTCAGGGAAGATTCAGGGTTGCAGAATGTGAGTTCAGGGAAGCAGGTTGCGCAACACTCTGCCGAGCCGGAAGCCGAAGTGCTACGGTTTGAACAGGAAACTGAACAGAACGACTAAATATGTGAGGACGTAAGACTTTCATGGCCAACACGGCAAAGACGCTCACCTTTGTGATCCCCGCATACAATATGGAGTCCTATCTCGACCGTTGCGTGAACTCGCTGCTTTCGGCGAGCGACACCCGCGACCTCGAAGTGCTGATTGTGGACGACGGTTCGAAAGACGGCACGCTGGAGTACGCGCGTAAGCTGGAACGCACCAATCCAGGCGTCGTGCGGGCGATTCATCAGGAGAACAAGGGTCACGGCGGCGCGGTGAACACCGGTATCGCGGCGGCGACAGGCATGTATGTCAAGGTGGTGGATGCGGACGATTGGGTCGACCCGCAGGCCATCGACACGGTTCTGGCCACGTTGCGCGCGCAACGTGAGGCCAGCGAGCCGATCGACATGCTGGTGACCAACTATGTGTATGACAAAGTGACCAAGCGCCACAAGATCGTGGTGAACTTCCGTCATGTGATGGAGACCGGCCGCGTGCTCGGCTGGGATGATCTGGGCAAGTTCGGCCTGGCTCAGTACATCATCATGCATGCGCTCACTTTCCGCACGCAGGTGGTGCGCGATTCCGGGCTGCAGTTGCCCGAGCACACGTTCTACGTCGATTTCTATTACTCGTACCAGCCGTTCCCGTGGGTGAAGCGCATCCAGTATCTCGATGTGCCGTTCTATCACTACTTCATCGGGCGTGAGGGCCAGAGCGTGCAGACCGACGTGATGATTCGCCGCGTGGACCAGCTGCGGCTCGTCAACCGGTTGATGACCGAGGCCACGCCCGAACGCGGCACAGTGCCGGAAGGCCTGTACCGGTACATGATTCACTTCCTGGCAATCGAGTCATGCGTGACCTCGGCGTTCCTGATCCTTTCGCGCGATCCGGCCAATTATGTTAAGAAAACCGAGCTGTGGGACGCGATTGACGCCTATTCACCGGCCATCGGCAAGGATGTACGCGCCAAACTGATGTCCCGCGCGCTCAATTTGCCCGGCAAACCCGGCCGTTGGATCGTGCGCAACGGCTATCTCATCGCCGAGCGGATCGTCGGCTTCAACTAGGCCAAGGTTTGCCCCCCGCTGACACACCAAGCAGGGGGCATAACTATTACCAACCGATGTTTTGCTACTCGGCCCAGCGGTCGGACATTGCGAAACTGTTGTGCATCAAGTTGCTGGAGGTGTACAGCACGTCGTTCAGCAGCTTGGTCGTGTGTTCGCGCAGGTAGTCGGCCATGTCGTCGTTGGCCTGCTCCAACACGGTCGGCACATCGTGCGCGACCTCACCGCCAGCGGCCAACGAAGCATCCGTACGTTCGACAAGCTGGTGACCGAACGCGCGCACACTCTCGGCATAGCCCTCGATGAACCGGTTCGTCTCATACCAGTGCGCGTCGGCCACAACGGCGATCAGGCGGTTCGTCCAATACAGGTTGCCAGTGGAGACTTCGGGCGTGGTGTCACGCAGGTAGGCAGGCGTATCGTTGACGTTTGCGTAGAACGGCGCAGCAGCAGTGAACGGGCCGGAACCGAACGACACCCACATCACCGTGCGATTGGCAGCCGACACATACGGACGAATCTGAATCGCCACCATATGGCCGGTGCGGTTCACACCAATCGGACGGTACCGGTGGCGCGATTCCGGCGTACCGGTCGTACCATACGGGTCGTACGGCGTGCCTTCGAAGTGCGAGGACAGCAGGAAATCGACGTCCTCAAGGCTCACCTTGTCTTCCGGTACGCGACACCACGGAATGTCATCGGATTCAGGCGTATGGCGGGCGGACGGCGAATCCCAGTCCTCGCTCGGGTTGAGATGACGCTGCATGTACCAAGCGCGAGGCGTGTTGTAAATATGGTCTTTGGCAGTGGCGGCGCCGAAGGCCTTACGCGGGTTGAAACGGCCCGACGTCGCACCCATCGTGCGGTCGAGGTGATGCACCGCCATGAACTCGCGCAGGTCGGCGCTGCACATGTATTCACGCCGTTCGCCGAATGCGTCCGCGAGGTCGAAATCATCGATACCGAGCTGGTTGGGGATGGTGGCGTAGCAATCATCGGGCACGCGGCGGGCGATCCAATGGTGGCCGCCGATAGTTTCGACGTACCAAATCTCGTCTACGTCAGAAATGATTACGCCGTTCGATTCGTAGGTGCCATAAGTTTCAAGCAGCTCGCCCAACCGAGCGACGCCTTCACGCGCGGTGGCGACATATGGCAGCACGAGGGTGATGATGTCCTCTTCGCCGATGCCGCCCGGCTGTTCGGCTTGATAATCGGGGCTGTTGGGCTCGCTAACGGCCGGCTTGAGCTCGACCATCGGGTCCGCTCCAAGCACGCGCTCGTTGACGGCGATGGTTTCGGTGGCGCTCATTGCCACATTGTGTTCATTGGCACCGGCCTCGGCCAGCACACCACGATTGTTCAGCACATTGGGAGCGATGGTGTAACGGCAGGGATTGTCCGGCAGGTCGATTTCGACGTGACTGAGCACACTGCGGTAGTGGCGCGGCTGGTCTTCAGGGGCGACGGCAACGAAACGCTTGGGATCGTAACGGCCGGAGCCTGAATCGTCGTCGCGGGCGATGATGGTGGAACCGTCGTAGCTGGCGTTTTTGCCGACAAGAATCGTGGTGCATGACATGGAGTACCACTCTAGGAGCTGGGCTGGTCGAACCAAAAATCCTTGGAACCATTGCGATTCCAAGGATTTACTCGTGCCCCCCGTGGGATTCGAACCCACAACCCACGACTTAAAAGGACGCTGCTCTAACCGTTGAGCTAGAGGGGCAACTCTACTAAACTACACACCGTCTTGGGATATTTCAACTACGGCGTTGCGAAAACCAGCAGCCGCAGGCCTTCAGAACTCACAAAGACTCGTAAATCAGCAGACTGGCTTGGGCGATTTTGTTCCAACTCGAGCCGTCGGTCATAATGACCATCGCGTAGTCGCCTTTATCGGAGCGCACGATTGCGGCATCGTGTAGCAAACCGTCCATGAAGCCGACCTTGTCCTGCACCACGCCGTCCGAGCCTATGCCCGCAGGAATACCTTCGCGGTACACCTGCGTTTCCATCAGTGAGAACAGCTGGTCCGTGGAATCCGGAGAGGCAATCGAGTTGCTGTAGAAGCCCTTGAGCACTGTGGCCAAATCGTTGGCGGTGGTGGTCATGCCGTACGGCACGAAGTTGGTGTTGGCGGCTCCGATATCATGCGCCTGTTGGGTGACAGTACTGAAGCCGTAACGGGCCAGCCACGCTTCCGGGCAGCTGTTGTCGGAATTAATGATCATTGTGGCCATGCAGGAACTCAGCGTCATGCCATTGAGCGCGCTATCCCACGTGACTTGGCCGGTTTCCACAGCATGGATCATCGAATAAGCGATGAACAGCTTGTACGTGCTGGCAGAGGTCATCGCGGTATCCGCGTCAATCTGGATCTTGGATTTGCCGGTTTTCAGGTCGTAGACGGCGACCTCATAATCGGCATCGCCGAACAATTGCTGGAGCTTTTCCTCAATGGTGCCGCTGGCGGGCAGACCTTCATACAACTCAACGTTGCTGAAGTCCTTGGTTGAAATGGCAACCGACGCATTCTGCCCGCTGGCCAGCATGCCTGACAGCGATGCCGCCGTGGCACTCGCGTCTATGACTTGATAGGCGCTTCCTTTCACCGCAATCGTCGCAGGTGTGACACCGGCGTCAGCGGCTTTCTTTGCCACCTTGAGAGCGATTCCTTTGGATTTGAGCTGCCGCATTAATTTGGATTCGCTGATGGTAACGTCCAGCTTGGTGTCGTCTTGCGCATTCACTGTCGCACTGACAGTATTGACGATTTTCTTGGCCGGCACTGTCCATGTGCCGTCTTCATAGGTGAACGTGACATCCTTGCTCAGCGCCTTATTCAAAGTGTCAAGCAGTTGCTCGGCGGTGTCGTCAGAGACCGTGGGGCTCACGATGCCCATCTCGATGGTTGCCGCGGCCAAGTCGCCGGTAGCGCTGCTGGAAAAACTCGATCCAGCGGCAGAACGAATATCCGCAGGAGTAAAGGTGTAGCCGGGTGCCGCGCTGACTATCTTGAGCTCGCCCTTTGTTCCTTGCACCGAAGCATTGCGCATATCCTCATGCGCCTGCTTGTCGGACGTTCCCAGCGCATCGGGCAGGGAATCGGATGTGGTGCTGTGCACGAACAGCCAGGAGAACGGAACAATGCGCTTGACCACGGAATGCTTGGCCGCCGCCTTGGCCCGGTCCGTGTAATCCACCGTGATGCCGGCCTGCTTGGCAGTAAGCGACACCGTAGTGCCTGTGGTTTTATCGGTCAGCTTTACTGCGCGTTTCAATGTTGCGGCGTTAAGCGTCTCAGCAGCCTGCTGCGAACTCTGCCCACCCACGGCATGACCGTCAAGTGTGGCGAGCGGGAAGAATTTGTCGGACGGCCAGAACAGCTGGAACAATTCGACCAACAGCAGCACGCCCAAGCAGCCCACCACAATGCGACGCCGTGTGTATACGGAACCTTTAAGTATCTTGACCTTGCCGTGATGACGTTGCGGCAACCGCTCACTCAGATTCTGGAAGAAGCGCAGCGGGGCCTGCCAATCAAGGCGCAGCTGGCGAGGCTTACACGGTTGTGGATGTGGGCGATGCGGCTTTGCAGCGTGGGAGGCATGCCTCGAATACTCATGAGGATACGACGACGAAGACACTGATCGAGGCATGATAATAATTACTTCACATCTAAAGTTGACACTGTGTTACTAATTCATATGCATTTTCTCCCAATGGGCTGACATGGAAAAGCCCTGATTCCAATCTTTGGAACACTCGCACGAACACTGGGAAAAATGCTGGCAGCACGCTGATATGCCTGCACGGCGTTCACGCGCACATCTCGAACCGCGCCATCGCTCGGACTCCCGCCTTCACCCCGCTCCTACCCCGCCCGCACTTCACAAATGTGCGATAAATCGCAGCCCACATCGTATATCGCCTCTAGCGATAGATAGCCTCCGGCGACTACCCTTAATAATCATGAGTGAATCCCCCCACTGGAGCAATCCCCTGCGCGACTCGCGCGACCTCCGATTGCCCCGCATCGCCGGCCCGTGCAGCCTCGTTATTTTCGGTGTCACGGGTGATCTGGCACAAAAGAAACTATTGCCGGCCGTTTATGACTTGGCAAACCGTGGCCTATTGCCGCCGAGCTTCGGCCTGACCGGTTTTGCACGCCGCGATTGGACCCAGGAACGGTTCATCGAATTCGTCAAGACCGCGGTTCAGGCACATTGCCGCACCCCGTTCAAAGAATCGACCTGGCGCAATCTGGCCGCCGGCATCCGTTTTGTGCAGGGCACGTTCGACGACCCCGAGGCTTTTGAGCGTCTAAGCGCCACTGTGCAGGAGCTTGATCGCGACCGCGGTACGCGCGGCAATCATGCCTTTTACATGTCGGTGCCGCCGCGCGCATTCCCGCAAGTGGCCAAGCAGCTGGCCGCGTCCGGCCTGTCTCGTTCGTCCGAAGGTGCATGGCGCCGCGTGATTATCGAGAAGCCGTTCGGCCATGACTTGGCCAGCGCCAAGGAACTCGACAGCGTGGTCTCCGAAGTATTCG
The DNA here is from genome assembly GCF_023656805.1 of Bifidobacterium sp. M3-N-101. Taxonomy (NCBI): domain Bacteria; kingdom Bacillati; phylum Actinomycetota; class Actinomycetes; order Bifidobacteriales; family Bifidobacteriaceae; genus Bifidobacterium; species Bifidobacterium sp. M3-N-101. Next base: position 159,244 of record NZ_JAMOKQ010000002.1, read on the forward strand.
ACCCGAACTCCGTGTTCCGCATCGATCACTACCTCGGCAAGGAAACCGTGCAGAACCTGCTGGCTCTGCGCTTTGCCAACGCCATGTACGAGCCGATCTGGAACGCCAATTATGTGGATCACGTGCAGATCACGATGGCCGAAGACATCGGCATCGGCGGCCGCGCCGGCTACTACGACGGCATCGGCGCCGCACGAGACGTGATCCAGAACCATCTGCTTCAGCTCATGGCCCTTACCGCCATGGAAGAGCCGGTGAGCTTCACCGCCAAGGATCTGACCGCCGAGAAAACCAAGGTGCTCTCCGCCGTACGTCTGCCCAAGGATCTTGCCACCAATACCGCACGCGGCCAGTACGCCAAGGGATGGCAGGGTTCGCACGAAGTGGTCGGATACCTCGAGGAGAAGGGCATCGACCCCTCCAGCACCACCGAAACCTATGCGGCCATCCGCCTTGACATCGACACCCGCCGTTGGGCCGGCGTGCCGTTCTACCTGCGCTGCGGCAAGCGCCTGGGCAAGCGCGTGACCGAAATCGCTGTGGTGTTCAAGCGCGCCCCGCACCTGCCGTTCGAGCAGACCGCCGTGCGCGAACTCGGCAAGAACGCCATCGTGATTCGCGTGCAGCCCGATGAAGGCGTCACCATGCGCTTCGGCGCCAAGGTGCCGGGCGGCTCCACCATGGAGGTCCGTGACGTGAACATGGACTTCAGCTATGGCCGCTCCTTCACCGAAAACTCGCCGGAAGCCTATGAGCGACTGATTCTGGACGTGCTGCTCGGTGATCCGCCTCTGTTCCCGACCACCGAAGAGGTGAATCTGAGCTGGGAAATCCTCGATCCGATTGAACAATTCTGGGCCACGCTCGGCCAGCCGCAGGCCTACCGCGCTGGTACGTGGGGACCGGCACAGGCCGATGAGATGCTGGAACGCGACGACCGCCACTGGAGGATGCCATGATCATCGATATGCCGAACACTCGCACCCGCGAGATTGCGCACAAAATCGAGCAACTGCACGAGGAGCGCGGCGAATCGGCGACCGGCCGTGTATTGACGCTGCTGATCGCCACCGACGACACCAACCTGGAGCACGCGCTTGAGGTGGCCAATTCGGCCAGCCGCGAGCATCCTTGCCGCGTGATCGCCGTTGTGCCCGATACCGCACACAGCAGCGAATCCAACGACGAGCCGAATGCCAGTGAAGTCGCCGCCGAGGTCAGCGCCAACCGCGATAATCCGGCAGTCGACCTGACGGATGGCTCAGCCGACCCGAATGACTCCAATCTGAACGCCCAGGTGCGCTTCGGCGCGGATGCCGGTGCCGGCGAGATTATTATTCTGCGCCCGCGCAACGGCCTGATCAATCACCCGGATACTCTGGTCATTCCTCTGCTGGTGCCGGATGTACCAGTAGTGGCTTGGTGGCCGACCACGCCACCGTCGAATCCTTCCAAGGATCTGTTGGGTGCGATGGCCCGCAGCCGTATCACCGACGCCCTGAACTCCAACAATCCCGAGGCAACGATCGAACGCCTGCGCCGCAACTGGACTCCAGAAGACATCGATCTTTCCTGGACCCGATTGACCGTATGGCGCGCGATGCTCGCCTCCATGCTGGATCAGCCGCCGCACCTGCCCATCACTGCTGCCAAGGTGACCGGCAAGGCCGACTTCCTGCCGATGGAACTGCTGTGCGCATGGCTGCACCTCAAGCTCGGAGTGCCAGTCGAAACCGAATTCGTACCCGATGCCGAGGCTGTGACCGGCGTGTACCTGACTCGCGATGACGGCGTGGTGTCACTGGAACGCCCGTATGAGGATCAGGCACTGATTTCCATGCCGGGGCAGGCTCCGCAGACGATTTCCGTTCCCGTACGCACGATTGAGGACTGCCTCACCGAAGAGTTGCGTCGCATCGATCCGGATGAGATTTACGCCGATGTCATCAATAAGGGCTGGGATCTGATTCGTCACTGATGAGCATATTCATTTGACCACCCTCCGGCACTTCGTGCCACCTCCCGTCAGCGGGAGGAGCATATTGGCTCCCGCTGACGGGAGCTGACTGAGGGTGGTCTTTTTTTACGTGAAGGAACACTTATGGCAACTCGTAAACTTGTCGTCTATCCAGACAAGGATCTGATGATTCAGGCCGGCGCACAGCGGTTTGCGCTGGCATTGCTTGATCTGCTTGCTGAAAGGCTGCCGGATAGTACGCATCGCACGCGCGTGGATGTGGCGCTGTCCGGCGGCTCGGCCGCGCAACCACTGGGATTGGTACTGGATGATCCGCTGGCCGAGGCGATTGACTGGTCTCGCGTGCATTTCTGGTGGAGTGACGAACGGTTTGTGCCGGCGTACGATACCGACCGCAATGCGCTGGAAGCCCGCCGACTGCTACTGGACAAACTGGTGGCCGACGGCAAGCTGCCCGAGTCGAATATTCATGAGATGGCAGCCGACGTGCGTTCCACCGACGAGATTGCCGACGCCATGGCCAATGCCGAAAGCGATGACGACGCCGTTCGTGCCGCCGCTGACGCTGCCAACGACGCGTTGCTTGACGCCGCTGCACGCGATTACGAGGCCGAGCTCATCCGTGAGCTTGGCCCGAAGCCGACCATCGACCTGATGATTCTGGGTATGGGACCAGATGGCCATTACGCTTCGCTGTTCCCCGGCCATGATGAGGTTAAAGTCATCGACCGGCTGGCTGTGGGTGTGAATCACTCCCCCAAGATGCCGCCGTTGCGTGTTTCTTTGACGGCTCCGATGATTGCGAGTTCGCGCCGCACATGGTTCTTCGCTGCCGGTGCCAGTAAGGCCGATTCGCTGGCACACGTATTTGCGAAGTCGAATAATCCGAATTATCCGTCGTCCTACGCCAACGGAGTGGACGAATTCATCTGGTTCTCCACGGAAGAAACCGTCACTAAGCTGTAAAGCTGTAGCTAGGCTCCCCTCTCTGAGGGGAGCCTAGCTATATCGTCACGCCTCGATTTCCGGCTTGCCCTCTTCGCCTCCGGCCCTGCAATTAGGGACTTGCCTGCGGCGAGGCTCAGTGTTGGCCCGACGGCACAGCCGCCTCGCTCCGAAGAGGGCCGGGGAGCCCACCGGGCTCCCCTAAGCCGGAACTTCCGAAGCTACGCTTCGATTTCCGGCTTGCCCTCTTCGGCCCACAAAGTATGGAACACGCCGGGCTTGTCTACGCGGCCGTAGGTGTGGGCGCCGAAGAGGTCGCGCTGGGACTGGGTCAGGGCAGTGGGCAGACGCTTGGAGCGCAGCCCATCGTAGTAGGCCAGGGAGCTGGAGAACACTGGGGTCGGGATACCGGCTTCCACAGCGCGCACGATCACGCGACGCCATGCATCCTGCGATTCGCCGATAATCTTCTCGAAGTACGGGTCGAACAGCAGGGAGGCCGGCGGGTTATCGCCCTTGAAGGCCTCGGTGATACGGTCGAGCAGGAACTGGGCACGAATAATGCAGCCGCCACGCCAAATACGGGCCACCTCGGACAGGTTGATGTCCCAACCGTATTCCTTGGCTCCATCCTGAATCTCGTTCAGACCCTGCGCGTAGGCCACCACCTTGGAGGCGAACAGCGCCTTGCGCACGTCCTCAATGAACGCGGCCTTGTCTTCGCCAGCCAAATCGATGGTCTTGTTCGGGCCGGCCAGGCCTTCCTTCTGAGCGTCCTCACGCAGCCCGCCATGGGAGGAAAGCGCACGAGCGAACACTGCCTCGCCGATTGCGGCCACCGGAGAACCGAACTCCAGACCGGTCTGCACAGTCCAGGTACCGGTGCCCTTCATGCCGGCGTGATCCACGACCACGTCCACGAACGGCTTGCCGGTCTCGGCGTCCTTGTGGTGCAGAATCTCAGCGGTGATCTCGATGAGGTAGGAGTCAAGGTCGCCCTTGTTCCACTCCTCGAACACATCGCCGATCTCCTCGGCGTCCATGCCGAGTCCACGGCGCAGAATGTCGTAAGCCTCGCCAATCACCTGCATATCGGCGTATTCGATGCCGTTGTGCACCATCTTGACGAAGTGTCCGGCACCATCGGTGCCGATGTGGGTCACGCACGGCTCACCGTTCACCTTGGCGGCGATGGACTCGAGGATCGGGCCCAGGGTCTTCCAGGATTCCGCAGTGCCGCCGGGCATCAGGGACGGGCCGTTGAGCGCGCCCTCCTCGCCACCGGATACGCCGCAGCCCACGAAGTGGAAGCCCTTGGCACGCACTTCCTTCTCACGCTTGATGGTGTCCTTGAAGAAGGAGTTGCCGCCGTCGACGATGATGTCGCCCGGCTCGAACACCTCTTCCAGCTGCTCGATAGTCGCGTCGGTCGGCGCACCGGCCTTGACCATGATGATCGCGGTACGCGGGCGTTTCAGGGATGCGGCGAACTCCTTGAGCGTTTCGGCCGGCACGAAGTTGCCTTCGGCGCCATGCTCATTCATCAGCTTTTCGGTGCGGGAGTAGTGGCGGTTGAACAGTGCCACCGTGTTGCCGTGGTGTGCCAGGTTGCGCGCCAAGTTGGAACCCATCGCAGCCAGTCCGATCACACCGATGTTTGCCGTAGCTTCGGCCATGTGCCTTGCCTTTCCTTGCAGGTGGGCAATATGTGATTGCCCGCTCAACCGGTTCGTCGGCAACCGAGACCAAGGTCCCGGCAGTGGCGCGACCGGCGGCCTCCCTGTCGGAGACCCCAAATTATCACAACATGCTCCAGTCTATCGCCCGGCCGGTCACCACGCACGAGCTGTCTTACGCCTCTCGCATAAGAGATTCGTCACATTCGCCCGGCCTTGGAGGGATCGAGGTGCATGGTCTGGAAACGATTGGTCATATAGGCATCGCTATAACGCTCGCTGAACCACATCGCAACCGGCGAAGTCTGCGGCTGACCGGCCATGCGCCCATACCAGCAATCTAGGGCCATCAGGGTGAAGACGATGTCGATCACCATCAGCACCGCACACACCGCAGTCAACGAATACCGCACTTTCCAAGGGATCCGATTGATGAGCGCGAGCAGGCGAGGCAACAGCCAGCGGACCCACACCACGCCAATCAGACCCCAGAAGAACATGAACTGGCCCGACGTACGCCCGTCAATGGATAGCCAGCGACCGGTGTAGTCCCATGCGGTGATGCCGAATGCCACTTCCATGAACCAACTCGTGCAGTATTCGAACGCACCGCCAATCACCGCCGACGCGCAGAAAATCAGAAACGGATTCGCCTTCCACATGCGGTTCAAACACACGGTGACCAAAACCGCACCGCAGCCGTAAATCGGCGAGAACGGCCCCCACAGCAGACCCGCGCGGTCCTGCAGCTCACCGTTATAGAGCGCAAAATGATATATCGTCTCCACAATCAAGCCACCCACTGAAGCGATGGTGAACAGCCAGAAGACATTGAAGAAGTCCAGTGCGATATAGCCTTTGCCGGACTGGTCACGCCCGAGCATGCCGACAGCAACGGCGGACTCGTACTCATCGCGCTCATCCATACGCTTGAGCGCGCGTTGCAAGCGTCTCTCCTCTATCAGGGAGGGATCGGCAGTCACCGAAATCACGATGAGGATGATCATCTGGATCATCGGCAGCAACAGGTTGAACCCGAGGCCGGTCAGCGCCAGAGACAGCATGCCGTCGGCCAAGGTGAGAGGCATCAGCACATACGTCCATCGCGCGGCATAACGGCGGTGATTACGCAATAACAGAACACCGAACACGATGAGGCATACGGCACTGACAATCAGTACCAACGCGTAGACCACGGAAAGAATGAAGGTCAGACTCATCGCATCGACGTGCACACGGCCATTCAGAATCTCACGCACGGAGTAGATGCAGGTCAGCACCACCAGCGGCAGCACGGCCAGACCGTCGAGCAGTACCAGCACACCATAGATACGCGCCAGAATCGGCAGACGCTTGGCATCGGGATTCAGACCGACAACGTCCAACTCGTCGGCCACCAAATCAGCCACGACGGCGGACTTGGCACCATCGGCAACGTGGACAGTGTTGTCCGCGGCAGTCCTATCCTCGGAATCCGCATGTGTGCCCGGCATATCCATGCCGCTGCGACGCTCCCGCGCATTCCCGGGGCTTGCGGCCGCATCGTCGTTTCTGAGCATGATTTCCCTCCGCGTAGCGTCATCTCACGCTATCACCCCAATCGGGGGTTTGCCAAACTTAGGAGCATCAAAACAGTTTGACACCCTTACAGCCACCTCCACCACGCGGCGAACACCCCACCACGTAGTAAAACTTCCACCACGTTGTCAGCAGGATTTTGGTTTTGGCTGAATAAAGCCATTTTGCGACACCTCGCCGTGGAACAGTCACTACGTGGTGGGACAAACACATCGCGGTGAAAAGTTAACCACGCGGTGGGCTTTCCCGGCAGGGAGAGGATACCGCCCAAAACGACTCTTTTCAACGCCCCACAAACACCAAAACCAGACACACTGTCCAACGGCGCACGATAAGCCGCCGGGCAGTCGCATATTCGGACGAAATCACCCATCAATCTCCCCCGGCGGTATTACGCTACTTAAACCGTAGCGCTACGCTTACCGTATCGCTACGAGAAACGCAGTAATCCAGCAGCAGGCTCCGGGGGTATCAGTGGGCAACATCCTGAAAGTTCTCAAGCGCGACTTCGCGCGCCTGTTCACAGTGCCGGCAGCTTGGGTGATCATGTTCGGCATGGTGTTCATTCCGCCGCTGTATTCCTGGTACAACATCGTCGGCTTCTGGGATCCATACGGCAACACCAACGGCATCACCGTCGCCGTGGCCAACAACGACACCGGCACCGACAACGCCCTGATCGGCAAACAAAATCTTGGCGGCCAAATCGTCAACCAGCTTAAAGACAACGACCAGCTCGGCTGGACCTTCGTTACCGAGGCCGAAGCAATGAGCCAGGTCGAATCCGGCAAAGCCTATGCCGCCATCGTGATTCCCAAGGATTTCTCCAATGACCTTGCCGGTGTGGTGACCGGCGGCAAAGACAAACCCACCCTCCAGTACTACGTCAACGAGAAAGCCAGCGCCATCGCGCCCAAAGTCACCGACGTCGGCGCATCCACCGTGGACCGCACGGTCAACTCCACTTTTGTGTCCACCGTGTCCGAGGTGCTTACCGAAGTCATCAACACGGTCGGAGACAAAGCCATCGCTGCCGAAGACCAGACCAAAGCCAAAACGATCACTACACTCAATGAAGCCTCCAGTGACGTGCAGCACACGCGAGACACCATCGCCAAACTCAACACCAAGCTCGCCGGCACGCCTGAACAAACACGGACGGCCCGCCAAGCGCTGGAAGACGCACGAGAACTCGGCATCGACACCGCACAGGGACTGGCCGGCGCGTCCAAACTCATCGGCACCACACAGACCAGTCTGAATACTTTCGTCACCGCCACATCCGGCTCCCTCGACCAAGGGTCAAGCCTGCTGAGCCAGGCTTCCTCTCGAGCCAATCAGAGCATCGGCACAGTAACCGGCATGCTGAACTCCGCCAACCAGCAGGTAGGCGGCATGATCAATACCGCCGCAGACATCAATCAGGCCAATGCCGATATCATCGCCCAGCTCAAGGAACTGCCGAACGCCAATCAGGAACCGCTCAAATCCGCCATCAGCAAGCTGGACAACCGCAATAGCAACCTCGCCGAAACCCTGAATAATCTCAGCAGTCTCAACACCACCATCGGTAACACCTACACCGATACCGCAGGCCTGGCCAGCAGCCTCAACACCGCTACCCAGACCACACTGGATGCCACCAACACCGCACGCAGTACACTGGTTTCCGGCGCGCTTCCCCAACTGAACACCGGCCTGAACACGTTGAGTTCCACAGCCAGTACGCTGTCCAATGGCATCACCTCGCAAAGCTCGCTCATCGATCAATCGGAGCAGACCCTCGACCAGCTCGACAAAGCGGTCTCCTCCACCACAACCGCGTTGAACAGCACCGACCAGGCTCTGGCCGGTGTGCAGGCCAAACTCAGCACACTCGCCACGGATATCAAGGCCCTGAGCATCTCCAGTTCGCTAAACGCGCTTATCGGCACCGACGGCAAACTCGACGCCAGCACAATATCCGACTTCATGCTCTCTCCCACCGTCATTATCGAGAAGGCCATCTATCCGGTCGCCGCTTATGGTTCCGGCATGGCACCGCTGTTCACCACCCTGTCTCTGTGGGTAGGCGCATTCGTGCTTGTAGTGATTCCCAAGCTCGAGACCGACGATGAAGACATCGATAACCTCACCCCCTCCCAGGGCTATCTTGGCCGTTTCCTGCTGCTGGCCACGCTGGCCGCAACCCAGGGCCTTGTCACTGGCATCGGCGACCTCATCATCGGCATTCAATGCGCGAGCGCGCCCGTGTTCCTGCTCACCTGCGTCATCACTTCACTGGTGTACATGTCAGTGATTTTCGCCCTCTCCACCACCTTCATGCACGTAGGCAAAGGCGTGTGCGTGGCGCTGGTCATCCTGCAGGTGCCCGGCGCCTCCGGTCTGTACCCGATCGAAATGATGCCGGGATTCTTCCGCACGCTTTACCCGTTGCTGCCGTTCACCTATTCCATCGATGCCTTGCGCGAGACCATCGGCGGTTTCTATGACGGTCACTGGTTTGGCTACATCGGCAAACTGCTAATTTTCGCCATGCTCGCCTTCCTGCTCGGCCTCGGCGCCCGTCCCAAGCTGGCGAATCTCAACCGTCTGTTCGCCCGCGAAATCAAGGAAAGCGACATGATTATCGGCGAGCCGGTGCACATCACCAGCAACGAATACCGCGTCACCCAGGCTATCGCCGCACTGGCCGACCGCGAGGAATACCGCCACGCCATCGAGCGCCGCGCCGCCAAATTCGCCTACCACTACCCACGCCTCTTGCTGGGCGCGTTGATTGCCGGATTCGTGGTGCCGGCAGCGCTCATCATCGTCTTCTCGCTGACCACCAGCGAGAAGATCGTGGTGATGGGCACGTGGCTGGCATGGGTGCTCATCATCGTCGGCTTCCTGATGGTCGTGGAATATATGCGCGATTCCATCCGCCGCCAAACCGAACTCGGCAACCTCTCCGACGAATCGATTCGCGCCATGCTGTACAGGCATAAAACCGGTCACCGGCCGCCGGCCAACGTCGAGGCACGGCCCGACCACAGCGCAGACACCCTTACCATTCCCGCAACACCGCCGACCAAGGAAGGCAAGCACGCACGATGAGCACAATCTGGAAGCTCTTTACCGGCGACATCAAGCGCTTGACCAGCAATGTGGTGTCCATCATCATCGTGATTGGCTTGGTCATGATTCCCGGCCTGTTCACCTGGTTCAATGTGGCCGCTTGCTGGGATCCGTTCTCTAACATGAAGAACCTGAAGTTCGCCGTAGCCAATGTGGATGAGGGCTATCGATCCGATCTGATTCCGGTTAAAGTCACCGTAGGCGACCAAGTGGTCAACGCCTTGCGCGCCAACAGCGAACTCGACTGGACCATCACCTCCAAGTCCGACGCCATCGAAGGCGCGAAATCCGGTAAATACTATGCGGCCATCGTGATTCCGAAGCAGTTCAGCAAAGACATGATGACCTTCTTCTCCGACGATGTGCAGCACGCCGAGCTGACCTACTACCGCAACGAGAAGAAGAACGCGCTGGCTCCGAACCTACTCAACGAGGGCACCGACGAGGTGGCGGCGGAAATCAACACCGTCTTTGCCAAAACCATCACCTCAGCCGGGCTGGAGATTGCGTCATCGCTGGCTGACCAACTCTCCACGCCCGCAGCGAAAGAGCAACTGAACACCTTCAATACGAATATCGCCGGATTCGCCACCCAGCTCGAGAGCACCGCCAATCTCCTCGGCACCTATGGCTCACTCACCGATTCCGCCGGCGCTCTGCTGGACACCGCGAACGCGCTCATCACGCAGGCTTCCAGCGCCGCGCAACAAGGCAGCACAGATCTCAAAGGCGCCAAACAAGGCGTCAGCGATGTGGCCGGCACACTCAGCACCACCACCGAGGCAATGAGCAACGCGCTGGACACGAGCGCCTCCAGCTTCGGCGCGGTGTCCGATTCCATCGATAAGCTCTATGCCGACGCGAACAGCGGAGCCACCACGACCGCCGACGAGCTGGAACACCAGGCCACAGCCGTGGGCAAGCAGACCGCGCAATATACCGAAATCCGCAATACGCTGGCCGGACTACTGGGCGACGATTCGTCCATCGTCAAGGCATTGGACCGCTCAATCACACGGCAGACCAGGTTGCAGCAGGCGCTGAACACGACAGCCAGCGATATCCGCCAGGGCAACCAAGACGCGCAGAACCAGCGGGCGCAGGTCAAGGATCTGGCCAAGCAGGCGCAAAACAGCATTGCCAGCATCGCCGCGGATTACGCCAGGAACGTGCAGCCACAAATCGAGTCCTTGTCGGCCACGGTTGCCGATGCTTCCAGTGTTCTGGACACCAGCGCGGCCAAGTTGAACACCACACTCAGCGATCTGCGAAGCACATCAAGCGATGCCGACAGCATGCTTGCCGAGGCCCACGCCACATTGGACAAAGTGGCCAACAAACTACGCTCCGCAAGCTCCGAACTGACGTCGTTCAACGGCAAGCTGAGCGAGGCACTGAACAGCGGCGACATGAGCATGGTCAAGGAGGTGTTGGGCAACGACCCCGAAACGTTGGCCAGCACCTTGGCCGCTCCAGTGCAGCTCAAACGCAAGGCCGTGTTCCCTGTGGCGAATTTCGGCTCCTCAATGGCCCCGTTCTATACGCTGATTCCGCTGTGGGTCGGATCGCTACTGATGGCGGTCACGCTCAAAACCTCCGTGTCGCGGCGCACCCGCGAATCACTGGGCAACCCGCGCCCACATCAGCTATTCCTAGGCCATTACGGGGTGTTCGCGCTGATTGCGTTGCTGCAGTCCACTGTGTCCTTGGGCGGCGATTTGCTGTTCCTGCACGTGCAGGCCGTGCATCCACTGCTGTTCATGCTGACAGGATGGCTGGCTTCGCTGGTGTTCTCGTTCTTCGCTTACACCATGGTGGCGAGCTTCGGCAATGTGGGCAAAGCAATCGGCGTGCTGATGCTCATCGTGCAGATATCGGGCGCGAACGCCGCCTACCCGATGCAAATGCTGCCTGATTTCATCGCGAAAGTCAGCCCGTTCCTGCCACTCACCCACGCAGTGACGATGATGCGCGCGGCTATTGCCGGCATCTACGACATGGACTATTGGAGGGCTGCCGGACTGCTGCTGGCGTTCATACCGCCGCTGTTGCTGTTGGGACTGCTGCTGCGCAAGCCACTGGTGAAGTTCAACCAGTGGTATGTGGCGCAGGTCGAGAGCACTAAGGTACTGAGCTAGGGAATATGGCCCGAGCCGACGACATGAACCACCCTCAGTCCGGCTTCGCCGGCCAGCTCCCGCCAGCGGGAGCACATGTTGAAGAGAAGAGATGATGGAGAGGACAACGGACACGATGCTCCGAGGCGAGCGTACCCGCGAGGCGACGGATCGCAAGCTGATGCAGGCCACGCTGCAGATCGCCGTGGATCGCGGCATCAGCGGCGTGACCATCGAAGAGGTGGCTCGTCGTTCCGGCGTGGCCAAAACCACGATTTACCGCCGTTACCATAATGCTGACGAGCTGCTGCGCGAGATCAGTGCCATGTATCTGGTCAACCCGGACGCCGGCCCAGTACCCAGCCCCACGCGGGAGCATTTCACTCAGTTGTTGCAACGACTGGTGGACTGGGTGCGCAATAACAACATCGATGTCAAGCGCGTAGGCATTGTGCTATCCAGCGAGGCCGAATTTTTCCAGCACATTGTCAATCAGGTGATTACGCCGTGGCTGGGTCGAGTTGCCGCATTCTTGAAGCAGGGCGTGACGCAAGGTGTATTCCGCGAAAGCGTTGACGAGAAACTGCTGTTGTCCACCATCATCGGGTCTTTGGTGGCGTACGAGGCCATCGAAGGCAAAGCGATGGATGACGACACCGCCTGGGCCGCCCGTATGTCTGATCTACTCTGGCCGGCGTTACTGAAGTAACGGACTACACGTGCACTTCGCCTTCGAGGGGCTGATTTGGTCTTTTCAGAACATCTATCTCCGCTTCAAGGGGCTGATGGCAAAGTAGACAGGCACTAAAAACGGCAGAATAACGTAACCAATATGCGTCTGATAGTTGAGATCTCGCCCTCAAGCAGCCCCTCGAAACGCAAGTAGAAGTTCCGCAAAGGCCAAATCAGCCCCTTGAAGCGGAGAATGCCCATTCCCGCGGTTGAAAAATCTGCAGATGTCTACCTACTACTGAATGGACGCCTCTTGGCGGGCGACTTCGAGGGCTTTGTTAAAGGCGTCGGAAGTCCAGCTGGCGCCGGCGACCTTATCCACCTTGAGGCCCTTCAGGGGCTTGCCGTCCACCACGCCGTTGATGGCTTTGGCGAAGTCATCTTGGTGGCCCTTGGAAATCTTGGTGAACGGGTGACCCACGATTTCCACGTTCTCAACGTTGCCGTCCTTGATGGTCAGATGAACATCGATGGAATCCTCGCCGACCGGGCCATACTGACCGTTGATGGAGTAGTCGCCGTCCTTGTAGTTGCCGGTGTCCTTTTTGTCGGATGTGGTGGTGGACGGGTCGTTCTGAGACGAGCTGGAATCGGAACCATTCGAGCTATCCGACTGGGATTGCGACTGCTCTTCCTGCGATTTCTGGGTCTCGCCCGAATTGCCGGCATACGCATCATCCATCGGCGTGGCCTTGGATTCGCCACACCCGGCCAGCAGCGCACCGGCCACGACCAGTCCAGCCGCCGCCAGCGTCGCGGACTTCTTCAACGTGTTCTTTTCAGTCATATCCAATATCCTATTCGCACCTCACACTGGCTCCCCTCGTGCCCGGGGAAGCCAATATACGGCCCTACTCTTCGCCGCCGGTTTTTGCGGCCTTGGTGGGGTCGGCGAATCCGATGGCGGTTTCGCCGTTTTGTGCGCCTTCCACCTGCGCACCCGTGGAAGCGGGCTTGCCACCGACCGCCTCATACGCCTTGCGCGCATCCTCGTCATTCCACTTCTCGCCGACGAGCACGCCGTGGTTGAGCATGATCTCGCGCTGCGCGCAGCTGGCGACCAGCGCATCGTGCGTAACCACAATGATTGTGGTGCCCTGTTCATGCAGCTTGCGGAACAGGTCGAGCACGATCTTCTCGTTCTTCTCGTCAAGGTTACCGGTGGGCTCGTCGGCCAGAATCAGCTTCGGATCGTTGATTAGCGCACGAGCCACGCACACGCGCTGCTGCTCGCCGCCGGAGAGCTGGCCGGGCAGGTGGTGGGCGCGATCCTTCAGACCGACTTTCTCCAGCGCTTCCATGGCCTGCTTCTCATCGACCACCGAATGGTAGTACTGCGCCACCATCACGTTTTCCACAGCGGTCAGGTGCGGCACCAGATAAAACTTCTGGAATACCAGGCCGATGAGGTTCTTACGCACGTCGGCCAGCTGCGTGGCGTTCAGATCCTCCAGCTTGCGGCCCTCGAGCTTCACGGAACCCTTGGAGGGCGTGTCCATGCAGCCAATCATGTTCATCAGCGTGGTCTTGCCCGAACCGGAGGAACCGACGATGGCCAGCCATTCGCCTTCCGGCACGGTCAGATTGAGGTCGTCTACGGCGTGCAGGTCGCCGTAGATCTTCGAGATGTGGTCGAGTTCAAGTAGCATGACGATTCTCTTTCTTTATTCTTCGCGAAGCACAACGGCAGGGTCAATACGGGTGGCGCGGTGGACGGGCGGGATGGAGGCGACTACGGCGACCAACGCGCTGAACACCACGGAAATCAGCGCCAGCCACCAGTTGAATCCGATGGAGCGCTCGAACACCGCCACGCACAGCCAGCTGGCGAGGCCGTAGCCGATTGCAGTGCCAATCAGACCACCGATGAGGCCGTAAAACGCCGATTCGACATAAAACTCAATGCCGATTGCGCGTGAGCTGGCACCGAGGGCCTTACGCAGGCCGATTTCGTTGCGTCGCTGCGAGACGATCGAGCTGATTGTGGTGCCAACGCCGACGAGCGTAAGCACCAGCACCACGAGCGAGACGACCCAGAACAGCGTCTGCAACATGGTGATGATGCGGGTGTCAGAGGCGGTGATCTTAGTGACCTGCTGCGCCTTGACGTGCATGGAAGTCATCTCATTGATACTGGAAACCAGCCCTGCGAGGTCGCTGGTTCCGGCCGAATATTCAATAACGTCCACGCCGCGCGTCACGCCGGTGAGCTTGTTGACGTCGGCGTTGGTGGCGTAGATGATCGAATCCTCGCTGCCGCCGGTGTCCACGATGCCGGCCACACGGAATTCGGTGCCGGAGGTATCCATGATGTCGCTGGAGACGCGGCCGTCTTGAGTTGGCTGATCGGATGGGGATTGGCCTGATTGGCCATTAGAGGTTTGGCTTGAGGACGACTGGTCCGAGGAAGACGAGCCTGACATATCCATACCAGCCATGTCGCCAGACATATCCATGCCTTGCATGTCGTTGGACGAGTTTTGGGAGCTGCTTGAGGAGGTCTCGTCATTCGCCGAGCCAGTCCCCTCGTTAGAGGAGGCCGAAGTACCAGTAGAGCTGGCATTATCGGACGCACGGTAACCGATAGTGATGGCGGAGCCCACCTTGAGACCGATAGCATCGGCGATGTCACGGCCGACCAGCACCTTGCCGGAGGACGGCCACTTACCGTCGACCACCCAGTGATGATTGAGGTTCTTTACCTGCGCCGCATCGACACCGGCCATCACATACGGAGACGCGTTCACACGCACGTTTTCGTAGCGATAGGTGGCGTATTTCGCAGGACCCTTGGCTTTGACCATTTCAGTGGTGTGCTGGACCATCGACTCATCTATGCCGGCCTTATCCCCAGTGGATTCGGTAGGCGTGACAATCAGATTTGCGCCATACGCACGCATCTCCTCATTCATCTGCTGCGGCACGGCGATGCAAATCATCGCCAAGCAGAACAGTGTGGCCGCGCCGACCAGAGACGCCACTACCGCCATCATCGCGCGCGAACGACGGCGGAACACGGCGCTGAACAGCATCCTGAAGAACATGCCGGTGTTAGTCATCGGTTTCCTCCTTCCCAGTTATGTGAGCAAAACTCAGCGGCCATGGAGCACCTCCGCGGGCTTGAGGTTCAGAATCGAACGAATCGAAGAGGCGGATGCCAACAGCACGGTGACGGCCAGCAGCACGAACACCAGCACGAACACCATGGGTCGCATGGTGATGCCGGAGCCGAACACCACCTGCCCAATCAGCTGCGCCACACCCGAACCAAGCAGCGCACCCACAATCGCGCCCAGCAACGAAATCGTCGCCGTTTCAGCCATCATCAGGCGGGACACTGCGGCATCGGTGGCACCGAGCGCCTTGAGCAACGCCAGCTCACCGGACCGTTCGCCGATCGAGGCGACCATCAGGTTGGCCACGGCCACGGTGGCGGCAATCAGACTCAGCACGGTCATCAAAATCATCACGGCCTGCGTCTTTTGCAGCACATTGCCCTGCAAAGCGGCCACCTGACGCACCTGCTTGGCCACAGCGCCCGGAATCACCTCTTCAATTTGGTAGGCGATTGAGCTTGGGTAGGCGGTGCAGTACCAGGTCTCCCACTCGTCCTGGCTCAGCACGGACGGGTTCTGCGCGGCTTTACGGGCCAGGTCGTTCTCCGGCGTGGTCAGGGCCTTGACCTCGATCTTGTCCACCGAATCGGGCAAATCGGCCAGCACCTGAGCGATGGAGGATGCGATGTATAGCGAGCCGTTATCCTCGTCACCGGAATCGTAGACGCCGGTGAGCGTGATTTTCTGCTCGTTCTTCTTGCCCGAGACGGTGGTTTTGTTGAGGGTCACGGTGTCGCCGGTTGTTACGCCGAGTTCGGTGGCCAGCGTCTTGCCGATAATGCCCTGGTCGGAATCGTCCTTGGGCCACTTGCCGTCAAGCTGCCACCACGAACGCATGCCCTCGACGCCCACCACGGTGGTCTCGCCGGTGGAGAGCTTCAGGTTCTTGTTGAACCAGGTGCCGACGATCGACGCATTGGTGCCGTTTACGGTGGCGTGAATGTTGAGCTGCGGCGCGAAGTTGGTGATGTTGAACGCCCAGAAAATTGTTTTGATCTTGGCCGCGTCCGATTCCTTCAGAAAGGCGGTCGGATCGCTGGTGGACGCCACGCCGCCTGCCTCGGTGTTGTACAGGTCGGAGACGACCGCATCCGCCTTGGGCTGTACGGTGATGTTCGAACCGTAGGTGGACAGCTCGGCGTTGAGCTTGTCGCCCACGTCGAACACGACGCCCAGCATCGACACAGACACCGTCGCCGAAAGACATACGGTAAGCGCGATGAGCAGGCGCCGGCGCAGCTGGCGGGTGAACGATCGAGCGATCATACGCAGAAAGAACATGGTTTTTGCCTCCTGCCTTCACTCACTGGAAGTGGGCGCTCAGCGCGTCCAGATCGGTGGTTTGAATGGTGATCTTGCCGTTGCCGGTCTTGTACGGGAACGGAATCGGGTTGCAGCCACCCTTGAAGCCGATGGTCGCCAGGTTGATGGCCACCTCGCACTTCTTGCAGATGATCTTGCCATCCTTTTCGTAATAGCCGGCGTCGCCACAGTTCTCGCAGGCGTCCAGACCGATGCCATACGCACCACCGTTCTTCTTGATGATGATGAAGCGCATGACGGTGCCGTCCTTGGCCTTGTATTCAAAGCGGTGCAGATGGCCGTCCTCAACTTGGCTGAATGGGATGGTGGCCACGCCGTCCTTGAGTGAGTAGGCCTCCGGTGGCGAAAGGGTGATGGTCTGCTGGGTTGCGGCGACGCCGACGGTGAGGGTCAGCGTGACACCAATCATCGCCACGAGGCTCCATACGGCGGAGGCCACGGCACGGCGGCGGAATGCCTTGTGTTTGCGTCCGATGGCTTCGTTCGCACCGGTCAGCGGCATGCGGAAGCCGGCCACCACGGAGGCGACGGCCGGAATCAGGAACACGAATGCCTGCGCCATGATCATCCAGCTGTTGTGGTTGATCGACCATGCGAGGGCCACGAAGGCCGTGTGGCCCATCGGGAAGCCGTGCGCCTGCAGAATCTGCATGACACCGGTCAGGTGCTGGATGAAGAGAATCACCATCACCGCGAGGACCGCGGCGGTGAACGAGGCGCGCACTGCGGTGGAGCGCAGCGTGCGGAAGATGGCGGCCACGATAATCGACATGGCCAGGCCCAGCGCGAAGCCGAGCGCGCGCAACAGCATGTCGGAGGTGAAGATCGGATCGCCGGGCTCCACCCAGATGGTCAGCTGCAGAATAACGTCCGGCAGTGCGTAGAACAGGGTGAGCGCGATGTCGATGGCGGCGATGGCGTTCGCGATGTGCATGATGGCCTTGTGCCGCTGCCAATTGGTGGTGATGCGACGTGCGAACACTACGACGATGATGGCGAGGATGTCGGCAATGATCGCGCACCACAGCACCGGATAGTTGACGAATGTGCGCTGGTTGATCACGGCCGAGGCGCGCAGGCTCGCGAACACGATGGCGGCGATCAGGCCAACGATCAGGCCGATGAGACGCCAATGCGCGCTGGCGGGCTTGTCTCGCCCTTCGCCGACCGCGAGCATCACGCTCAGGCACATCACCAGTAATGCGGGGGCCAATGTTCCCGGCATCACTGCCACGAATTGTTCAAGCATTCGCGTCCTTTCTTTGCATTGGCGCTAAAAGTAATATAAGCCCCCTCTGACGAGGGGGCTGTCTGCGTAGCAGACTGGGGGAGAGACTCCACGTATTGTTTTACTGTTCTTCTCTCCCTCAGTCCGCCTTCGGCGTCCAGCTCCCTCATCAGAGGGAGCTTAATAAATCACCAGCAATTATGGACGGCCTGCGGCCGGCTCAATGCTGCTCGCGATGCTGTCGCATCGCTCGTGACGGTTACAAACAGCCCACCGGGCTTACGCCGTCACCACTGACGCGGGGTGTAGTCCCAGTTGTCGAAGGTGACCTCGATCGGCTCGGTCCAGAACTGGTGGTTCTTCACACCGGTCTCCGGGTCGACGTGCAGCATCCAGCCCTTGGAGGCCGGGGACTCGATGGAGAGCTTGAGCTGGTAGGTGCCAGCCTTGTCGAGCTTGACGTTGGCACCGTAGTGCGGGCCATCGGAGGCGTTCATCTGCATGAAGGTACCGGAGGTGGCCTTGCCGCCCTCGACCTCCTTGCCGGTGGACTTGTCGATGATGGTGTAGTTCACGGTCAGGTCAGGAACGAAGTCTCCCTTGCCGTAGCCGTAGTCGGTGCCTTCCTGGGAGGCGTGGATGTCGGCTTCCAGGTGGAAGCTCGCATCGGCGGCCTTCAGACCGGAGGAGGCGGGCTCCATGTCGATCGGCTGGAAGTAGACAGCGCCCACGGTCAGCGGGCCGGCAGGCTTATCCTGCTCCTCAGCGGTGCCGGAAGGACCAACCGGGACCTCTTCAAAGCCAGCGGTATCGCTCGGGGCATCAGCCTTGGCTGAATCGTCCTTCTTGGCGGTGTCGGAGGAGCTGGTAGACGCCTTGGTGTCGGAGGCGTTGTTGGACGAACCGCAAGCAGCCATCGAAACAGCCATGGAGCCGGCGAGCAGTACGCCGAGCAGAGCGGCAAGCTTCTTGTTCTTCATCATTTCTCTATATTCCTTTTGTTGTGGTGAATGGATTATTCACGACTTCTTTTTTTGTTTTTAGTTGTGACGGCGCGGGGCGGAATCGCTTCCGTCTCCATGCCGCAAGTTTGTGTTGCGTTACGCCTGAGCGACAGCCTCGCTGGCCTTCGCATCCGAGGCGACGGCGAATTGAGCCTTGGCTTTGCGCTGTTTGATGAATCCGACCGCGAACAGCGCGATGACGGCGATGGCCGCCAACACCTGAGCGATGATGCATTCAACGTACGGGTAGAAGCCAAGCCAATCGTTGGTGGGCATGCCCGGCAAGTAGTTGGCGGGCAGCAGGTCACCCTCGATCAGCGCATGCACACCGCCGCCGGCGAAGACGATCACCAGCACGGACATCAAGATCGAAGTGACCAAGAAGAACGGGCCAATCGGAATCTTCACGGAGGTGAAGCGAATCACCAGGAAGATAATCACGAGAACCACGGCGGCGGCGAGTGCACCGACCACCATGCCGTGCGTATCCTGGCTCATCGTGTAGATGGACTGGTAGAAGATCACGGTTTCGGCGCCCTCGCGGAACACGGCGAGGAAGCTCAACATGGCGAGCGAGACCACCGTACGGAAAGCCACCTTCTCGCCGGCCTCGACCTGCGAGGAGACGGACGCCACTGCGGCTTCGGTCTTTCCCTTGATGTAGCGGTTCCAGGCCTCGACCGAGGACTTGTTGAGCATCCAGTTGCTGGTCCACAGCAGCATGCACATGGCGATGAGCGCGCACACGCCCTCCATGATCTCCTGCAGCGGGCCGGAGCCACCGAACGCGACCATGAAGATGATTGCCACCACGCCTGCGCCGGCCAGACCGGCGAGCACGCCCACGTAGATCCACTTGGTGAAGCGCTTGTTGCCGGACTTGACGAGGTAGGCCACCACGGCGGCGACCACGAGCAGGGCTTCGAGACCCTCACGGATAAGAATCAGGAATGCTTGGCCGACCGAGCTGGTGATGAACTTGAGGAATCCGCCCTCCTGATCGGCAGCGCCACCGTCGAGCTTGGCGGCATCGGTGGTCAGCATGTTCTTCAGGTCTTCGACGTACTTCTTGACTTCGGAGGTCGACTTGCCGGTGTTCATCGAGGAGCGGCACAGCTTGAACTGGTATTCCACCTGGGAGACGCGGTTGCCACTGATGGCGCTCAGCACGGTCTTCTCGAAACCGAGCTTTTCGTAGTGCTGGTAGTAGGCGTCATTCACAAGCGTGGCGCCCTTGGCAGCGTCGCCGCCTTCATAGGCCTTGTATGCATTGTCCAGAATCGGAAGCATCGCGTCTGCGACGTCTTTCCAAGTCTTGGCCGTGTTCTTGGTGCGCTTCTTCTTGGCGTCGAGTTCCTTACGCTCCTTGGCGATCTGCTTCTGGAGATTCTCGTTGTACTGCTTCGGCTTGGCGAGCTGGGTATTGGCGTCGAGCTGCTGGGCAGTGGCGTCGAGGTCGGCGCTCAGGGCGTCGATTTTTTGGGTGAGCTGATCATCGTTGCCGGCCGTGTAAGAGAGGTTCTGTATGTCTTGGAAAGCCTGCTGCTGGGCGGTCTGCTTATCCGAGCTAATGGTGTCACGCACCACGGCGGTGAAGTTGGAGGCGATGTAGATAGTGTTGTACGCGGACATAAACGCGGACGTGGAGCCGGCAGTGTTGCCGGACTTATAGTCTTTGGCGCCTTCTTGCAGCTGCGCCTCGATGGCCTTGGACACGTCGGCCCAGGTCGTGTACTCAACGCCGCTGGTGTCCGTCTTATCGGCTGCGGTAACCATCGTGGCCGTTGGCGTATCCGCGAAGGCAGACTGCGGGATGACTGCGGCGGGAAGGAAGGTCGCGGCAATCAATGCGAACAGGAACACGACGGCAGCCATTGCACGCGCCGAAATCGGGGACGACTGCTGATGGGCAGCGTCCACCTGCATCGCGCGCGCGAAGGAATCGGCAACGTGCGTATCGTGTTCTCGAATTGTGTTCAGTTCAGCGGACTGCGCACAGGCGCGACGAACCATGCTAAACCCTCTCTCACTGCAAATACCTCAATAGCTCAATAGCTCAATAGCTCAAGACCAACTATGAACTCTATAGAAAAAAATTCTTCAACAACAGTCTTGATTTTCTAGTAGATGTGCGGTATTGAGAGCTGGTTTCGTCATTCAAGAGCCAATAAAATGTCTCACTATTTGAAAGATTGGCGCTCAATGCTGACTGCGATTCCAGCATGCGAGCGGTAACATCCCCTCATATTGTGCGGCTATGCGGCTGTGTGTTTTTTGACTGCACGGCTGTACTGTTGCGCGACTGCGCAGCTCAGCATGAGGCAGACTTCTCATCCACGATGCATTTGCACAGCCAAAAGACGAGAGACGCGAGCGACAAAGCTGTCCGCGCACCAAAAATCGGAGGCGGAGGATACGAGATTCGAACTCACGCCACGCCGAGTATGCACTTATCCGAGACCTGTGGTAGTTTATTCGAGTTGCCTACTGAGCACGGTTTCACCGAGCATAGTACGGCATGGAGGATTCGCCTAGTGGTCTATGGCGCACGCTTGGAAAGCGTGTTGGTGTAACAGCCTCACGAGTTCGAATCTCGTATCCTCCGCTCATGCCCTTTTCCCACCCATAGGAAAAGGGCTTTTTCATTGCCAAAACGGCGGTATTCCGGGCTTTTTGAGGCATTACGGCATTCTGGCCGCTTTCCGTCCCGGCACGTTCTGAACCGTTTTCTGGGGTAGAAAAGTCGGTAAATTGAGCGGTACCGCTTTAGGGCTTACCGCCTAACCGCTCTTAGTGCTTGCCGACGATCAGAGAGGCGTGTCATGGCGAAGCCGACAAAGAACCGCCGCCACAAAGCCGCTGGACGATCAGGGCTCGACGCTCATCAAGGTGAACCCGGCGCAGTTCAAGGTGCCGCGCCCGGCGACGAAGCATGTGTATGTGATAGCCACCCGCGAGCAGGTTCAGGCGCTCACCGACGCCATGCCGCCCAATCTCGCCCTTGGCGTCCTGCTGGCCGGCACGCTGGGTTTGCGTCAAGGCGAGGTGCTTGGCTTGCAACATCGTGATATAGAGCTGGATGCAAGCCCTGCGCTGTTGCATGTGCGCCGTAGCGCCAAGGAAGTCAGCGAGAACGGGCACAAGGTGTCAATCCTCGGGGAGACGAAAACGCCCAGTAGCAAGCGCGATATCGAAGTGTCCGCGCCCTTGGCCGGCAAGATTCGAGAACATCTCGCCACCTATGTGGACAAGAAACCGACCGCACTGCTGTTCACCGGCGTCCGCACTCGCGGCACAATAGGGGATTATGACTGATGCTGAAAACACCAAACCCGAACTCCCCGAGAACGTTCGCGTCCGCTTCTGCCCGTCTCCGACTGGCACTCCGCACGTCGGCATAATTCGCACCGCCGAGATTCGACCGGGGAAAACAAAAAACCCTCGCGAATCCGCGAGGGTCATTGGCTGGGGTGCCTGGACTCGAACCAAGAATGGCTGAACCAGAATCAGCTGTGTTGCCAATTACACCACACCCCAATTTGGCTTGGCGTAGCAACTCCGAAGAGTTGTTCGTCGTACCCCCAACCGGATTTGAACCGGTGTTGGCGCCGTGAGAGGGCGTAGTCCTAGACCGCTAGACGATGGGGGCATATTCAGTTTTCACTGGTTGCGAAGCGAACCGCGCAACAGATGAATACTGTACGCGAGGATACAGATCACCGCAACTCCCGGCGTGTCGCACTATGCATTAGCCGAACCCACCCGCATCTAGTTACATCATCATCGGCCAAAATGCACAGCAGAGGTCTCTCAGCTCATTCTTAGGTAGATTGGCCATTCATTTGGTAGGTGGCGCTCAAGCCGCATCCACAGAAACCCGCCATTCCAATGACCGGCGTGACGGAGTACCTACCAAATGAATGGCCAATCTACCTAATGAATGCATGCGCTCGGCATTTCGAGTCACAACGGCAGCACAGGCATTGCTTGGAGTATGCGAAGGCGGGCATCTGCGTGAACAGATGCCCGCCTTTAGCTTCCCCTCGGGAAGAGAAATCACAGATGCGCGCGCAGGCCCTTCAGGCGGGCGATGGTCAGCGGCTTGCCGACGATCTCCATGGACTCGAAAAGCGGCGGGGAGACTCGGCGGCCGGACATGGCCACACGGACCGGGCCGAAGGCCAGGCGCGGCTTGTATCCGCCGTCCTCAACCAGCGTCTTGTTGAGCAGCTCGTGCAGGGAATCGGTCTCCCAATCGGCCTCATCCACACCTTCCAGCGCGGCGATGGCGGCGTCCAGCACTTCTCCGGCGGAATCCTTGAGCTGCTTCTTGGCGTCATCCGCAGGCTCCAGATATTCCTCGGTGGACAGCAGGGAGCCGACCATACCAGCGACCTCGCCCAGCAGACGCACGCGCGGCTGAACCAGCGGAGCAGCGGCGGTCAGAATCTCTTGCTCGCGGGCAGTCAGCGCGTCCCAGTTATCCGCGGAAACCACACCATCACGGTGCAGGTACGGCACAGAGCGGCGCAGGAAATCCTCGGGCTCAAGCATGCGGATGTGCTCAGCGTTGATGGAGATGGCCTTGTCGATGTCGAAGCGAGCCGGGTTGGCCTTCACGTCGCGCACGTCGAACTTGGCGATCATCTCATCCATGGAGAACACGTCGCGATCCGGCGCAATCGACCAGCCGAGCAGGGCCAAGTAGTTGAGCAGGCCCTCGCGGATGAAGCCGTTGTCGCGGTGGTTGAACAGGTTGGATTCCGGATCGCGCTTGGAGAGCTTCTTGTTGCCCTGGCCCATCACGTACGGCATGTGGCCGAACAGCGGCATTTCTTTGGCGATGCCAAGTTCCATCAGGTAACGGTACAGCACGATCTGGCGCGGGGTGGAGCTCAGGAGGTCCTCTCCACGCAGCACGACGTTGATTTCCATCATCGCGTCGTCGACCGGGTTGGTCAGCGTGTACAGGGGGTCGCCGTTCGGGCGCACGATCACGTAGTCCGGCACGGAGCCGGCCTTGAACTCGATGGTGCCACGAATCAGATCGTCGAAGGCGATGTCTTCATCGGGCATGCGCAAACGCAGTGCAGGCTTGCGGCCTTCCGCACGGAAAGCCTCCTTCTGCTCGTCGGTCAACGTACGGTCGTAGCCGTCGTAGCCGAACTCGGCGGGACGGCCCGCGGCGAGATTGCGTTCCTTGATCTCCTCGGGGGTGGAGAAGGACTCGTAGGCGTAGCCGGCTTCGAGCAGCTTGGCGGCAACATCCTTGTAGATGTCGGTGCGTTCGGACTGGCGGTACGGGCCATGAGGGCCACCCACGTCGATGCCTTCGTCCCAGTCGATGCCCAGCCAACGCAGGGATTCGAGAATCTGGTTATAGCTTTCTTCGGAGTCGCGCACGGCGTCGGTGTCTTCGATACGGAAGATCAGCGTGCCGCCGGTGGCGCGAGCTTCCGCCCAGTTGAACAGGGCGGTACGAATCATGCCGACATGCGGGGTTCCGGTCGGCGAGGGGCAGAAGCGGACGCGAACGTTCGCGGGCAGTTCGGGTTTGGTGTTTGCAGCATCAGTCATAGTCCCCTATTGTGCCGCGCGCGCCGGACGCGCCACCCTTGGAATCAGCAGGACAGACTCACGAAGAGCAGATCCCAGTCTTGGGACTCGCTCTCACGGGATTCGTGAAGGTCGACGTTGACGTCAGTGTCAGCGTAATCGCGGTTCATCGGTGTTCCTTACGTCTTATTGTTGGTATTCATTGCGCCGAGAATTTCGCTTGCCCGCCAGCTCCGTCCCTGCAGCCGTACGCAAATCTTGTCTTAAAGTAACACGACCAAACAGAAACGGTCATCATCATTCGACATCAATTTGATAACAAATCACGCTATATCGCCAAGACTGTCCACACTCAGACAACATTCATTGTTCCTGTTGGGTTTTTCATAAAAAACTGGAAAAATGAGAGACGATGAGTCTCATCTTGTGAAAGGGGTATCAATGACCGATCCCAACAATGGTGCGCCCGCGCCGCAGTATCCTGCGTCCAACGGCACGCCTGACACCAATAATCCAGCCGAGCCGAATACCGTGGCGCCGCAGTACGGAGCTCCCGCACCCGCATATGGACAGCTCTCCGGCAACCCTTACGAACAGCCCGCATATGGACAGGAGCAGCCGACGCAACCCAACCCGGCATACAGCCAGCCTTACGGCCAACCAGCCGGCGCGCAATCGGCTCCCGCCTACGGCCAGCCTGCGTATGGTCAGCCCAATGGCAATCCCTACGGTCAGCCCGATGGCGCATACGGCCAAGTGCCGCCCACCTACAACGCTTACCCCGCGCCCGCAGCCGCCACAGGCACCAACGCGGTTCCGCTGAACAAGCCCTACTACGGATGCTCCTTCCAGGAGGCATTCCTGCGTTTTTGGAAGAAGTACGTGGTGTTCAGGGGCCGCGCATCCCGCAGCGAATTCTGGTGGTGGATGCTGGCCAGCTTTGCCATTCAAGTCGTGCTGTCAACCCTCGTGGATGCCTCCAATGACCACCTGTCATTCCTCTCTTCGCTGTGGAGCCTGGCCATACTCGTCCCGAGCATCGCACTATCCGTTCGCCGTCTCCACGACATCAACAAGCCCGGCTGGTGGCTTGCCATCTTCTATGGAGCCGTGTTTGCTGGCGCAATCCTCATGATTGTTGGCGGCGGCGCTGCACTCTTCGGCGTCCTCAGAGTCTGGGGAAGCCCCCTCTGACAGCGGCTACTATGCCACAGCCGCAGCGGGTAGCCTTGGCATCCTGTTCATCGGCGCGATAATCGCGGCCGCAGCGGGCATTGTCTACATTGTGTTCATGACGCTACCCAGCAAGCCGGAAGGCGCGCGTTTTGACGACGATTTCGCCGCAGCCGTCCCTTATGGCGCTCCGAACGGCTACGCTCAGGCCGCGCCGGGCTATGGCGACCCGAATGCCGCGCCTTACGGGCAGGCCGCACCGACCGCACCGGCTTATAATCCGTATGCCCAGCAGACTGCTCGGCCTGTACCGGGCCACGACCCGTACGCGCAGTCGACTGCACCGGCCGCACCTACCGCTTACGGTCAGCCGGCTCCCACTGCGCCCGACTACAGCCAGCCCGCGACACCTGCCACCTACACGCAGCCCACTGCCGCACAAACCCCTGACTATGGTCAGCCGGCGGCTCCCGCTTCTAACTACGGACAGCCCGCCACGCCAGCTCCTACCGCCGAGCCGGCTGTCGCACCGGATGATTCAACCATCCCGGCTTCCGACAACGAGGACGACGGCCAGAAGCCGTGGCAAGGTCAGTGACATTACGATAAGGCAGCCCGGTCAAACCGGTCTTCCCACTGAAAAAACCGCACCCCCAATCGTTAGGCTGAAAAAACAGATATCACGATTGAGGATGCGGTTTTCTCGTATGCATTGCTTTACAACCGCACGAACACGGTCGGAGCTCCAGAAGGCAGCGTGGCGGCAAGGTTCGGTTCGCCATCGGCGGAGAGACGGAAAATGGCCACATTATTTGAGGCCTCATTGGCGGCAAGCAGTAGATTGCCAATCGCCAATAAGTGACGCGGACGGCTCCCGGCACAATCAATGCCACGGCCACGCCAACCAGGAACATCCGGCTCGTCAAGCCGGGTAAGCCGCTTGCCATCCCACAACAACGTCACGATGCGTTCGGAACCACGCAGCCCCACATACGCCAACCCAGCTATGCCCTCGCTGGCTACCGCGGCACCCGCGTTCCCCTGCAGTGCATTCCATGGCACAAACGCCAGCGAAGCCGCCTGATCCGGCTTCGGCAGCGCATCAGGACCAAGACTGACCGTTTGCAGCACACGGATTGTTCCATTGTCGAAATGTTTGGCATCATGGCCGGGCTCAGGGCCAATCAGCGTTACCGTGCCACCCCATTCACCGGCCACCACCACACGCCAATCGTACGCAGGGTCATCGGAATCGACCGGCAGTAGATGTTGGTCGCGCGGACCGGTGCCCGGCGCGAGGGTCACCGCGCCCTCACGAATCAGCTCGCCGTGCTCCCAATGATGCACATAGATGCGATCCGCGCCCAGATCACTGGTCAGCACTCGGCCATCAGGCAATGGCTGCACCCAATGAGCGTGAGGACATTCCTGAGCCGGCAGCGGCCCATGCCCCTCGCCGCGTAGCATCTGTGCGACTTCGAGGATTACACCGGATTCCGTTACCGGATGCACGCAAACGTACCCGTCGGCGTAGTCGGCGGTGATGAGGCGACCCTGACCTTCGTCGTCGCGCACAAACACCACATGAGTGACGGCATGACCCGGCGTGGGTACGCGGGACAGCTCCACAAGCCGCAATGAGTCGCCCGCCCCTTCGACGCGAAATGACGCTATCTCATTGGTGTCTTCCAACACCGCATACAGCACCTGGCTGCCGTCCGCAGCGGTATGAAGCTCCATCCATGTGGGCGATGGCACGTCAGCAAGCAGCCTTCCACGGCTAAGCAGTGCGGCATCGTCGCTGTCATTGCTGGCATTGCCGCCGGCTTTTAATATCAATTGTTCGATGCCCGGGCATGCCGCATTGCGCAACTCGCCGAACCCACCAACCACAATATCCATATAATCCCCCCTGATTTATAAGGGTTCACGGCATCTTGCGACGCCGATTGGACATGAAGAAACGATTCGACAACGAATAGTTCACCCATAACGGTTACCAGCGCAAAGATTTCTCGCAGTAATCCTTGATCTCGAGAAATCGTTGTGCTAAGGCATCGCCAACGCGAAGATTTCCCCAAAGAGCTGGGAAATACCGCTTACAACTCCACGGTTTCCTTGTTGGGGTCGTCCTTGATGTGTGCGAACTTGGCGGCCAGGGCCTCCTTGTTGCGCTTTTCATCCTCTTCCTTGGCTTGGCGCTTGGCCTCGTCCGGGTTCCAGAGCACGTCTTCGCGGTGCTTGTCCCATTCGGCTTGAGCCAGCGGGGCGATGAACTCGGCGGTGGCGGCCAAAGAGTCGGCGCCGGAGGTATTGGCACGGGCTTCAATCAGATCAAGAATCTGCTTGTCAGTCAAGCAGATGCGCGGCACCGAGCACTGCTCGCGCAGTTCGTTGACGTAGAGCAGAATCGGCAGAACCTTGGCGGCTGCACTGGCGGCAACACTGTCTGCGACGTCTGCTGAATCATCGACCGAAACACCATCAGCGGAACCGGAAGTATCGGCGGCATCCCCAGCCACCACACCCAGCAACGCATCGCACACGGCGAGCGCGGTGGCGAATCGAACAGCCACATCAGCAGGCTCGGCGGACGTGGCCAGGCGACCATCGGCCTCAGCGTCAGCCTCAACCTGTGCTTCCACAGCGGCAATCGCTTCCTTCACTGATTCCGCCGTTTCGGAATCCCAATCAATACCCAAGGCGTTGGCCGCCTCGATAATCAGCTCTGCATCGCCGGATTCGGCGTAACCGGTCATCGTATCGTAGGCGTCATTGGCAGCGAGTAGGGCGTCGACGATATTCTGCGGGCGGCCAGGAATCTCATCGGCGCCCTCATAGACGAACTCAGCGTCCGGCACAGTGACGTCTTCACCGGTCAGAATTCGCGCGAACGCACGGGTGATGCGCACCTGCAGATTCTCCGCATACTTGGCGTCGTTGTCCATCTGCATAGCCTCGATCAACGGCCATAAAGCAATCAGCCCCGAGCCCACTTCAGCGGCCTTGGCCACCGCCGGCAATGCTGCGACCTGCGCGATTGCCTCACGATTCAGTTCGATAGTCATCCGTGCTCCTTTGCGTCCACCACTCGATTGTACGCGCTTACTTGGCTCCCTCCTCGAGGGGAGCTGGCGGCGAAGCCGTCTGAGAGAAGTTCGGTTGC
Source organism: Bifidobacterium sp. M3-N-101 (assembly GCF_023656805.1). Taxonomy (NCBI): domain Bacteria; kingdom Bacillati; phylum Actinomycetota; class Actinomycetes; order Bifidobacteriales; family Bifidobacteriaceae; genus Bifidobacterium; species Bifidobacterium sp. M3-N-101. The sequence continues at coordinate 187,956 of NZ_JAMOKQ010000002.1, forward strand.
GCGACTCAGGCTCCCCTCAGTCTCGCTTCGCGAGCCAACTCGACAGCAATTGTGGACGGGCTCCGCCCGCGCCTCAATAGCTCGCCTACAAACAGTCCACCGGACTGTTTGCTTCACGGCTCAGTCTCAGAGAAGGAAGCCAAGGTTGTATGACACCAGTCTGCCGTTACTTGACGTTGGCCGCTGGGTCAACATACGTGATTGACATCACACGGCCGGTTTCGTCGTCGTATGTCACCGAGGTCACGGAGGCAAGCGCCGTGTGGCGCAGGAACATCCAGTGCTCCGGGTGGCCAGTCTCCAGATAGTGTCGGTAGCTGAAAATCGGCGACTCGTGGCTGACCACCACGATCTGCTCGCCGGGGTGCTGGGCGACCTTCTCGCGCGCGAAGTCATCCATGCGCTGGGCGATGTGCTGGTATGACTCGCCCCAGCTGGGCTTGTACAGGTTGGTGACGAGCTTCCAGTTGCCGTTCTTCCACAAGGCACCCTCGCCATGGCCGATCCGCTTGCCGCGGAACTCGTTACCCGCTTCAATCACCCGTCCATCGGTGGCGAGGGTGAGCGGAGCTTCGCCGCGAGCTTCGCGCACCGGGTTCAGGGCATCGAGAATCGCGCCGGCGGTCTCACGTGTGCGGTCGAGCGGCGATGAATACACGGCGGCAATCGTGTTGGTTTGGGGGTTCTTGGCCAGATAGGCGGCAGTGGCCTGGGCCATGCGCCGGCCAAGATCGGAGAGATGGAAGTCGGGCAGCCGCTCATAGAGCAGATGGTCGGGGTTGTACACCTTGCCGTGCCGGACGAAATGAATGGTGGTTGCGCTCATGAGCCGTCTTTCTTTTTATTCCTACGGGCATCTTGCGATGTTCGCCGAAGAACATGAGAACGTTGTCTTAATATCTCCAATCTACCGCGTGTCGCGCCCTAACCAACGATTAGAGTATCCGTGACGCAAATATGCGAATGGGGAAACCACGCAAACTTTGCGCGACCATGGACAACACATCATTCGATGAGGGCTTCGCTGGCAACGCCACGCCAGCGGGGGACATCCAATCGGGAGCGGAAAGGAGCGTAGTGCTGTTATGTCCAATAACTCGTCCAACTCGAACACGAATACCGTTATGGCCGGCATCAAGGAAGTAGGCCACAAGGTCTTTGGTGGATATGCGGAGTTGCTGCGCATCCCCCACACCGCCCGCTACTCGATTGGCTCGGTCATCGCCTGCATGCCGTTCCCGATGGTCGGCATGACCATCACCATTTCCGTACAGCATTACTACGGCAACTATTCGCTGGCCGGCATGCTCACCGCCATCCAGGCGATCGCACTGGCCATCTCCACGCCACTGCTCGGCAAGCTCACCGATAAGTTCGGCCAGCGGCAGGTTTCGATTCCGACGATCATCGTGTGGATCGTGGCCGCCATCGCGCTGACCACGGCGATCACCAATCGGGCGCCTGAATGGGTGCTGTACTGCCTGACGCCGTTCCTGGCTGCCATCCCGCCGTGGGGCGCGATGAGCCGCGCGCGTTGGACCAAAATCTTGAAGGGTGATCAGGAGCGCACCAACCGAGCGCTTTCTCTGTGCGGTGTGCTGGACGAGTGCATGTGGGTGATCGGCAATCCGCTGGCATCCACGCTGGCCGTGATTTCCGGTCTGCTGGCTTTCTCGTTCACCGGCATGTGCGTGGTGGTGGGCGCGCTGATGTTCCTCACCGAGCTGACCACCGAGCCGCCGTCGCAGACTGCATTGGCACGGGCTGAGGGTATTTCCCGTAAGGAATACCGCGAGCGCGAGGCCGCTCGAGCCGAAGCATTGAAAGCGGAGACCGCGGCCGAAGAAACCCGTCGTCGTCTTGAGCGCGAAGGCGTAACCGACCAAGCCGTGATCGACAAGGAGATCGCGCAGGCGGTCGCCGATGCGCGTTCCGGCAAGAAGGCGTCCATCTGGGGGCCGGGCTTGATTGCCGTGTGCGTCACATGGTTTGGATTGGGCGCGTTCCAGTCGGCCACTGGCATTTCCATTATCGCGTTTGCCACCGAGTCGAACATGAAGCAGTACACGGGCTTTGTGTTCGCCTGCTTCTCCATAAGCTCGCTGATGGGTGCTCTGGTGTACGGCGCGAAAAACTGGTCGATTGCCCTATGGAAGCGTTTCTACTTCTGCCTGGCCGTGGTGAACATCGGTATCAGCACGTTCCTGTTCGCCAAGCATTTGTGGGTCATCATGATCATCTACCTGATCATCGGTGTATGTCAGGCTCCAACGTGGATTAATGGCAACCAGCTCATGCTGCACTTGGTACCGCCCTCGCGTTTGACCGAGGGTATGGCGTGGATGGGCGCGATGAATTCCATCGGCTCCTCCGCCGGGTCGGCCATTGCCGGCCAGTTCATCGACCGCATGGGTTCGCACGGCGGCTTTATGGTGGTCACCACTTTGGCCTTGGCTTCGCTGGTGATTGCTCTGATTGGCTTCAAGCAGATCAAGGGCTCCACCGAGCAGCCAACCCTCACCGAAGTGAGTGTATGACATATAGCCAAGTCCCCTCTGACAATTGAGATGATTTCATCCCAATCCCAATCAGCTTCATCAGCTCCCAGTAACACCCTAACTACCAGCAGCGTCATAAATTCAGGAAATTTGCCCACTCGTCCTAGATTTCTGTCACTGGCCCGAACTCAGCGACAGAAATCTAGGAAATTAGGGGTGATTTCCTAAAATACCGACGATAACAACGACTCAGCGTCAGAATTTCAGGACGAAGCCATTCTTTTCCTGAAATTCTGACGCTGAGATGTGGCTTATCACCGCCCATTAGCAGTTGAACCACGGAAAGAGACGAAAATACGCCTTACTTCGGCCAACCTTTGGGGGTGTGCTCCAAGGACCACTCGCCAAGCTTATGGGAGAAGCTGCTCTGCCACTTGGCTTCCAGCTCCTCGGCGGTCAGACGGTTTTCGGCGGACTTCAGACGATTCATCGCGTTGGTGTGTGTATCGTCAAGCAGCCATTTACGAATCAGGAAGTTCCACACCATCACCACGGCGGTGGCCACCAGCTTGCCCACGTTGGTGCGCAGCAGGTATTCGGCGTGCTGCGAGACGAAAGCGTCGTGGTTCATACCGTAGGTGGAAATCCAGATGATGGCGTCGTTCATGAACAGACCGACCACGGCACCCGCCACGAAGATGACGATCTCCATCCATCGCGCCATATCGTCACGATGCTTGAACACGAACTTCATACTCGCCAGATAGTTGAAAATCAGGGAGATGATGAAAGAGATGGTGGCAGCCAACACGTTGTGCATGTGGAATACGCCCACCAGCAGGTTGAGGATACCCCAGTCAATCACAAAGGCGATAACGCCTACAATGCCGAACTTCATCAGCTGTTCAATCAGTTTTCTCACAGAGGGTATTCAACACTATTGGTCTGACCGTGGGGTGCGAATTGGCCAGAAAGTCCAATAATCTCCGCAATTGGAGATGCTCCCCCTCAGAGAGGAGAGCCAATCATAAGCAACATGGAACCGATACGAGGTGCAGGCAATCTTATGGAGGAAATCAAGGCAGTGCATAACGACGGGCGCCAAAGCTAGACTGGAGACGAACCAAATCAAGGAGGAATCCATGCCTGTTATTCACACTCACGTGTCCGTATCCACCACGCCTGAGCAGCGCGAGGCACTGAAGGCCGCATATGGCAGGGCAATCACCGCTGTGCCGGGCAAGTCCGAGGGCTGGCTGATGTGCCCGTTTGAGGACAATATGCCGATTTACTTTGGCGGCAGCGACGACCAGCCGGCCGCCTACGTGGAGGTCAACGTGTTTGGCCGTTCCGTGCCGAGCTCTGCCTGGGAGAAGCTGACACAAAACATCATGGCCGCATTGAACTCTACGCTTGGCGTCCCCGAGGACCGCACTTACATCCGTTACACCGCCACCACCGACTGGGGCTGGAATGGCGGCAACTTCTAGTTGTTGTATCTTGCCCCCGGAGGGGGAGTTGTCGAACACAGTGAGACTGGGGGGGAGTGGTTTGCCATGGCACTCCCCCCCCAGTCAGCTTCACTGCCAACTCGTCCGCAGATTACTGGCTCACTGTCGTTTGCCTTTCTGCTACAAACAGCCCCACCAGGCTGTTTGCTTAACGTCTCAACCTCAAAGAGGGGATTCGAGACATGAAAAGCCCGCCGCTGGCGGGCTTTCTGCATTTCAAGGGGCTGATTTCCAACATTCAGAAACTCTACTAGCGCTTCAAGGGGCTGCTAATACAAGAAACCTGGAGTATGACCATTGAAATTGCAACGGTCATACTCCAGGTTTCGCAATCGAAGAGCCCCTCGAAACGCAGATAGACCTCCGGAAAACCGGAAATCAGCCCCTCGAAGGCAAGTTACTGCGGTTCAAGCTCAATCACACGATCTTGGGCATGGGGGTGGTGAGGCTGGTGGTCAGGTTGACGTGGACCAGACCGGCGCCGGCGTGCACTTCGACCTTCTTCAGGGTCACGGTGCGCTCGGCCTCCGGGGCGCGGTCGTTGTCGGTCATGGTCGCAGGGGACTTGACCGCCACGAAGGCCAAATCATCCAGCGAGATACCAGCAGACTGGCACAGTTCCATGGCCTCGGCCGCGGACTCGGTGAAGCCCGGCTTGTAGATCACGCGATCGGCCGGAACACCATAGGCGTTCTCGGCTACCCACTTGGCGTTCTCCGTCAGGGCCATGCCCTTATGCGAGCGCGGCTCAGCCGGCATGGAGCCGTTCTCAAGCGCATCGACAAAACCATCAAGCTGCGGAGCCAGCGCCTCGCCGCCATCGCGGAACAGGTTGCCGATGATCGGCGTGCGGAAGCCCAGCTCGTCGGCGGTGGCCTTCAGGGACGGAACCTGATCGTCCTCGCCTTCCCACAGGTTGATGAGCGGGAAGGTCGGAATGTCCAGGTTCTCCAGGCGCTGCACGTGGAACGGGTAGCGCCAGGCCAGCTCGGGATCATCGCGCCAGGTGGAGGCACGAGTCACCACAATCGCGGCGGACGGCCACTGCGCACCGAATTCGCGGCACGCGATATCCAGCCACTTCTGGGCGCCGGCGTCGGTGCCGTAACCGGCCTCAACGACGACCACATCATGCAGGGCGCAAGCCATCTCCACGGAGACCAACGTCGGAATGCCGATGGACACGTTGGCAAACGGGCCGCCGTGCACGTACACCGGGGAACCGTTCACGGTCTCGGTCTTGGCGGGCTTGACCGCATCGGCCAGAATGCCGGTGATGCGCCACAGGTCCACGAACTCGCCGAAGGTCACGGCCTGGCCGTCCTTGGTGCCGGCGATCATCTTGGACACGCGCTCGGCAATCTCGTCCATGGAACGGGAGAGCACCACAATCTGCATGAGCTCGGAGGTGGGGGTGAGCACCGTCTTCTCCGCCACGTTGCCCTTGCCGTAGTCCACAGCGATGGAACGCAGGGAACGGCTCGGCACTTCGGAGACGCGCGGCACGAGAATCGTGTCGAGCTTGCCCTCATCCACGGCCTTCTCGGCAAAGGAGACGAGCAGGTTCTGGGCCGCCTCGATGGCGCCCATCTCACCGCACAGACCCCAGTCGATGAGCTCGGGGTGGGTCAGGGAGGCCTTGCCGCCACCGGAGGCACCGCCCTTGGAACCGGCTGCAGTGATGCCCATGCTCGGCTGGCGCAGCACGGCGGCCGCGTCGATACCGCGCTTGTTCAGGGCGTCAATAAGGGCGATGGTCGTGGTGGTCTTGCCCTCACCGCGCGAGGCCTTGAGCGGCGTATCGGCGGTGACAAGGATCACCTTGCCGTGCTTGCGCGGAGCGTCGGGGTTCTCGGCCAGGTACTTCATGTAGCCGAATGCGTCGATTTTCTGTACCAAGCCGTATTGGCTGGTGAAGTCTTCGATGGTGGTCATATAAAGCCTTTCTGTGTGTGGTGGGGCGGCTGTCGCCGCCTCTTCGCCTAAAAACAGCCCACTGGGCTGTTTTCTTAACGACTCAGCCTCCCACAGCGGGAGGCTGAGTCAAGACTAAAAGTCGGACATGTGGAAGCCGTTCTTCATTTCCATGCTGCGAGTGTACAGCACGGAGTCAAGCAACTTGTCGGTTTCTTCCTTGAGCTGATCGGCCATGGTCTGGTTGGCGGCGGCAAGGATCTCGCGCACCTCGGGGTTGCGCAGTGCGGCGATGATCTCATCCGGCTCCATCGGCTGCACGTCACCATCCACGTTGTCGGCCTCGAACTCCTCCTCCGCGGCGGACTGGGCGGCTTCCTCGGCCGCGGTCAGGCCAAGGCGCGCAATCTGCTCATCGGTGGCGGCCACCAGACGGTGACCCATCGCACCGGTCTTCTCCTGGTAACGCTCGACGGCGTTGGAGGTGGATCGGAAGGCACCGTCGCACAGGGCGGCGATGATGCGGTTGACCCAGTAGAAGTTCTCGGAGGTCACGCGGGTGGTGGTGTCTTCGAGGTAGGCCGGCGTCACATCCACGTTCGGGAAGAACGGCACCAGCGTATTGAACGGGTTGGAACCGTAAGCGATCCACTGCACGGCGCGGGAGGCCTGCGGACGGTACGGGCGAATCTGCATCACCGAAAGCTGGCTCTGGCGGTTGATGCCGATCGGACGGTACATGTGGCGTGTGCGCTCATCACCAAGCTGACCATACGGGTCGAACGGCGTGCCCTGATAGTGCGAGCTCAGCACGTACTTGATGTCCTCGATGGTCACCTTGCGCTCAGGCTGGCGAGCCCACGGGATGTCATCGGAAGTGGGCTTGTGATCGGCGTCCGGGCCGTCCCACACCTCGTCATACGGGTTGAGGAAGCGCTGCATGTACCAGGCGCGCGGGGTGTTGTACACGTGGTCGGAGTCGGAATGGGAGCCGAAGGCGTCGCGCGGGTTGAACGGCGTGGTGTTCTCCACGGCGAGGTCGAGATGGTTGGCCTCGATGAATTCGGCCAAATCGGCGGAGCACATGTGCTCGTTCTGCTCGCCCAAAGCGTCCTCAAGGTCGAATTCGTCGATACCGAGCTGGTTCGGCATGGTCACGTAGGCCTCGTCCGGCACGCGCTTGGCGATCCAATGATGGCCGCCCACGGTTTCCAGCCACCAGATCTCGTTGGAATCGGAGAAGGCGACGCCGTTCATCTCGTAAGTGCCGAACTCCTCGAGCAGTGAGCCGAGGCGGGCCACGCCCTCGCGCGCGGTCTTGACGTACGGCAGCACGATGGTCAGGAAGTCCTCTTCACCGATGCCGCCGGGAACCTCGGGCTCGTTGCCCTTGGCCGGCACGTATTCCACGAACGGGTCGGCGCCGAGCACGCGCTCGTTGGTGGTCAGGGTCTCGGTGGCGCTCATCGCCACGTTCGCCTCGTTGACGCCGGCCTCGCCCCAAATACCTTCCTTCAGGTCCGCATTCGGCACTGCGGTATATTGCAGTGGATTGTCCGGCAGGGTGATGGCCAGGTGGGAGATCACCGACTTATACTCACGCGGCTGTTCGCTTGGTTTGACGACGATGAATCGCTTGGGATTGAACTCGCCGTTTGCGGAATCCTCATTACGGGCGATGATGGTCGAGCCGTCATAGCTCGCGTCTTTGCCTACCAGAATCGTGGTGCAGGCCATAGTGTGATGGTGTCCTTTCTTTGTTTGTGGTCACGCTCCCGCTGGCGGGAGCTGGACGACGAAGTCGGACTGAGGGTGGTTTTGTGCTGAGCCACCCCCAGTCAGCTATGCTGACAGCCCCCGCCTGCGGGAGCTCATGCGGCTCACGCCTTGCCGGTCAGGAAGACGCCGTCGGTGTCGGGAGTCTCGCCGCTGGCACGCAGCGCGTGCAGCAGTTCGTTGAGCCAGAATCCCTGATTCAATCCGGGCAGCGGCTTCTTGGTGGCCCACACCTGCAGATAATACTCATGATCCTTGTCCGGCGGCTGCGGTCCGTTGTACCGCATAATCACCGACGGGTCAGTGCTACGACCAAGGAACTTGGAGGCCGAGGAGTTGCGCCCCTGCACGGTCTCCGGAATCATGGCTGGCAGCTGACGGGAGAAGTCCGGCGGAATGGCCAGCGCATGCGAGTCGTTGAAGTCGTACATCAGCGCATCGATGGGCAGATTGGCCACAGACCAGTGAATCCACTCGAAACCGCAGACCGGAATCGAATCCGGATCCACGAACTCCCAGTGCAGGTAACGAGCTTCGGGGTTCACATCATCGATGTAGAACGGGAAGGAGACCACAGGCACGCCACCATTGAAATATTCAGGGGCCGCGGCTTTGGCGAAATCGTCCGGAATGACGGTGAAATCGGCGGAAATCTTCATACCACCAGTGTATCGCGAGCCATGTTGCAGATTTCAGCCTGCGGCAACTCAAAACGCCATCACAATACATGGTGATAGCCAAACACGACTGAGGGCCTCCCCTCGACGGAAGGGAAGCCCTCAATTATCTAGCCTGCATAGGTCGGTGTCACGCCTGACGGCGACGATACACCACCATGCTCACACCAGCAATCAACAAAGCAGCACCGGTAAACGCAACCACCAGAACAGCGCCACCCGTGTTGAACAGCGTCTTAACGTTCTTCTTGTTGCCCTTGTTCGCGGTATTCGTCTTGTTGGAGTTGTTGGAATTGCCGGAGGAAGCGGCGCCACCGTTATTATTGCCGGAGTTACCGTTGTTTCCGGAGTTACCGTTGTTGCTATTGTCGTCGCCAGGCTTCCCGACAGTCACCGGAGTCCAACCCAGCAAATCGGTATCGTAGGTGGACCCATCCTTGAATGTCACATGCAGACCGGAGTACAGAGCCGACAACGGATCAGGCCCCGGATTGTCCTTACGAGCCAGATCAACCAGCGACTTCAGCGGAGTCCACCAGCCGTTGGAGTCATAATTCCAGTTACCGTATTTCGTATCAGGCTGCAATCCGACCAAGACGTTGGTGATGTCGCCAGATGTCTTGAGATCAGCGGCCTCCACATCATAACCACGATCGAACCGTTGACCGACAATCTGCTGGTCCTTGGCATAACCGTTAGCAAGGTTACGTATTTTGTCATATGTACTTGCGCCGCTGGGATCATCATCATCCACGCGTCCAGTGGTGCAATCCCACAAAGGAGACCCCAGGCAGACCTGCCAATCACTGTTCGTTGCCTTGCCCTGCACGGAGAACACGCGCAACAGGGCCGTGCTGTAGCACACCTTGGCCACGTCAGGCAGTAGCTTCTCGTCAATCGTGTAGTGAGCCTTGAGACCGGCGGAATGCGTGCCGACATCTTCGACCTTCTGGTCGGAGAAGGTGATGCTACGGCTCACATTCACGGGATCAACCTGAACATCGGAAATGCTGACGACCTTCCCACGTACATAATCGTTATTTGGGGCGTCGCCTTCCACCAAGGCAAACCACACATCCTCGATGTCCGCAGAAGTACCTCTATACTCCATACTCACGGTCTGGGTCGCCGTAGTGGCGGCAAATCCATCACCGTATATAACAAATACGGCCCCCGCATCACCAACAGCGGGTTTCGTCGCGGAAGCATCATTCAGGTTAGTGAGGATGCCGTAGCCCTTACCCACGGTCAGACCGGAAAGAGCCACTTTGAATACCGGCTTGGCAGTACCCGAAGCATAATATGCACCAACCCTCAGAACACCTTCCGGCTTTTCAATCTTGGTGATAGCCGGCCCATTACCTTGCGGAGCAGCGGCGTTGGCCTTTGCATCAGCCTTCGGCGCGGCTTCCGGCTTTGCCTCAGTCTTTGCGTTAGCTTTTGCATCGGCATCCGACTACGGAGCAGCGTTCGTAGCGGCCTTGGTGCGTCAGAGCCATTGGCCGGTGCGGTTTCAGTGGTTTGCGGTGTCGCCGTGCCAGTTGCGGTAGCGTCATCAGCGTAGGCGGTTCCTACGCCAGTAAACAGCATGCCCGCAGCCACGAGGACGGCGGCAACTTTGCTCATCTTCTTCATATGTTTCCCTTCGAGAATGCGTGAAAACGCAATTAATCTCTAAGGGCCCCGCATGGTTTTTGCAAGTCGGAATACCGAAAATGCCTTGCTTCCTATCCTCAAAGAGATAGAAAACAAGGCATTTTCCCGATTATTCAGCCGATTGCTCGGCCACGGTCACTCGGCCGGAGTGTAGAAGTCGCCGTTGAGGGCCTTGGCGGCCTTCTCCTGCGCTTCCTCCAGCGTCCAGTTGGCGAGCTCGGCGCGCACATCGTCCAGAGCCACCGGGGTCATGGACAGCGAGTTGACGCCGATGCCTGCAAGCACCACGGCCAAATCCGGATCGGCGGCAGCCTCACCGCACACGCCCACCGGCATGCCGTGCGCGTTGCCGGCGTCGGCGATGAGCTTGATGGCACGCAGCACCGCCGGGTGCCATGCGGTCTGGTAGTTAGCGACCGAGCCGAGCGTACGGTCGGCGGCCAACGTGTACTGGGTCAGATCGTTGGTGCCGATCGAAACGAAGTCGGCCACCTCGGCCACCTTGTCTGCCATAAGCGCGATGGACGGCACCTCGGCCATCACACCGACCTTCTTCAGACCAAAGGACTTGCCGAGCTTGACGAAGTAATCGGCCTCATGCTCGTCAGCGACCATCGGGGCCATGACCCACAGGTCGGCCTCGGTCTGGGCATCGGCGGCGGCGAGCGCCTTGAGCTGGCCTTCGAGCACGTTCATGTGAGCCTTCAACGTGCGCAGACCACGCAGGCCGAGGGCGGGGTTCGGCTCGTCTTCCGGAGTGAGGAACGGCAGCGGTTTATCTGCGCCGGCGTCCAGCATACGGATCACGACCTTCTTGCCGGGGAAGCGGCTCAGCAGCTCGGCGTAGGCCTTGGTCTGCTCTTCCACGCTCGGCGGCTCGGAGTTGCCGATAAACAGGAACTCGGAGCGGAACAGGCCCACGCCTTCGGCGCCATACTCCAGGGCCGGGTCGGCATCAGCGGGCTTGCCCACGTTGGCGAGCAGCGGAATGTGGTGGCCGTCCTTGGTGGCGCCCGGCTTGCCGCGCAGCTCCTTGGCCTTGGCGGCGTGAGCCTTGGCGGCCTCGGCATCCTCGATCTCAGCAGCGGTCGGGCTGGCAACCACCACGCCCTTGGCGGCGTTGACGATGACCTGCTCACCATTGGTCAGGTTCTCGGCTTCGGCGGCGGAGACCACGGCCACGATGCCGCGAGCACGGGCCAGAATGGCGGTGTGCGAAGTGGGGCCGCCCTGCGAAGTGACGATGGCCAGCACCTTGTTCAGGTCGATTGCGGCGGTGTCCGCGGGGGAAAGATCCTCGGCCACCAGCACGAACGGGGTCTCGCTTTCCGGAATGCCGGGAGCAGGCACGCCCATCAGGTCGGCGATCACGCGCTGGCCCACATCGTGCAGATCGGCGGCACGCTCGGCCTGGTATCCGCCGATGGCGCGGAACATATCCTCAACTGCGGCGAAGCCTTCCAGCACGGCGCGCTCTGCGGTTTTGCCGCCGTTGATCAGCGAGGTGATGCTGGCCGCCAGCGAGGGGTCGGACGCGAACATGGAGATGGCCTGCAGAATCGGGGCGGCCTTCTTGGCGCCTTCGTCGCCGTTAGCCGCTTCTTCGGCACGACGGCTCAGGTCGGCATTCACCACGGCCAGCGACTTAGTGACGCGGTCGATCTCTCCCTGCGCCGGCACGGTATCGGCACGGGGCGCGTCGGAAGGCTCCGGCAGCGGGGCCGCCATACGAATAACCGAGCCGACCGCCACGCCACGGCCAATGCCAACACCCTTGATTTCCATAATGGTTCTCCTTTGTTCGTAGGGTAGTAGTTCTTTGGAGCAGTGGCCTCGATGCCTACTTCGGAGTATGCAGCCGCAGCCATTGCCGGCAAGTTCTTCTTTGTTAGTTCCCTTATTATGGTGGTTTATTATCTGCAACACGCCAACGGTAATCGTTTTCTGGATTTTATTCTACGTCTCGGTATACTCGATATCAAGCAGCTGCCGCAATTGGCCGCATGACTTCCATTTCAGACAGACGCAAAGGAGTGTCCTTATGGTTACCCGCAACATCACCATCACTGATCCCGTCGGCATTCACGCTCGTCCTGCAGCACAGTTTGCTCAGGCCGTGGCGGCCTCCGGCTGCAACGTCACCATCGCCAAGGAAGGCGGCGCAGCCGTCCCCGCCGGCTCGATTCTGTCCATCATGGGACTGGGCGTTCAGCAGGGTGACACCGTGCAGATCACCGTTGAGGGAGACAACGCCGAGACCGTTGCCGACTCCCTGACCGAGACCCTGCTCGCCGCCGAGTAAACGGGCGAAACTTCTCTCACTTGCCAAACGGCCGCCCCGCCTGTCCGGGCGGCCGTCTTCTGTTTTATAGTGATTGCCGGTAATTTCACCGAGCCGGCATGCTTTCTGGGAGAGGAGGCACACATGACCGCGAACGAGCCAGCGGAATCATCATCCGCCTCAATCGTCAATGTTGCCGCCATCGCCAACGTCTCCACGGCCACGGTGTCCCGTGTGCTTTCCGGCAAACGCACCAAGGACGACGACATCGCCCGCCGCGTGCGAGCCGCGGCCCACAGCCTCAACTATTCGGTGAATTTTGCGGCCAGCGCGCTGCGTTCCACCGTGACGAGAACCATCGGCCTGATTGTGCCGAGCGTTCAGGATCCGTTCAGCGCACGGCTTATCGACACGCTTGAGCCGTTGGTCAACCAGAGCGGCCGGCAGCTGGCGCTGAGTGTCGGGCGGACGCCGGAAGTGCAGAAGGAACGCATCGTGTTGATGGCCGCGCGCCATGTGGATGGGCTGATTGTCGTACCACTGCCTGGCATTGATCTGGGCGACGTGCTGGCGCAATATGCGCAGGAGATTCCCGCCGTGCAAATCGGAGGGTTGCAGCACACCACGTTCACGTCCGACCCCGCTCCGATTCAGCCAGCGCTGCAGCAGGTCGCCGACGAGATACTGCGGCTGCTCGCCGATCAATCCAATACACCGGTGCATGTCAATCTGCCTTCGCGGCTTATCGCTCCGGGATCGCAAGACGCCGAATAAATTGGGCGGCCCTCATTACGGCCGCCTTGCATTGCGCCGGAACCACACTGCGCTGCATTACACCGCCAAGCGCACAAACATCAGGGCGCATCGCAAGCGCCATCTCATACTGCGTCGGCACCTCACCTGCGCTAGCGCCAAGGGCGCAATCTCACGGAATCAACGCGCAAAAGAGCGATTCAAACACCAGCAGCGGGTTGCCATTACCGGCAAGTCGCTTGCGGGCGTGAGCCACTTCGTCCAGTCGGGCCACCGCGCCGGCGCGGTTCAGCCGCACGGACAGCTCAGTGATGGCCGACCGATTCTCCAGGTTGATAAGCCCGACCGAATCCTCCGCATTGTTCTGCAGGACCGCCACATCACGGTAAATGGAGGCGATGGAGTTGAGCGCGCGGTCCAGCACATCGCGCGTGCGTCGTGTGGTCAGCCGCTTGAGATCGTCCTTCTTGGTGATCTGATTGAACGCGCCGCGCAGTTTCGGCGGAATCCGCTCCCCCGGCTCAAGACCGTTGATACGGCGAAATTCCGCCTCTTGATCGGCCGCGGTGCGGCTTGCGTCCACCTCGGCCTGGGCCTTGGCATTGTCGATGAGGTTGCCGGCCAGCAGCACCGCGTCCGAGGCACGAGCGAGGTTCAGTACGCCCACCACCAATTCGTCGCGATCCGTCATCACCTGCTCGTCAGTGGCGTACAACTTGGCGATGCCGATGTGTCCCTCGGCCAGACGGGCCGCCCGCTGGGCGACTTTCGGCTCGACGCCCGTGGTGGCAGTCAGGAATCCGGCCACTGCCGAGGCGGAGGGCACGGCGAGATTCACAATGCGCGTGCGCGAGCGGATGGTGGGCAGCACGTCCTGGGCGCTCGGCGCGCATAGCAGCCAGATGCAGTGTTCGGCCGGCTCCTCAATCTCCTTCAGCAGCACGTTGGTGGTGCGCTCCAGCATGCGGTCCACATCCTCAATGACGATGATGCGCCATGGTGCTGTGGCTGGCATTTGCTCGGAGGTGGTGATGATCTCACGCACCTGGTCGATGCCGATGGTCACTTTGTTGGTGGCCAGCACTGTGACATCCGGGTGGGTGCCGGCGAGTACCTGCTGCGTGACGCGCGTGGGCTCATCGCTCATGCCATGGTCGGGGCTTTCCAGCGCCGCCGCGAACGCACGGGCCATGTTGGAACGCCCGGAGCCGGGAGGACCGCAAATCAGCCACGACTGGGCGATCTGGCTCGGGTCCCCCTGCGCGATGCGGCTGAGCATGTCGATTACCGGCTGCTGGCCTACCAACGAATCCCATACGCTCATGCCAGCTCCTTGATATCCGCTTCGATGGCGGCCCACACCTGCTCGATGGACTGGCTGGCATCGATGACGCGGAAACGATTCGGTTCGACCGCGGCCAAATCAAGGAACGCCTGGCGGGTGCGGGACTGGAAGTCATCGCCGGCCGATTCCATACGGTCTTCGGCATGTTCAAGACGGTTGTGGGAGAGCGCCGGATCCATGTCCAGCAGATACGTGCGGTCCGGCAGCAAGTTGTTGGTGGCCCACATGCTTAAGGATCGAATCTCTTCTGACGTGAGCTCGCGGCCACCGGCCTGATAGGCCAGGGACGAATCGAGATAGCGGTCGGTAATGACCACTTCGCCGCGTTCCAGCGCCGGACGAATGGTTTCGGCGACGTGCTGCGCGCGGTCTGCGGCGAACAGCAGCGCCTCGGCGCGTGGCGCGATGTCGGCGGCCCCCTCGTTCACGCCGTGCAACAGCAACTGGCGAACGGCCTTGCCTAACGCAGTGCCTCCCGGCTCGCGGGTGACGACTACCGTGCGCCCTTGAGCCTCAAGATACGCACGCAGCCGCTCGACCTGCGTGGTCTTGCCCACGCCATCGACGCCTTCAAATGAAACAAACAGACCGCTCATGCTATCGACCTTAGCGTTAGGCGCAGAGTTGCGGCCACCGCCCCGATTCACGGGCCCTTCTCCGTTCGGAGTGGCTGATTTTTGCTTTAAAGAACGTCTATTCCTGTTTCAAGGGGCTGATTAGGCCTTTCTCGGAGGTCTACTTCCGTTTCAAGGGGCTGTTGTCCAAGTAGACAACGTTCCAAAACGGCGGAATGACGTTGGCGCGGAGCCGTTCATACTCGTGGTTCAGCAGATGACCAGCCCCTTGAAGCGGAAGTAGATATTCTCAAAACGAGAAATCAGCCCCTTGAAACGCAAGTAGAGCAATAATTCCGCTCAGCCACGCTTGGGAATTACGGCGGGGCGCTCGTAGCCCTCGTTGGCGGTCAGCCAGTCGACATCCTTCTTCACGGTGGCGGCGGTGGAGCTGAGCTTTTCGGCAATGCGCTGGTTGGACCAGCCCTTGTTCGCCAGCTTCTTCACCTCGGCACGGCGTCCGGCGCGCTTGGCCTCGGCGGCATTGGTCGCAGCCGAAGCAGCGCCCTTCTTGGCTCCCCTGGCTCCCGACTTCGCGGCACCGGCACGCTCACGGCCGCGGCGGCCACGGGTGGAGGGCCCAGCCGCGCGCTTTTCGGCAAGCAGACGGAACGCATCCTCCGGCGCAATCGACTCCGGCGTGTATTGGCGCGGCACCGTGCGGTTGGTCTCGCCATCGGTGATGTAAGCGCCAAAGCGGCCATCCTTGATGGTCACATGCTTGCCGGTGTTCGGGTCGTTGCCCAAATCACGCAGCGGCGGCTTGGCGGCGCCACGTCCGCGACCACGCCCGTACTTGGGCTGGGCGAACAGCTCCTTGGCCTTGTCAATGTCCACGGTGAAGATCTCATCTTCGGAGCCCAACGAACGGGTATCCGACCTGCCGTCGGCGCTCGTCTTGGTCAGATACGGACCATAGCGACCGTTGTTGGCGGCCACCGTGCATTCGGAAACCTCACCGGTCTCGGCGTTGGTTTCTTCATACTTGCCCACCTCGCGCGGCAGGCTCAGCAGCTTCAACGCATCTTCCAACGAGAGCGATTCGGGGCTCATGGTCTTGAACAGCGAGGCCATCCTCGGACGCGACGCAGCGGCCGCGGCCTTCTTGGAGCTCTTCTTGCCGGCCGGCGCAGCGGCGGCGGAATCGGCGGCACCCTCAGGCGGCACCAACGCCACATACGGCCCGAACCGACCATTGCGCACTTCCACGGTGCCGCCGGAAACCGGGTCCTTGCCCAGCTCGCGCGGGCCACCGGAATGGTTGTCGGTCAGATCATGAGCCACTTCGACGGTCAGCTCGTCCGGCGCGATGGTGTCCGGCAGGGAGGCACGCTTCGGGTTGCCTTCGGCATCCAGATGCTCCATATCTTCCAGATACGGGCCGTACCGGCCAACGCGCACATGCAGGCCGTCGCCGATGTCAATGGTGTTGATGGCTCGGGCGTCGATCTCGCCAAGCTGTGCCACCTGCTGCTGCAGGCCTTCATGCGCTTCGTCGGCATTGCGGGCCGCGCCCTCGCCGGAGCCAAAGTAGAAGTGGGTCAGCCAATCCCGGCCAGTCTCCTCGCCGTGAGCAATGCGATCGAGGCCGTTTTCCATC
The DNA here is from genome assembly GCF_023656805.1 of Bifidobacterium sp. M3-N-101. Classification (NCBI taxonomy): domain Bacteria; kingdom Bacillati; phylum Actinomycetota; class Actinomycetes; order Bifidobacteriales; family Bifidobacteriaceae; genus Bifidobacterium; species Bifidobacterium sp. M3-N-101. Next base: position 204,581 of record NZ_JAMOKQ010000002.1, read on the forward strand.
TCAGCGGTGAACGTGTAATCGACCAGCTTGGGGAAGTTCGTTTCCAGCAGCTTGGTCACGGAGAATGCCAGCCAGCTGGGGATCAGCGCACGGCCACGCTCATACACATAGCCGCGATCCATAATCGTGGAGATGATGCTGGCATAGGTGGACGGGCGGCCGATCTCCTTGGCTTCCAACGTCTTGACCAGCGTGGCTTCGGTGTATCGAGCCGGAGGCTGGGTTTCGTGGCCATCCGGCTCGATGTCGGAAGCCTCGACCCGCTGGCCCACCTCCATCGGCGGTAGGGAAGCATTGGATTCGGAGGCATCGGACTTGGTCGCCTTGGCACCCGACTTATCGGCGGCCGCCGCGTCGGCTGCGGCGGGTTTGGGCTTGCGGCCCTCGCCGGTGGCCTTCATAAAGCCAGGAAATTCGATGACTGTGCCGGATGCCTGGAATACAGCCTCACCATCGGCGGGGCCAGCCGGCGCAGACAGGCGCACGGTGGCGGTCGATCCGGTGGCGTCGGCCATCTGGCATGCCAGCGTGCGCTGCCAGATCAGCGTGTACAGGCGCAGTTGGTCAATGGGCAGCTTGGAGGCCAGCTCATCGGGGTCATGGAATCGGGATCCCGCCGGGCGAATACACTCGTGGGCTTCCTGCGCGCCAGCGGTTTTGGTGGCGTACTGCTTGGGCTCGGCGGAGAGGAACTTGTCGCCGAAATGGTAGGAGACGGCGTTGCGGGCGGCGGTGATGGCCTCCTGCGAAAGCGTCACCGAATCGGTTCGCATGTATGTGATGTAGCCGTTCTCGTACAAGCTCTGTGCTGCACGCATCACTGCGCGAGACCCCATCCCGAGGCGATTTCCCGCGGTCTGCTGCAGGGTGGAGGTGGTGAACGGCGGCTGCGGGCGGCGGCGGTACGGCTTGGTCTCCATCGACATCACGGTGAAGTCGGCATTCTTCAGCGCTTCGGCCACGGCGGTGGCTGAAGCCTCATCAAGCTGGCGAACGCTGCCCGCAAAACCATCGGGAGTCAGCTGGCCATCCGAGCCGAAGTCCTTGGATCCGGCGAGTCGCTTGCCGCCCAACGAGATCATGCGGGCCGCGAACTCGGTGCGCTCGCCCAAAGCGTCAGGCGCGGCCAGCGTGGCGACGACATCCCAGTAAGGTGCACGCTTGAACGCCATACGCTCGCGCTCGCGCTCCACAATCAGTCGGGTGGCCACGGACTGCACGCGGCCGGCGGACAGGCCCGGCCCCACCTTGCGCCACAGCACTGGGGACAGCTCGTAGCCGTAGAGTCGGTCGAGAATACGGCGGGTCTCCTGAGCGTCGACCATATGGCTGTCGACATCGCGCGTTTTGCTTAGCGAGGCGTTGATGGCGTCCTTGGTGATCTCGTGGAACACCATGCGCCTGACCGGCACCTTGGGCTTGAGCGTCTGCACCAGATGCCATGCGATGGCCTCGCCCTCGCGATCCTCATCAGTCGCCAGGTAGAGCTCGTCGGCGCCCTTCAGGGCGGATTTCAGCTCGCTTACCGTGCGCTTCTTATCGCCGTCCACGATGTAGTAGGGCTTGAACCCATCGTTGACGTCCACGCCGAACTTGCCGAACTTGGGTTTATCGGCCGCGGGCACCTGGCTGGGTTGCGCAAGGTCGCGAATATGGCCGACCGATGCCATGACGGTGTATCCCTTGCCCAGATAGTCACCGATTTTGTGGGCCTTGGTCGGGGACTCCACAATCACGAGCTTGGTAGCCATGCCCTACTCCTTATTCATTGTGTGAAACGCGCGGTGTTTCTGGCGTCATAATACTCACGACTCATGGTCAACTGCCAAATTTACGGCCACAACGCGCCATAAATCACCGTTGTGGAGGCGCTGGAGGCGCGCCGATGAGGCCCAATCGACTCAGCGGTGCGGCAGTGATGTGCCGCAAAGCCAGCAGCAGGCCGAAGGTGAGCGCGGCAACGCCGGCAACGCCCACGATGGCGCTGACGATCGAACCCAACACCGCCCAGCTCGCACTGATATTCAGGCCCGGAACCACCTGCCAGATCACATATGCGCTGTATGCCAGCAGTAGGAGGCCGCCGGTGATCAGCACGCTGCCAACGATCTGCACGCTTACGGAAGAGACGCGGCTGCCCGGCTCGTCCATGCCGTACGTCCGGGTGAAGACCAACACGATCAGCGCCAGACCGGCCACCAGCAGTATTGACATCGCCACGTCCGAGGGGCGGTGCCATTGGCCGTATATCACGGATACGCCGACAGTCCAAGACCAAATCACGCCGATAATGCCCGCCAGCGCACGTGCCGCACGAGGCACGGCGAGCAGCAGAATCACCGCACAGGCGGCGGCCAGCATCGTGTGCCCGGAAGGCGCGGAATTGGCTGCGGGAGAATCAGTATTGATGATGAACGGACGCGGCAGCACCCCTTTGATTCGGGTGACGGCCAGGCACACCGCGGCGAACACGACGATCTGCCCGACGAGCCACCAACGACGACGCACCAATGCCGAGACGACGCCAATCACCGCAAGCAGACAACTGATGGCGATGACCAGCCATGATTGGGCGACCAGCGACATCAGGCCGCCGACCGCGCCGGGCACGCCGGTCACGAGGTTCTTCCAGACCAGTTCGTCATACGACTGGCCGTCTTCGGTGAACACGCACACCCACCAGATGCCGAATCCCGCCGCGATCAGCAGCAGGCCGAACACGGCGCACAGCACGCGACTGGAGATACGCGGGCGCACAGCCAACGGGTCGAGTTTGGCCAGTCCACGGTCGACCTCGCCGGAATCAAGCGGATCGAGATCATCAAGCCCACGCGACGGTCCGCGAGCCGGCGAGCCAAGCCCGGCCAGCGGATCGATGACGTTTGGGGACGCGCTTGCCGCAGCGGAGCCCGATCCCAACGCGGCGAACGGGTCACTTGCATTATCGGCGGCGGAGCGCGCATCAGAGGCGCCTCCCACCATACTGGCCGGCGCATGCGGATCACGAATTACAGGATTCTGTGCGTCATTCATATTCACGACTGTACGGCCGCGCCCCGGACAGTGCGCCGCATCGCCGCGCGCTCAGGGCCAAATCCGCACAAAAGAAAAACCTCCACGTACCCGGCAGAGGCCACTTACCCTTGCTGCATTCCTGCCCTGGGGGAGTTGGGTGACATACCGCCACGCGGAGGCTGTGTCAAGCTTAAGAAAATGGGTGGACGAGCGACGGGAAGCCCTTTTTATTAGGCATTGCCGCGTGCCGGCCGGCGCTGCGCCCACGGCTTTCAGCCAATATCCATGCAAGTCGCAGAATAGTGCCCAATTGTAAGAGTTCCGGGAAAATCGCGCTTAGTGTTCGCCCTGAGAGCGTTCACGTCAAACGTTTGTTCAAGGCCAGCAGTTACGGTGGAATCATGGCTTCATATAAACGTCGTGCACATTCGTCAGACCGCGGCCCCGCGCTCCGTAAGCCTCGCGCCACGCAGAGCAAGACTGCAGGCACCACGAAAACAAGCTCTACTCGCGGCCCTCGCGGCAAGAACAACACGAGCCGCAAGCCGGCCAACACCCATCGCGCATCCAGCCATAAAAGGAATGGCGGCCACCGTGTGCTCAAGTGGGTATTGGGCATATTCTTTGGCCTTATCGGACTCGGCTTGGCAATCGGTATCGGCGTGTTCGCATACCTGTATGCCACCACCGAGGTGCTCCAGCCCGAGAAGTTCGCCTTGGCGGAGAAGACCACCGTCTATTACGCCGACGGCACCACGCCGATTGGCTCATACGCCGAGCAGAACCGCGAGATCATCTCTTGCGAGGGGCTGCCGGACTATGTGGGCAACGCCATCGTGGCCTCCGAGAACCGCACGTTCTACACGGATAAAGGCCTGGATCTCAAGGGCATCGCCCGCGCGTTCATCAACAACGTGACCAAGGGCACCCGTCAGGGTGGCTCGACCATCACCCAGCAGTATGCCGAACGCTACTACATGGGCGAAACCACCTCCTACGTGGGCAAGGCCCGCGAGGCCATCATAGCCATCAAAATCGCGCAGACCGAATCCAAGGATGAAGTGCTGTGCAACTACATGAATACGATTTACCTAGGCCGCAATTCCTACGGCATCCAGGCCGCCGCCAAGTCGTATTTCAACAAGGACGCCAAGGATCTGACGCTGTCTGAAGCCGCGATGATCGCCGGCATCATCCCCTCCCCCTCCACGTGGGATCCGGCCGACAACCCCGATATGGCCAAGGCCCGATTCAAGCGCGTGCTGAACATCATGCAGGAAGACGGCTACATCACCGCCAAGGATCACAAGGCCGCCGAATTCCCGCAGACCGCCGACGTGACGCAGCAGAACGAATACGCCGGCCCCAACGGATACCTGCTGGATATGGTGCGGCGTGAGCTGGTGGCTTCCAAGACGTTCACCAAGGAAGATCTTGACACCGGCGGATATAAGATCGTTACCACCATTGACAAGGCCAAGCAGGATGCGATGCAGTCCGTGGGAGACACGCGCGCGGACGGCATGCCGGAGAGCATTCAGGTGGGCGGCATCGCTGTGGAACAGAAGACCGGCGCCGTGGTCTCGGTCTACGCCGGCTCGGATTACCTCACACAGCAGCTCAACAACGCCGATCAGGCCATGTTCGAGCCGGGTTCCACGATGAAGCCGTTCGCGCTGCTGGGCGCCGCGCAGTCCGGCGTGAACTTCGATACGATGTTCAACGGCAACTCGCACCAGCATTTCTCCGGCATCACCGCCGAGGTCAACAACGCCCTGAACATCAACTGGGGCAACATCAACCTGTACCAGGCCACCGCCAACTCGGTGAACACGGTGTTCATGAACGTCAACGAACACCTTACGCCGCAGCGCACGGCGAAAATCGCGCATGAAGCGGGCATCGAGGGAGAGATCGACACCAGCTCCATGTATAACGTGCTGGGCATCAACGCGCTGACCGTGTGGGATCTGGCGCAGGGGCATTCGACCATCGCCAACAATGGCGTGAAGAACACCCTGCACATGGTGAACAAGGTGCTGAGCTCCGATAATAAGGACCTCTATAACGCACCCAACGAGAACAAGCAGGTGTTTGACGCCAATGACTGCGCGCTAGTGCAGAAGGCCATGCAGGGCACCACCACCTACGGCACCGCCGCTGGCGTGTCCAGCGCGCTGGGCGGCCGCCAAGTGGCCGGCAAGTCCGGTACCGCCAACGATGAGCTGGCGGCATCGTTCGTGGGTTACACGCCCAGCCTGTTGAACGTATGGGCCATTTGGAATCCGGATGCGGACGGCAACCCGCAGGTTGTGCCGGCATTCGGCGGCTACGGCGTCACCTCCACCGGCTACCCGGCGCACCTATTCGAGGAATACATGACTCAGGCGCTGCAGGGCACCGCCGTTGAGCAGTTCACCACGCCTAAGGACAGCGGCAAGATTGGTGGCTCCGACGGCACGTGGGGCTTGGGCGGCGGCCAGAGCTCCTCTTCTTCCACCACCGATGACGAAGAGGCCAAGAAGCAGGCCGAGGAAGAAGCCAAGCGGAAGGCCGAGGAAGAAGCCAAGAAGCAGGCTGATGCCGAGGCCCAGCAGAAGCAGGAATTCGCCCAGCAGTGCCTTGCCAACCCGAGCTATTCCACCGAATGCCCGAATTATCCGGGTACCAGCAGTGGCGGGGACGGCGACACCGACGTCGACCCGCAGCCCAAGCCCGACCCGCAGCCCAAGCCCGACCCGCAGCAGCCGCAATCCCAGCAGCAGTAAGAGCCGCAGCACAGCTCCCTCTGATGGCAGCAACGGCTCCCTCTGATGAGGGAGCCGTTAGCGAAGCTGACTGAGGGAGAGACCCAATAGTATTGGCTCCCCTCAGAGAGGGGAGCCAATACTATATGTGCGACTCAGCGGCCTCAGCGGTTGCGCTGGGAACGGTTGATGGCGGAGATAATCGCCTTCAGCGCGCTGGTGGTAATGGACGAGTCAATGCCCACGCCCCACACGATCTGCGCGTCGTCAGCCTCACCGACCTGGCATTCCACATAGGAGGCGGCCATGGCGTCGGTACCCACGGACATGGTGTGCTCCACATAGTCCATAATCGAAGCATCCACACCGAAGTTGGAGATGGCGTTGAGGAAGGCGGCGATCGGACCGTTGCCGATGCCGGACACCTCGCGCTCCACGGGCTGCTCGCCCCCAACGTTCACACCGCGGTCGAGCAGGCGAGCCTTGAGCACGGTGTCGGAACCGTCCTCACCGGAGCTGACGGACACCTTGAGCAGCTTCAGGCGGCCCCAAGGCGCAAGCGAAGCGTCGTGGGTATCGCCCACAACCACGCCGGCGGCGGTCATGCCGGACTGTTCGACCGGCAGGTACTCATCCTTGAACAAGCGCCAGATGTCCTCGTCCTTGACTTCCTTCTTGGTGGTGTCGGCGAAGTTCTGAACGATCTTGTCGAATTCGATCTGCAGGCGCTTCGGCAGGTCAAGGTTGTGGTTGGTCTTGAGCAGGTATGCCATGCCGCCCTTGCCGGACTGCGAGTTGACGCGGATGATGGCCTCGTACGTGCGGCCGATGTCCTTCGGATCGATCGGCAGGTAGGGCACGAGCCAGACGAAGCTGTCGAGATCGGCGCCGGCGCGCTCGGCGGCCACCTGACGGGCCTCGAGACCCTTCTTGATGGCGTCCTGATGCGAGCCGGAGAACGCGGTGAACACGAAGTTGCCGGCGTACGGATGGCGCTCGGAAATCTTGATCTGGTTGCAGTACTCAACCGTCTTGCGGATCTCAGGTACGTTGGACAGGTCGAGTTGCGGGTCGATGCCCTGGGTGAGCCAGTTGAGGCCCAGCGTGACCAGATCAACGTTGCCGGTGCGCTCACCGTTGCCCAGCAGGCAGCCTTCCACGCGGTCGGCGCCGGCCAGCACGGCCAGCTCGGTGGCGGCCACGCCCATGCCTTCGTCGTTGTGCGGGTGGAGGGAGAGCACCACGGAATCACGGTCGTCGAGGTGGGTGGAGACGTACTCCACTTCGTCGGCGAACACGTTCGGCGTGGTCATTTCCACGGTGGCGGGCAGATTGATGATCATCGGATGCTCGGGAGTCGGCTTGATGACGCCGATCACGGCGTTGCACACCTCAACGGCGTACTCCGGCTCGGTTCCGGTGAAGGATTCCGGCGAGTACTCGTAGTACAGGTCGATGCCCTTGGCCTCGGATTCGAGGTCCTTGCATAGTTCAGCGGCGTCGGTGGCGAGCTTCTTGATCTCTTCCTTGTTCTTCTTGAACACCACTTCGCGCTGCAGCACGGACACGGAGTTGTAGAAGTGCACGATGGCGCGCTTGGCACCCTTCAGCGCCTCGTAGGTGCGGCGGATGAGGTGCTCGCGGCACTGGGTGAGCACCACGATAGTCACATCGTCCGGGATGAGCTCGCGCTCGATGAGCATGCGGATGAAGTCGAAATCGGTTTCGGATGCGGACGGGAAGCCCACCTCGATCTCCTTGAATCCCATGGAGACGAGCAGGTTCCAGAAGCGCAGCTTGCGCTCGGAATCCATCGGGTTGACGAGGGCCTGGTTGCCGTCGCGAAGATCGACGGAGCACCAGCGCGGTGCGCGCTGCAGTCGCTTACCCGGCCACGTGCGCTCCGGGTAATCAAACGGGATCTGCTCGCTGTATGAGGCGTACTTGTTGTACGGCATACGGCTGGGCTTCTGCGAATCGCCGATGAATCGTGCCGGAGGCAGCAGCGGGTCGTTGTTCCCCCCATTGGACGCCGCGGCCACGGCCGCGAGATCAAACACGGACGATTGATCCTGACCCATTACTCCTCCTTTGCTTGGAATCGGCGCGCCCCTTCGGCCGGCGGGAATGCCGGGCAGTCGACGCGCTCCTCTATCACTGCGTTACATATCCGTAACGAACTTCCATCGTACCGTTCCAGCATCCCAACGCCGCGCCCATGCCACATAGCGGTTACGCGGCGGCGTGCCGGCGTCACAGATCCCAATCGCCATACCGGGCGGTTGGATTGCGGATGGGTTAAAGTGGGCCGTATGACGACTTTGCGCTTCCGTGGGGACGGACATGGGGACGGCACCTTCCGGGTGCTGCAGATGGCGGACGTGCAGGACGGGCCGGACGTGGATCCGGACACCGTGGCGCTCATCGAGGCGGCGATCCGCGAGGCCAAACCCGATCTGGTGGTGTTCACCGGCGATCAGATCCGCGGGTACGATCCGGCGTGGATGCGCACGTTCCTGCGCCGGCGCGGGGAGCGGCCCGGCGACCACGTGCGCGAGGTGACGCGGTTCGAGGCGTGGTGGCGCCGCACGTTCGACGGGACGCGGCTGCCCGATCCGCCCGAGTCCGAGGTGCCGGACGACGCCGTGGACGCGCTGCTCGACGACGCGCGCGCCAAGGTGCGCCGGTGCTTCGCCGGATTCCTCGGGCCGGTCGTGCGCGCGGGCGTCCCATTCGCCGCCACCTACGGCAACCACGACTTCCAGTGCGGCATCCTCGCCGGCGAACAGGACGGCATCTACCGCGAGTTCCCCGGCTGCCTCAACCCGCGCGACCCCGGGGAGCACGGCGCGGACGGTGACAACCCGCTCGTCTGCGAGCCCGGCACGTTCGCACTGCCCGTCGAGGCGTCCGACGGGTCAGGCCGCGTGGCCATGAGCGTCGTGATGGTCAATTCGGGCGACTACGCCACCGAGCGACTCTCCCCCGACGACACCGTATTCGGCGAGCCGTCGTCGCACCTCGCGCCCGCCGAATACGCGCGCGACCCGCGCGGGCTCGATCTGGCCGACTCGGACGGCTATGGCACGCCCACCCCGCAGGCCTTGGCGTGGCTCGGCGGCGTGCAGCGCTCTCTGGCCGAACGCAACGGCGACGGGCGGCCCGTGCCCGCGATCGCGTTCCAGCACATCCCGCCGCAGGAGTTCTACCAGTGCCTCAAGGAGGTGCCGCCCCTCACGCCCAACGCCGTCGAGGGCGCGCGCACGTTCGCCGGTCGCTGCTACGTGCTGGACCGCTCGGTGTGCCGGCCGGGTTCGATCCTCGGCGAATCGATCGGATGCGCAGACGTGAACTGCGGCGAGGTGGCGGCATTGCGCGACGCGGGCGGCTACTTCGCGCTCTACTGCGGCCACGACCACAAGAACGCGTTCGTGGGTCACGTGGACGGGCTCGACCTCGGCTACGCCCCCACCTGCGGCTTCGCCTCGTACGGCCCCAAGTCACGCCTGCGTGGCATCCGCCTGTTCGAATTCCGCGAATCCGACCCGTCCGCCTACGCAACGCGCATGCTCACCTACGGCGACCTCGTGGAGCGCTACGGCCACAATGAGGCGCGCGTCTTCATCGGCGACCACCTGGTGGTGGACGGCCCCACCCTGCGCGACCAGCTGCGCCGACCGGGCGTCTTCGCCACCCTCGCGCTGCTCGCCGGCATGGCCGTCTCCGCGGTGGCGTCCGCGGTGGGCTCCGCGGTGAAAGCCGCGACCGCCCGCAAGCGCCAATAAGTGCCCGCACGCCTCCATATGCACCCACATGAACCCGCATGCATCCGCAAAATGGAAAAACGTGGCAGCAGCGGGTGCAAAACCCGCGCAAAACGTGACAAATCCACAGGGAAAACAAGGAAAAACGATACGAACATGGCCCTGGAACCCGCGCAAAACGTGGCAGCGTGAGGAATGTCAGTCGTGAAACGCCTGGAATTCCGGCCATTTCACGACGTGGCGGCCGGTACGCACCAGAGCCGCCATAGAAACGTGATCGTCGGGGTATATGGAATGCCTGAACCAGCGGCCGCGGCGCACAACCGGCCGTGCCATCTCCATAGTGTGCAGAACTTTTTCGCCTTTGCGGACACCTATCCACGACTTCCCGAATCTGCTGCACACTCCGCAGATAGCCCACAGCCATGCGAAACTCTGCATGGAAAAAGACCACCGAACGGCCCGCATGCCGCCACCATGCGTATGATACGATGGAAGTTGTCAGATGCCTGATGACTCAATGCGGAGTTATCGCAACAACAAGTCAAGGAACCTCGGAGCATGCCATACGCGTCACGGCCAACCGGACCATTCAACCATGCTCAATACCGGTAAAGTCAGCGCTATGGTAAAAAACGACCCAAACCCGGACAAGCCTTTTCGTTTCGCACTATTGTAGACAGAAAAGCCGTTTGAGAACTGCACAATCATTGATCACGACAACGGCGTCACCAACTTGAGGACGAACAAGACAAGGAGCACATCATGAGCAACCTATCCGACTCGGCCGTACTTGAACCGCCAGCTTCAACGGAAGCACCAAACGCGGAATCATTCACCCCTCAGGGAGAGTACAGCCAACGGGAACTGGCTTTGCTGGCCCGACTGTCGTTGAAGGTCACGCCCGCAGTCTCCGCTCGCAGTCGCTGTGACGAGACGATGGACGCGATCAAGTCCTACATCCTGCGCGAGCACCTGCAATCCGGCGACGTGATGCCCACTGAAACACAGCTGTGCGACACGATCGGAGCCTCCCGCTCCTCCGTGCGCGAGGCCGTGCGCAAGCTCGAAGCGCTCAACATCGTCAAAGTGGAACACGGCAAGGGCACCTTCGTGGGCTCTTTGTCCTTGGATCCGATGGTGGAAACGCTCGCATTCCGATCCATGGTGTCTGTCGGCAAGAATTTCACAGACCTGCAGGATGTCGTAGAGCTGCGCAGGTTTCTGGACTTGGGATGCGCCGGCGAAGTGGTCGTATCGCTTGCCGGCAGCGAACAACCGCGTCTCATGGAGCTTGCCGAGTCCATGACCAATACCGCCAAGGAAGGCAAGACCTTCCTCGCATTGGACATTGACTTCCATATGGGGATTCTCGATTCTCTGGACAACACAATCGTCAAGCAGATGGTCCGTTCCCTGTGGCTCGTGCACATGGCGGTTCTTCCCCAACTGGGTCTGCCAGTGTCCAGCGAGCTCGACCGTACCGCAGAGGCCCACAAGCGCATGTTGAACGCGGCCCTCGCCGGTAATGTCGAGGAATACCGGAAAGCCGTCATCGACCACTACGAGCCGATCGAGTCCATCCTAAAGCAACGCATTCAGGGAGGTACCGAGTGAAGTTGGGTAATCGTGATGCGGAGCGGGCGGAAGGCCGTCAGCCCCGCATCACTCCGCCGCAGCTATAAATGCGTCGGGATTCCATAACGCCGCCACAGGCAATGCCCAAAGATTACCCGGCCATTTCATCACGCGGCCACCCGTATACACAAGGTAGCCCCGGTAAAACCGCCGGTCGTTGGCCAACGCCGCCAGCCCTTTGAAATCCTCACGGGTTACCCGGGAGGAGGACTTGACCTCGACGCCGACAATTCGATCCCGGCTTACCATGACGAGATCGACCTCCTTGGGACCGGAGCCTGATTCGCGCCAATAGAAGCAATCGGGATGAATGCGGGACCACTGCACAGATGGCAGAATCTGGTTGACGACGAACGACTCGAGGAGATTGCCGTAATCCACCGGGTTGACCATGGGATCGCGGCCCTTAGAAAGCATGGTTTGTACGCTCAACGACGTATCCACCGGATGGATTTTGGCACGGGCGAAGGTCTGACGGTTAGGCGCGGTACGCAGATTCGGCAACGCGCCCACCAGAAACCGCCGCATGAAGATGCCCACATAACGGTCTACGGTACGCCGGTCGAGGGCAAGCTGCTCACCCAAAGCACTGGCATTCAGAACGCCTCCGGGCATGCACAGAAGCCTCGTGAGGATATTTTCGGCGATGGCCGCGTCAAGTTTCTCATCGGGCAGAATGGTGTCGCCGAGCACGGCACGGATGTCATCCGCCACAAGTCTTTCCCGTTCCCAATCCGCATATTCGGCATATTGCGACGAGTATTCGGGGAAGCCTCCGGCGGCCATGAGATCGTAAAGCTTCTGACGGGCGATCGGCTCGTCGAAGGAGACGTCCGGCTCTCCATCCCATAAATCGTCCACCAGGCTGGTGTCAACGCCGTGCATCTCACGTTGGGTCAGGGGGCTCATGGTGAAACGCTGCGCTCGACGGGCCAGAGGATCCTGGCCGTCCAACCCACCTCGGTTGATGAGCGCGCTGCCGGTGAGGATGAACTGCGTATGGCCGGCGGGCAGCGCATCGACGATTTCCTTCACGGCGAGCGGCAGATCGCGGATGCGCTGCGCCTCATCGATGATCACCGGTAGGTTCAAGGACTCCAGCCATCCATGCAGATCGGTTTTCGCCAGTTCGTATGCGTTGGCATCCGCAAGGGTTTCATACGAAAAGCCGACGCCGACGAGTTGGCGCTGGGCCATCATCGTCTTGCCTACGGCGCGAGCCCCTTCCAGGATCACGGCCTTGCGTCGAGCATGCAGGATGGATTCAGCCAGAGGCCGGGCAATGTAATCGGACATGCAATTATTGTACATCGAATGTACAAAAAATTGTACATCGAATGTACAAAAAATATAGATGCTGCGTACAAAGGCGTCTTCCAGAGTTGCCAGGAAGACGCCTTTGTACGCACGGTCACGTATAGCCGAGGATCACTCCTCCGCAGCCGACTTCACTCCGAACCAGCTCAGCGGCAGATGCGTGAAGTACACTCCGGCCGTTTCCCGCTCCCAAGACAGGCCAATGGCCCCATCCGGCAGCACCGACATGCACTGGTAGACATAGTGATAGGGATTGAAACACCGATTGCGCGCCCACGTGCGGCCGCCATCCTCACTCAGCCGCAGCACACCGCAGCCACGGTAGGGACGCATCAGGCTGGCATTGGCGAAAACGATCCGGTCGGATGCGCAGCCGGGCTCCTCGTCGGCTTTGGACGGGACCGTCACCGCATTGGGCTGGCTGAAGATGTCCGGCAGATCGGGATCGAACTCAACGGTTTCCCATGTATCACCACCATCATGGCTAACGGCCTTGCCGACCCTGCCCAGATGATGTTGATTGCGGAACAGGCACAGCACATCGCCGTTGGCCCGTTCCACGAACACCGATTCGTGCGTGGTGGCATCGTCATCGCGCACGTCCCGTTCGTCCACGACCTTGCCGTTGACTACGCGCCCCTCGTTGATGGCTTTGCCTCTGCGCCACGTCTGGCCACCATCATCGGAGATCAGCGCGCCGCCTGCGTTGAACTTGGGGCTCGTGCCGGTGCAATAGTACGGGATGAGCAGTCGCCCCCGATGTTTGCCGGCGCTCAGCTGGATGCCGTTGCCGGGCGACGTGCCCAGAAAACCCATCCATCCTTCCTTGACCATATGGTTGATGTGCCTGGGCTTGGACCATGTTTCGCCATCATCGTCCGAATGCACTTCCACCAGATAGCTGGTACGCGCGGTCAGCAGGCTTTCATGCGGGTCGACGCCCTCCTTGAGATAGATGTTGCCCGCGGACTCACCATCGCGTGTGACGTTGCCATCCTCATCCACACGGTATGACGTGGCTTCTCCGTCCAAGGACGTTACCGCACCATCAGGTTGGAGCAGGTATTCCGCCCCCTCGCCATCGTGCAGGATGAGCCGTCCCCGGGCATCCAGCCCCAAGCCCTTTTCAACGTTGGCGAAGCCTCGACCGCCCGGAAAATGGTCGATGATGACCGTCACACGGCCTGTCTCACGATCACAGACGATGCATGAGTCGATGACGCTCGCGCCATCCAGCCCATCACCGGGAAAGGCGATGACGGTTTGCAACGGCAGCCACGTCTGTCCGCTATCCAAGGAGCGGCGGACAACGAAATGGATCTCATTGGGGGCATCGTTGGAGATGACCACACGTTGGTCGGCACCGGCAATCGTCACACCGGAGGGCGTGGTCACCAAAGACGGGATGCGGTAGCTTGCGGATCCTTCATATCCTTTGTCGAACAACGCGGTATCGGTGGTGGGCGGCACGTCGGAGATTTTGCGAATCTGCCCTTCTCCCAGAGGATACAGGAACAGACCGCCGCCGCGAACTTCGCCGCACAACCGCACACCGGCCGTGTCCTCGCCGATCGACACGTAGCTCAGCCCCTCGAGATCACCGAAGAACACCTGACCGGGCTGATGCGTTTCCATGTTGCCATCAACATAGATGTCCACCGCACCGCGGAATGCGCGGATGACCAGATCATGCCACCCGCCATCGTTCCAATCGCCGTGGGCGCGATACTCACACCACTGTCCTTTGACGAAAGCGCGGTACACAAAGCCGTCATCGTCAATGTCCACGTTCATGATCTGGCGATCGTCATCGCGCGCCGCAAGAATCGTGCCGAACTGTCCGACGCCACGTACGCGGAACTGCGCATAGATCGTGCCGTCGGTCACGCCGTGCAGCGTCTTCACATCCTTGTCCGCCAAATAGGCCGCGGCAAACTCAATATCCGGCTGCGGCACGGGAACGCTGCCCTGAATACGCTCCGAAGTCCAAACCTCCGGGAAGCATTCCAGCCGCTCAACGCCGATATGCGCTTCATTGGCGCAGTGGAAGACGCCGGTCTGCGCATACTTCGACGGGCAAATGTTGGTCGCGCAGGCGAAGGCCTGATAGCCATCCAGATAGATTCGCGTGCCAAAATCGCCGAAGGTGATATGAAGGTCGTGGACACCGCCGAACTGCACGCCGTAGGTGTCTTCGACGTCCAGCACAATATGGTCTTCGGGCGACTCGACGACCAGCGACCCGCGGGAAACCGTGACCGCCAGCGCGACGCGTTCGGCGTTTCGCGCTTCCAACAGCATGCCGTCCGTGGCGACGTGGAACGCCGCATGCAGCGTTCCCCCCTGTTCCGGAAGCAGCGCACTGTTCCATGTCTGGTGGATTTGATTGGGAATATGCGACATGGGAGTACCTTTCGTATTACGTTTCCTGTTTAACTATCCTGCATCGTTGCAAGCAATCCAGCGGGCGGACCGTCCGGTCAAACCGTCCGGCCCGGCCCGCTAACTCACGCGGCGGCCGGCGCACCAGACGTGCTTCACCGCCAGTGCGCCCGGGTCGGTGATCAGCAGGTCGGCGGCGTGGCCGGGGGCGACGAGGCCCAGCGGCGCGCCGGTGACCGGGTTCGGCCGGTCGAAGCCGAACGCGCCGTCCGCCGCGCCTTCCACGGCCGCCGTCACGCGAGCGACGACCTGTTCACGAGTTTCGGTCATATTGCCTTCCTTCAGATGTAACGCCGTGGTCCCGGTCCCAACGAAGGGAACCGGGACCACGTGCGGTCAGATCGCCTGCCAGGCCGGCTTGTGCTCGAACGAGTACCGGTAGTAGTCCTTGTTGCGCAGGCGGCTGGCGGCCTCCTCGTCCACGATGATCGTGGCGTGCGGGTGCATCTGGAGCGCCGAGGCCGGGCAGAACGAGCTGATGCCGCCCTCCACGGTCTCCGCGACCGCCTCGGCCTTGCCCGCGCCGAACGCGAGCAGCACGAGGTGGCGGGCCTTCATGATCGTGCCGATGCCCTGCGTGATGCAGTGCGTGGGCACCTGGTTGATGTCGTTGTCGAAGAAGCGCGCGTTGTCGATGCGGGTCCGTTCGGTGAGCGTCTTGACGCGCGTGCCGGAGGCGAGCGACGAGCCGGGCTCGTTGAAGCCCACATGGCCGTCGGTGCCGATGCCGAGGATCTGCACGTCGATGCCGCCCGCGGCCTCGATCGCCGCGTCGTAGGCGGCGCCGGCGCCCGCGACCTTCTCGCCGTCCTCGAGCGAGGTGCCGTTGAGCACGTCGCCGGGCACGTGGATTTTGGCCGGGTCGAGCCCCAAGGGCTCGACGACCGTGCGGTGGATGGTCGCGTGGTAGGACTCCGGGTGGGTCAGCGGCAGGCCGATGTACTCGTCCAGCGCGAAGCCCTGCACCTGGGAGACGTCGATCGACTCCTCCTCGACGATCTTGGCGAGCGCCTGGTAGGCGGCCAGCGGGCTGGAGCCGGTGGCGAGTCCCAGCACCGCGTTCGGCTTGGCCTTGATGAGGTCCGCGACCGAGCGTCCGTACAGCTCTCCGGCCTCCTCCTGGTTCTTGACGATGATGACTTCTGCCATGGTGTTTTCCTTTCAGACCTTGACGTCAGGCCGTGATGTCAGGCCTCGGTGGAGGCGGAGACTTCCTCGGGCGTACGGGCGAGCGTCATGCCGCACTCCTCGAGCACGGCGGCGATGCGCTTGACGTTCTCGCCCTTGAGCGGCAGGACCGGGTTGGGCATCTGGTTGGTGTCGAACACGCCGAGCAGCGCCATGGCGGTCTTGAACGCGCCCACGCCGGAGCCGAAGCCCGCAACGCCCTGCGGCACGGTGACGATGCGCATGAGCGCGGCCAGCCAGTCCTGCTCCTTCTTGACGGTGGCCCAGTCGCCGGCCTCGGTGGCCTTCCACATGCGCACGTAGCCGGTGGCCTCCACGTTGGCGAGTCCCGGCACGGAGCCGTCGGCGCCGGCCATGTAGGCGCCGTCCACCACGACCTCTTGGCCGGTGAGCAGCGTGAGCGGGTGGCCGGCCTTGGCGTTGTCGTCCACGAGGAAGCGGAAGGCCACGTCGTCGTTGGAGGAGTCCTTCACGCCGGCGAGCACGCCCTCCTGGCCAAGCTTGACGAGCAGGCCGCCAGGCAGCTTGGTGTGCACGCACACGGGGATGTCGTAGGCGAACAGCGGCAGCTCGGGCACGGCCTCGTGGATGAGGCGGAAGTGGCGCTCGATCTCCGGCAGGCCGCCGAGCGCGTAGAACGGGCAGGTGGCCACGATCGCGGACGCGCCGAGCTCCTTCGCCTCCTTGGCGTGCTCGATCACGCGGTTGGTCTCGGTGTCGATGCAGCCGACGAACACGGGCACGCGGCCGTCGACAATCTTCATGACGGTCTGGATGATCTCGCGGCGGCGGGCGTCGGTGCTGAACGCGACCTCGCCGGAGGAGCCGAGCGTGAACAGGCCATCGACGCCGGCGTCGATCATGCGGTTGAGCGAACGCGCGAAGCTGACCTTGTCGACTTCGCCGTCGGCGGTGAGCGGGGTGACGACCGGGGGGATGACCCCGCGGAATTGTGTTGCCATGATGGTGGTTCCTTTACAAAATCAAGTTATTCGGATAATGGTCGGCCATTGCCGTCGGCCCCGTTGAAGGAGGCCAACGACGGAATGGCGAAACGGTGAATCGTCGGCTTACCGACATTCCTCCGCGGTCGGGTGCAGCAGCGAGGGCGCGGCGCCCAGCAGCAGCTTGGTGTACGAATCCTGCGGATTGTTCAGCACGTCGTGAGCCGCTCCGCGCTCCACAATGGTTCCGTGGTTCATCACCACGATTTCGTCGGACACATAGCGGACGGTCTGGATGTCATGGCTGATGAACACCAAGGACAAACCCAGCGACTTCTTGAGATCCGACAACAGGTTGAGGATCTGCGCGCGCACGGACACGTCCAGCGCGGAGGTCGGCTCGTCGGCGATGATCGCATCCGGATTGAGCGACAGGGCGCGGGCGATGGCGACGCGCTGACGCTGGCCGCCGGAGAGCTGGCCCGGCAATGCGTACAGAGCGGACTCCGGCAATCCCACCATCCGCAGCAATTCGTGGGCGCGCTTGTCT
This sequence comes from Bifidobacterium sp. M3-N-101, assembly GCF_023656805.1. Lineage (NCBI taxonomy): Bacteria > Bacillati > Actinomycetota > Actinomycetes > Bifidobacteriales > Bifidobacteriaceae > Bifidobacterium > Bifidobacterium sp. M3-N-101. The sequence goes on from NZ_JAMOKQ010000002.1 coordinate 222,186, forward strand.
CGGCTCGCTTTGTCGCCGAGCTTGTGCACGACGAGCGGGTCGATGAGCTGGTCGATGACGCTCATGCGGGCATTCAGCGCGGTGGCCGGGTCCTGGAAGACCACGGACACCACGCGGCCGATCTCCATGCGCTCCTTGGCGGTGCGGTGGGTCACGTCCTGGCCCTTGAACAGCACCTGGCCGGAGGTGGCCTGCTGCAGGCCGCACATCACGTTGGCCGTAGTGGACTTGCCGCAGCCGGACTCGCCAACGATGCCGATGGTCTTGCCCGGCATCAGGCGCAGATTCACCTTGTTGACCGCCTTGACCTTGTTTGGATGCAGAATTGAGCCGGCTCGGGTGGTGAAGACCACCTCGACGTCCTTGAGCTCGATGATCGGCACGTTCGGATCCTTGCTCATCGGGCACCTCCTTCCTTGCTGATGGCTGTCGGGGCGTCAACGGCGGGCGTGACGTCCGCGTCGTCGGGCAGGGCCGCGTAGAAGTGGTACGTGCCGGGCACCTGCTTGAAGATCGGGCGGGTGTTAAGGCCCACCGTCGGATGGCTGGAGCGCGGCGCGAAGCGGTCGCCCTTCGGGAAGTCCGCCGGGGACGGCACGGTGCCGGGCACCTGGTGGAGCCTTCCGGCGCCGGCCTCGATGGAGGTGACGGCACCGAGCAGGCCGCGGGTGTACTCGTGGCGGGGGTCGGTGAGGATCTCCTTGGTGGAGCCCTGCTCGACGACCTGGCCAGCGTACATGACGGTGATGGAGTGCGCCACCTTGGCCACGAGGGCGAGGTCGTGGGAGACGAAGATCATCGCGAAGCCGAGCTTCTCGCGCAGCTCGTTGAGCAGGTCGATGACCTGCTTCTGCACGGTCACGTCGAGGGCGGTGGTGGGCTCGTCGGCGACGACCAGCTTCGGGTCGCGGGTCAGGGCCATGGCGATGAGCACGCGCTGGCGCTGGCCGCCGGACAGCTCGTGCGGGTAGGACTCCAGCGTGCGCTCCGGATCGAGGCCCACGAGCTTGAGCAGTTCCTCGGCGCTGCGGGTGCCGCCGCGGGAGGTGAGCTGCTTCATCTGCGCCTTGATGAGCATGGACGGGTTGAGCGAGGAGAGAGCGTCCTGATAGATCATGGCGATCTCGTGGCCGCGTAGGGCGTTGTGCTCCTTGGGATCCATGCCGACGAGGTTCTTGCCGTCGAACAGGATCTCGCCGCTGATCTCGGCCTTCGGGTCTAGCAGGCCCATGATGGCCAGCGAGGTGATGGACTTGCCGCAGCCGGACTCGCCCACGAGGCCCATGGTCTCGCCGGGACGCACAGAGAAGCTCACGTGGTCCACCACGTTCACGTCGCCGTGGCGCGGGAACTTGATGCACAAATCCTTGACCTCGATGACCGGCGGCTCGGTGCTCTTGGGCTCGAAGCGGTCGGTGCGCTTCATTTCGGCCTCGCGCAGCTTGGCAAGGGATTCCTCCAGGCTCTCGCGCTGGGCGGCGTAGGCGGCGACAGGATCGACGAGCAGACGATCCTCCTCACGCTTGGCTTCCTTGTCTTCGTCGGTTTCCTCGATCGGCGCGGTCGGAGCGGCCACCATGGCGTCGGTGATGCCCTCGGACAGGATGTTGAGGCACAGCACGGTGATCATGATCATCAGGCCCGGGAACAGCGCCTGCCACCAGTAGCCGAAGATCACGCCTTCCTTGGCGGAGGACAGGATGTTGCCCCACGTCGGGGTCGGCTCCGGAATACCCAGATTAATGAAGGACAGGGACGCCTCGAACACGATCGCGTCGGCGACGCACAGTGTGGTGAACACCATAACCGGGGCGGCTATGTTGCGCATCACATGCTTGTAGAGAATCCACGGGGCGCGGGCGCCGGAGACGATGACCGCGCGCACGTAGTCCTTGCCGTACTCGCTGATGATGTTCGCGCGCACGATGCGGGCGATCTGCGGCACGTACAGGATGCCGATGGCTGCGATGATGCCGAACATGGACTGGCCGAGGATCGAGACGAACACGGCGGCGAGGGCGATGCCCGGCACGGACATGAACACGTCGATGACGCGCATGATGATTTCCGAGATCCACGTGCGGGCCACGGCCGCGATCGCGCCGATGAGCGCGCCCAGCACCAAGGCGAACAGGATGGACAGCAGGCCGATGACGAGCGAATACCGTGCGCCGTAGAACACGCGGGTCATCACGTCGCGCCCAACGTTATCGGTGCCGAACAGGTGCTCGGCGGTCGGAGACTGATAGCTCACGGTAATGGCGAGAGGATCCTCCGGCGAGATCACCGGCGCGGCGACGGCCACGACGACCAGCAGCGCGACAAACAGCAACGCGAGCCTGGATCCAATGGTCATTTTGCTGAAACGGTTGAATTTCACTCCGGGACGCGACACCGCGTCCACGACTTTGGGTTTGCCAAACAGCATGTCACACCGTCCTGATTCTCGGGTTGATAAGCACGTACAGCATGTCAACGATGATGTTGATGATCACGAACGCGAGAGCCACCACCAGCACCACACCCTGAACGAGAATCGGCTCGTTGCCGTTGATGCCTTCGAACAGCGCCGTGCCCATGCCGGGCAGGGAGAAGATGATCTCGGTGATGATGGCGCCGCCCATGAGGTAGCCGATCTTCATACCAAGCACCGTGACCGGAGTAATCAGGGCGTTGCGGAACACGTTGCGCGCAATGACGACGCGCTTGGGCACGCCGGCGCCGATGGCGGTGCGTACATAGTCCTTATCCAGTTCCTCGACCATGGAGGTTCGGATGATGCGGGTCATCTGTCCGGCGACAGGGAAGCCCAGCGAGAACGCGGGCATGGCCATGCGCGCCAGATATTCACCGGGATCCACGCTGAACGGCACGAGCTCGCCCGCACCCGGCAGCAGGGCCAGCTTGATCTGCAGCAGGTAGATCAGCAGCACGCCCAGCCAGAAGGACGGGGTAGCGATGGCGATGATGGAAATCACACGGATGACCTGATCGACCCACGTGTCACGGTAAAGGGCGGCGAGCACACCGAAAATCACCGAAAACACCACGGCGATGATCAGCGCTATGAACGTCAGCTGCAACGTGATCGGGAAAGCAGTCGCGATGCGGGAAGACACGGAATCCTTGTTCACGCCGTATACGCCGAGGTTGCCTTGGAACAGGCCGCCGAGATACGACAGGAACTGCTCGCCCCACGATCGGTCGAAGCCCATCTCGTGGCGGTATGCCGCAAGCTGCTCGGCCGTGGCGTTTTCGCCGAGAGCCGAGACCGCGGGGTCGTATTGGGAGAACGACATCAGGAAGAACACGAGGAAAACGACGCCGAATGCCACAAACGGCAGGGATATCAATCGTCTTCCCAACAAACGAAGTAAATTGCCCACTCTATATGCTCCTCAAATGGATGGTTGCGCAAAATAAGGGCGTCGCCGCGTCAGCATCGCTGCTTGCGCAGCAGCGCCCTCGGGATGTGATGGCGAATGACCTGTGTGGATCAGCCGTTCAGCTTGGAGTTCAGGAAGTACAGGCCAGTGGTTCCAATCGGGGTGTAGGAGCTGAACACGTTCTTCTTGACGGCGGTGGAAAGCTTGCGGTGGAACAGCGGGTACATCGGCAGCTCATCGGAGAGCAGGTCGAAGCACTCGTTCCAGTAGCTCTGCTGTTCGTCGCCGGAGGACTGGGCGGCCTTGTCCATGAGCTCATGCAGCTTGTTGTAGCCGTCGGAGCCGTTCCAGAACATGCGCTGCTTGGTCCAGACGGTGTCGCCGAACCACCAGTTGAGCAGCACGTCGGGATCGTTGCCGAACACGGTCGGATCGCCGGGGCCAAGCACCATGGAGAAGTCGGCGTCGTCCTTATCGGTGATGGTCGGGAACAGGGCGGAGGACTTCATGGACTGAATGTCCACGTTGAAGCCGATCGCGTCGAGGTTGTTCTTGATCTGCGGCGCCAGCTGGGTGATCCAAGTCTGATCCGTGGTGTAGAGCGTGAACTTCACGCCTTCGGACACACCAGCCTCCTTGAGCAGCTCCTTGGCCTTCTCAGGGTTGTAGGTATACACGTTGGAGGCCTTGTGATAGGTCTTGAAGCTCTCGGGCATGAAGCCGGTGACCATGTTGGCCTCGCCGGACAGCTGGTTCTTGATCATGCTCTCGGTGTCGATCGCATAGAACACGGCCTGACGCACGCGCTTGTCGTCGAACGGCTTCTGCTTGGTGTTGAACATGATGAACGCCTGATTGAAGCCATCCACCGTCTGGATGTCGGCGCCGGCGGCCTTCAGGGTGTCGAACGCCTTGGCGGGGACGTTCTCCATGATGTCGCTCTTGCCGTTCTGCATGGCGGTGACGCGGGCGGTGTCATCCACATTCACGTTCCACACCATGTGGGAGACCTGCGCGGGGAATTCGCCGTTGTAATATTCGTTCTTGTCGAACTTCACCTGCTGATCGGTGATCTCGACGTACTTCCACGGACCGGAGCCAATTGGCATCTTCTTGAGGTCCGCGTCGCTCTGACTGGCCGGAACGATGTGTACCAGCGACATGCGTTCCTTGAACAGGGTGAACGCGTACTTGAGCTTGAAGTCAATCTTGTTGTCGCCCTGCGCGGTGATCGAGTCAATGAACGAAAGCATCGGAGCGTAAACGCCGCCGGGCGCCATGACGCGCTCGAACGAGGTCTTGACGTCGTTGGCGGTCACGGCGTTACCGTCCGAGAACTTGGCGCCATCGCGGATCGTGATGACGTATTCGGTGTCGGAGATCTTCTCCGGTTCGCCAGCGGCCAAGCCGGAGACCAACGAATAGTCGGACATCTGCAGCGTGTACAGCGCCTCGGTCACATGCCAGTTGCCGGCCATCGGCAGGGCCATGGACGTGGACAGCGGATTGAAGTCACGACTGCTGTACGCCACCTGCGCGGTGATGGTGTCCGCGACGGAGGGACCCCCCTTGGCGTTCGTCGTGCCGGTTCCTACACCGCAGCCGCTCAAGGCGAGCGTTCCGGCCAATACCGCAGCGGCGGTCTTGGCCATTCGGGTTTTCCACGAGTACATCGGTTTCTCCTCTTCGTTGAGTGATAACTGAATCAGGATTCGATTCTCTGTACAATCGAATCTTTCTTAATCATATGACATCTGATGTCTGATTGCAAGTTTCATCAGCCGTCTTATGAGTGCAGCTACCACGTTTTTTCCTTGCAATGCAACGGTCTCAAACCGCGGTAACGACAGTGTTAAGACATCAGACATCTTATATTTCGCCGGAAACATGAGATTCACATGCGGCCCAGCGGTGCAGTATGGGCGTAACCGCCTGATTGAACGCGGCAATGTCAGTCCTGCGCAGACCGTGCTCACACCCGGGAATGAACACCGTTTCAAGGTTCGGCTTCCCCATGGCCCTGACTTCCTCCAGCCCGCGCACACCCACGAGATCTGAGGGATCGTCGGACGAGACCACCACCAAGGGCACCTCTATCGAGGACACCACCTGATGCCAGTCCTCCGCGAAGCTGACCACGCCGGTGCGCTCCAATCGCGGATCACATCGGTTCTGCCCATAGACCCAGCCGATATGATCCTCCATCGGCCAATTCGGACGACGCGTCTGATTGTGACGGATCGCGTTGGCCGGGTCGGATGCCCAGTCGTGCAGCAACGCCGCATTGGCCGGAGCGTTGTCCACATACCGCTGTCGCTGCTCATCGTTCAGCCATGCGGGATCCTCAACCACTGCACCGAGGCAAAGATCAGGACGACGCCTGACCAGCATCGTCACAATCGCACCTCCCATGGAATGCCCGATCATGATCGCCCTGCCACCGTGGACATGTTCAAGATATTCAACGGTCTCCTCAAACGCCTCATACGCGGATTCGAATGGATGTCGGAGTTGAGCATCGGCATATCGCGGCGACAGGCCATGTCCCAGCATATCGACCGCAACCACGCGAAAATCATGACTGAGATAGTCGATGTAGTCGGACCAGGCAATCGCCGCGTCGCACACGCCGTGCAGCAGGACGACAAGGGGACGATTCGGATCACCCGCTGCAATGAAGCTGAGCATGCGCCCCGCCCCGCTCACAGCTTCGCCTCGAACCAGCGCGTGATGGTCGTCGGATGCGTGATCGCCGTGCCCACCACCGCGGCCCACGCGCCGGCGGCCATGACCTGATGCAGCTGGTCGGGCGTGTGAATGCGACCCTCGCACAGCACGGGCACGTCCGGGAACGCCTCGATCATCTGGCCGAGCAGCTCGAAGTCTGGACCGTCGGTCTTGGGGCGCTCGCCGGTGTAACCGGACAGCGTGGTGGAGATGATGTCGGTACCGGCCTCCACGGCGCGCTCGGCGTCGGCGAAGCTGCCGCAGTCGGCCATCACGATCACGCCCTCGTCGTGCAGGGCGCGCACGGTCTCAGCGTAGGTCAGCCCGTCCGGTCGCGGGCGTCCGGTCGCGTCGATCGCGATGATGTCCGCTCCGGCGGCGGCGCAGCAGCGGGCGTGGCGCAGGGTCGGCGTGATGTACACGCCCTCCTCGCCGTCCTTCCAGATGCCGATCACCGGCACGCTCACCTGGCCCTTGATGGCCGCGATGTCCGCGAGGCCCTGGCAGCGGATGCCCACAGCCCCGCCCTCCACGGCCGCCATGGCCATCTGCGCCATGGTCTCCGGGTGGCGCAGCGGCTCGCCCGGGTACGCCTGGCAGCTCACCACGAGGCCGCCCCTGATCTTCTCGATTGCCTGATGCATGCTGGTTCCTTCCTGTTGTCGCATCTTGTCTATCGCGCGTCACCCGGCGCGCCGATGCGCCGGTGGACGGCCGCCGCCGCGCCGATCAGCGGCGCCGCCCCTCCGAGCTCGCCCTCGACGAGCGGCGTCGGCTTGACGAGCGCGAGCGCCGAATCGGCGAACCCGGCGCGCAGGGCGTCCCACCAGATCGGACCGGCCTTGACGACCGAGCCGGAGACCACGATCACGTCCGGGTCGATGAGGTTGCCCATGCCGCCGACGCATTCGCCGAGCGCACGGGCGCTGTCGGTGAGCGTGCGGCGGGCCAGCTCCTCCCCCGCGGCCGCGCGGGCGGCCACCTCGGCGCCGTCCGCAGCCGGGAGGTTCTCGTCGCCGGCCTCCTCGCAGCGCCGATTGTAGAGGTCCTTCAGCCCCGTGCCGGACGCGACCGGCTCGATGTGCCCCTCGAGGGTGCCGCACGAGCATAGGAATCCGCGGCCCAGCGCGCTCGGCACGTGCCCCGCGTGGCCGGCCACGCCGTGCGCGCCGGTGAACAAGGCGCCATCCACCACGATCGCGCCGCCGATGCCGGTGCCCACGCCGATCGAGAGCACCACGCCCCTGCCGCGTCCGGCGCCGTACGTCGCCTCGCCCAGACCGTGCGCGCCCACGTCGCCGATCATGTGCACCGGCAGGTCGGTCACGGCCGCGAACGCGTCGTAGATGCGCTGGCCGCGCCAGCCGGGCAGGATGTCCGTGGCGGAGACGATCTCGCCGGTTTCGCTGTCCGGCACGCCCGCCGCCGCGATGCCGACGCCGGCGATCGCCACGCCCTCGGCCTCGGCGCGCTCAAGCTGGCGGACGGCGAAGGCGACGATGCGGTTCTTCAGGTCCTCGCCGCCGCGCGCGGCCTCGGTCGGGATTTCGCAGCGGGCCGTCACCTCGGGCCTGCCGTCCGCGCCCGTGTTTGCGTTTGCGCTTGCGGGCAACGTCACGAATCCCGAGGCGACTTTGGTGCCGCCGATGTCGAAGGCGAGGTAGGTGGGTGCCGCCCCCGCGCTCATGCGACGACCGCCTCGTGGATGTGCGCGAGATAGTCGAGGCGCTCCTCGACCGTCGCGTCCTTGGGCACGCACACCTTGGCGCCCAGATAGTCGAGCGGGCGCTCCTGCGCCCCGGCGGCGCGCACGGCGGCCTTAATGGCGGCGGCATCCATGAGCGAGGTCGGCTCGTCCGGGTTCATGGGCAGGTGGCCGTCGATCCAGCCGTAGCCGTACTGGGTCTCCTCCGGGCCGGCGCCGGAGAACATGAGGCCGCTCAGCACGCCGGCCTTCGCGGCGGCCTCCACGTGCGCCACGGCGGTTTCGGGCGTGCGCCCCTCCACCACCGAGCGTCCCCAGTTGACGGTGAGCCCGATGCCGGCCGACCCGCACAGCGCGATCTCGTCCTCAATCGGCAGGAAGCCCTTTTCCGGCTTCTGCCCCTCGACGTACTTGTCGCAGTGCTCGATCACCAGCTTGGCGCCGGACCAGTCCAGCTGCGCGAGGGCCTCGAGCGAGGCAGCCATGGCGTCGCGGCTGGCGATCCTCGTGGGCGCGGAGTGGATTTCGATGAACTTGACGTCCTGGCTGGCCCTCCACTGGGCGAAGTCGGCGAGCGCCTCGCGCAGCTGCTTCATGAACGCGAGCGCGACCTTGCGCCCGTCCTCGTCCGGGCTGGCGAGGCCGAAGTTCGGGTCCTTCCACACGTGCTGCATGGTGCCGGGGATGACGGTGACGGTGTTGCCGCGCCAGTGCTTGGGCAGGTGGCCGGCCAGCCAGATGCGGTCGGCGGTGTCCGCGAGGTCGCCGGGGAAGGGCAGCTCGGTGCCCTCGATCCACGGCTGCTCGCCGAGCAGGTCGTAGTAGGTTTCCTGGGCTTCGCGCCCCTGGGGCAATGACGCGTATGCGCCGACGACGAATGATGGCATGCTGGTTTCCTCCTTGAAATGCCGGTGCCTGAGCATTTCCATTCTACTATTATCAGACGTCTGATGTCTAATCTATTAACGCCGCGCAACGAGCGTGTTCCATCGGCCCGCGCTTCGACCGCCACTTGGCTTTCCGAGGGCGGATTTCCGCCGTTGCGGACATATACTCCGCCTTCCGAGGGCACCTCAACGGGCGCGCCACGGGCATCGGCCCCTCATATTGCGCCATATTCCAACGGCGGGGTGCTCCCCGCACGCCCCCACGCGCCGATGCGACTGCCCTCGGAAGGGCGAGTAGGTGTCCGCAAAACGCCCCATCTGCCCCAGGAAGGATAGCACCGAATTTTGGCCCACCGGCCCTATCGGAACAGCGACACCCCGCGGCGGGCCATGCAGAACGCGTTGCCGAGCCACGTGTGCTTGGAATTCGGCCACACGGCGCCGAGCCTCGGCGCGTTCTGACTCATCCAGATGCTCGGCACGCGCCCGTCCGCGCTGCGCGAGCCGAGCAGGTTGAAACCGTTCTTTTCCAACAGCCATTCAGGGTGCTGGGTGGCGATGGCCAAGCCTTCTTCGAGGGTGAGCGGCAGACGCTCGTCGGAATCAATCAGCTTGCGTGCCACGTCGGGCTCGCGGTTGATGTAGCAGGTGCCGGTATGCGGATCGACCACCAGATAGAACGGGCCTTCGGGCGGCATGAATCCGTCTTGCGGCAGGAAGCTGGCGATGTCTCGCGGAGGCATGGTGGTAAAGCCGGCCATGCGGTTGATGGAGGTTCGCGCAATCAGCGATTCGGGCGAGACTAGCTCGCGCGTAGGCACCAGTAGGATGTTCGAGCCGAGATCGGAATGCTCGAGCGCGCCGATGAGCGGCTCGGCAAGCGCGCGGAATGCGGCGGCACTCATATCCGCCACGTCCGGGTAGCCGAGGGCCACGATACGGTCGAGTTGCTTTTGCGCCTCTACTGATGCGATAGACATGGCTACCAGTGTAGAACACTGCCGTCTCTTCGCTAGTCACTTTGCCAGTTATGGAGAGGATATCGGGCTGCGCTGCGCGGGGTACGCCATGGGGTGCGCCGCCGAGCCGCCATATGGGAAGACGGCCACTGTTGTTCTGCATGTTTCGTACAATTACCGTGTGTTTGCGGCCATTGCAAGATGGTCGCTTGAACGTATCAGCCCATCGAAACCCGAAGGTCATAGAGGTCATCATGCCCGAAAAGATAAAGGTCGGCATTCTCGGCGCCACCGGTATGGTCGGCCAGCGTTTCATCACGCTGCTGGAAAACCACCCGTGGTTCGAAGTGGTCACGCTTGCCGCTTCCGCACACAGCGCCGGCAAGACGTATGAGGAGGCCGTCGGCAGCCGTTGGAAGATGGAAACGCCGATGCCCGAATACGCCAAGCACATGGTGGTTGCGGACGGCGACGACGCCGAGTCCGTGGCCGAGAACGTGGACTTCATGTTCTCCGCGGTAAACATGCCGAAGGACCAGATTCGCGCCATTGAAGAGCGTTATGCCAAGACCGAGACCCCGGTGGTCTCCAACAACAGCGCCCACCGCTGGACCCCGGACGTGCCGATGGTGGTGCCGGAGATCAACCCGGAGCACTTCGAGGTGATCGAGCACCAGCGCAAGCGCCTGGGCACTACTCGTGGTTTCATCGCCGTCAAGCCGAACTGCTCGATTCAGGCCTACACGCCGGCACTGGCCGCGTGGAAGGAATTTGAACCGCGTGAGGTGGTTGTGAGCACCTATCAGGCGATTTCCGGCGCAGGCAAGACCTTCAAGGATTGGCCTGAGATGGTGGGCAACATCATCCCGTTCATCTCTGGTGAAGAAGCGAAGTCCGAGAAGGAACCGCTCAAGGTGTTCGGCCATGTGGACGCCGAAAAGGGCGAGATCGTGCCGTTCGACGGCGACCTCAAGATCACTTCGCAATGCATCCGCGTGCCCGTGCTCAACGGTCACACCGCCACCGTGTTCCTGAACTTCGGCAAGAAGGCCACCAAGGAAGAGCTTATCGACCGTCTGGTGAACTACACGTCCAAGGCTTCCGAGCTGGAGCTGCCGCACGCGCCGAAGCACTTCATCCAGTACCTCACCGAGGATGACCGCCCGCAGGTCAAGCTTGACGTGGATTACGAGGGCGGCATGGGCGTTTCCATCGGCCGTCTGCGCGAGGACTCCATCTTCGATTGGAAGTTCGTGGGCCTGGCCCACAACACCCTGCGCGGTGCCGCCGGCGGCGCCCTCGAGTGCGCCGAAATGCTCAAGGCCCTCGGCTACATCACCAAGAAGTAGTTGCAACCGTCTGTAACACGCCCGCTACCTCGACTATATGCACGTCGGGTAGCGGGCTTTGCATATTCCGCTCCATACAGCGAGATGTTTCCGGCCGGCGGCTGACTCATTTTGCCCATTCTGCCGGAAATCAACGCCAACTCGCGTTTCAAGGGGCTGATTTAACGTTCTCCGGACGTCTACTTCCGTTTCAAGGGGCTGATGGACAAGTAGACAACATGCAAAAACGGCGGAATGACGTTGTCACAATGCCGTTTATACTCGGGATCTCGCATTCGAGGAGCCCCTCGAAACGGAAGTAGATGTCCCCAAGAACCCGAATCCGCCCCTTGAAATCGAGAAAGCCCTCCGCGAGGAGGGCTTTCGTTGTATATGCAGTAGAAATCGCGGCTCAGCGACCAGTACCGCCGTACACCACGGCTTCAATCTGGTCGGCATCGAGACCGTAGGCAGTGTGCAGAGCCTTGACGGCGTCGTTCAGCTGGTCGAGCGGCACAAGCGCGGCGATACGAATCTCGGAAGTGGAAATCATCAGCACGTTAATGCCCTCATCGCTCAGGGCCTGGAAGAACTTGGCGGCCAAACCGGAGTGGGTCTTCATGCCGACGCCCACCACGGCCACCTTGCCAACGTTGGTATCCACATCGAAGGAGTGGTAGCCCAGCACGTCCTGCTTGTCGAGCAGCGTGTTCTGCACCTGCTTGACGGCTGCCTCCGGCACAGTGAAGGAGATGTCCGCAGTACCCACGGACGCACCGGCCTGCACAATCATGTCCACATTCACGCCGGCGGTGGCCAGCTCGGTAAACACCTTGGCGGCCATGCCCGGCTCGTTCGGCACGCCGCGCACGGTGGCCAGCGCCTCAGAACGGTCGTGGGCGATGCCGGAAATCACCGGAGCTTCAGGGCCCAGGTCGGGGAACAGGTCGCCCATGGATTTCGCTTCTTCTTCAGTCATGTCTTGCCTTGTCTTGCTTGATATTGCTAACGATTTTGTCGGTTATTCGGGTTCGGTTCGGTCTCGCTCAGTCGATGTTCGGCAGCGTGCGCGGATCCACACCGTCAGGCACCACCAATGTGCCGGGGCGGCGGGAGAACGAGGAGCGCACGTGCAGCGGCATGTTGAAGCGCTGCGCGTATTCCACGCAGCGCAGCGCCAGCACCTTGGAACCGCAGGAGGCCATTTCCAGAATGGCTTCGTAGCCGATGGAAGGAATGCGACGAGCGGAGGTCACGATGCGCGGGTCGGCGGTGAAGATGCCGTCCACGTCGGTGTAAATCTCGCAAACGTCGGCACCAAGGGCCACGGCGAGCGCCACGGCGGAGGTGTCAGAACCGCCACGGCCGAGCGTGGTGGCATCGCCCTTGGCGTTGATGCCCTGGAAGCCGGCGACGATGGCAATGTCTCCCAGCGATAGCGCGTTCTTCACACGATCCGGCTTGACGGCCTTGATATGGGCCGCGCCGTAACGGGCGTCGGTGAGGAAGCCGGCCTGCTGACCGGTGAAGGAGTGCGCACGGCTGCCTTCGGCGTGAATGGCCATGGCGAGCAGGCTCATGGAAATTCGTTCGCCAGCGGTCATAAGCATGTCCATCTCGCGCTCGGGCGGGTTGGAGTCGATGCTGAGGGCCTGATCGATGAGGTCGTCGGTGGTGTCGCCCATGGCGGAGACCACCACGGCCACTTTGTTGCCCTTCTTCTCCGTCTCAACAACGCGCTTGGCCACACGTTTGATCGATTCGGTATCGGCGACCGACGAGCCGCCGTACTTCTGCACGATGAGAGCCACTGCTGTCCTTTGTTCTTCTCTTGGGAGTATTTGCCGATTATTCTACGCAAACGCAACGATTATAAAGGTGCCGCGTTCGCGAAGCGAACCATCGCCGGCATATGGACACCGTAATAGCCTTGGCGATTATGCTCCCGCGCGCTTCCGCCGTACACCGCCCGCACACCCGATGTTCGGTGGCACCGCATAGCCACCGCTAAACCGCTGTGCCGCTGAACCGATATGCCGCCCTGTCGCACCACGACGGTGAACCCGCAACCAGCAAACATTCAGGATTCCGCCGGGTGTTCTTTGAGGCTACTCCCCCGCCGCTCGGACGATGAGGTTCTGTCTTTGACCGGGGCCATGCAAAACAATAAGCCGACGCTTGCCGGAATGATGACGCTCGGCGATTACCCGCAACGCATCTACCCCAACCTTTGCATTACCGCGATTGCAGTCAATGGCACTGTTTTGCAGCCCGATGACGGTGGAGAACGCTTCATCGACAACAAGCGGTACGAGGGCACTATCGCAGAGATGCTCGAAGGCGCGCTGGGGTTCATTGCCCGCAACGGGAAAACGAGAGTCGTGATTCGCGACGGAAAACGCACCGACATCCCCGAATATCCGGAAACCGCGGTACGAGAAATAATCACTAATGCTCTCATGCACCGCGATTATGGCCCATACTGCAACGGCACGCCCATCCGACTTGTTATGTTTTCGGATCGGCTGGAATGTTGGAATCCGGGCGGCGTATACGGCGGCCAAAGCATCAACGATTTGGGCTATGCCAACATGCCGACGCGAAATCCCACGCTAGTTTCAATTTTGGAGATTGAGAAAATCGCGGAAAATCGCCACTCGGGGATCGCCGTTATTCGGGATGAGGCTAGGACACACGGAGTCCGGCAGCCGGAATTTATCGACCAGAGAGGTTCATTCCTCGTACGGTTCTTCAACAGCAGCGCGGAAACGAATGCTAGCGACCATGACGCCACGCCCGGCCAAGACAAGAACAGCCCGCGCCCGGCCGACATCGAAAATACTATTCTTGCGTATTGCGCCGAACCGCGATTGGCGCAGGAAATCGCAAATCATGTAGGCCGAAGCCTGCAATATACGCGACGAGAGTACATTCGGCCGATGGTCGAGGCCGGGAAACTGTCATTTGACGCTCCCGGACAAGCCCAAGAGCGAGTACCAGCGGTATCGTCTGACCAATGCTGCATAGAATTCCATTTTTTGTAGGGCGAAGTCACGAAAGTGATTGCGCCCATTTTTGATTCCGATTCTGAACCCATCAATTTTGCGCATTGAATGTACAAAAATTAGTGCATTGAATGTACAAAAAATACATTCAACATCGTTGCCGTCCAATCCTCAGCGAGAAACTCCCTAAGATCGGGGAAGCTGGAACCACATTGTCCGAAAACATGGTGGTGGACGCGCTTAATCCGGTATGCTCCCGTCTACGCCGTCGCCCGGCACCGAGGCCGGGCGACGCAGCGAGAAAGAACATACCATGCCTGACCAACATCCCATTCACTCGGAAGGGCCACCGCAAGAAGACGACACCTCAGGCGCCTCGCCCAAGCCGATGCTGTCAACCGAGGGGCAGATAGCGCATCTCAAGGCCAGGGGCGTCGCGTTCGAACTATGCGACGAGCAGGAGGCACTGGAGTACCTGCGCGCGAACACGTACTATTACAAACTCGCCGCCTACCGCGTGCTGTTCCCCAAAAAGGTCGGCGGGGCCCATGACGGCGAGTACGCGATCAGGTTCTCCGGAGTACCTTGTACCGCGAAAATTGTTATGTGATTGATGGCGTACACTCGATGGCATACGTGACAGCAAGACTCGGGGCAGCCAACAGGCAAACACGCATGCGCACACCCTGGCAGCAGGCATAGGGAGAGGGAACACAGAAAATGGCTTTTCTGCATAGACGCCCGAAGAGCAAGCATGCCCGTTCCCGCGCTAATGCACCCGCCGGCGCATCCGCCGCGGCAATAGCCGACGCATCAGTCGATACAACAACAAACGATTCAGCAGCAGCCGATGCGGCAGCAGCCAGCAACACTTTCACCCAAGATCCGTTCAACGAGGTCGTCGACGTCTCCGATCTGGCAGCCGAACGCCGCCGCCTCCAGCGCAATCTGCTGGCGATGCGCATCATCACCATCCTTCTGCTCATCGCCGCCATCGGCGCGGCCTGTTTCCCGCTGACTCTGCAATTCCAATCCAGCCAGGAGCTGGCCGCCACTGCTGCTACCAGCGCCAAGCAAGTGGCCGGATGGCCCTACCCGCAGGCAGAGGACAAGATGAAAGTCGCACGCGCCTACAACAAGAAGCTTGCCGATTCCGGTCAGCCCGTACTGGGCGAGGCGGTCGATCCGTTCTCGGCCGCGCAGGGTGGGTCACGCGCCAGCGGCGAGGACTCAGCCTCCAAGAAAGACAAGGAATACCAATCGCTACTGGATGCCGGCAACGGCGTGATGGGCACCATCAAAGTCCCCAAGCAATCCATCAACCTGCCGATTTACCACGGCACCTCCGAGGAGGCACTTGCCTCTGGCGCCGGGCATCTCTACGGCACATCGCTTCCCGTGGGCGGCAAGTCCACTCATTCGGTAATCACCGGACACCGCGGTCTGGTGGAGGCCATGATGTTCACCCGCCTGGACGAGGTGAAGAAGGGCGACTTCTTCTATATCGAAGTCATGGGCGAGACCTTGGGATACAAGGTGGATAACATCTCAGTGATTCTGCCGGACGACACCTCAAAGTTGCGCATCGCGCCGGGCGAGGACCGCGCCACGCTGATGACCTGTACGCCGTACGGTGTGAACACGCACCGACTGTTGATTTCCGGGCACCGTGTCTCGATTCCTGTGCCTGCCCCCGAACCACGCGACGTGCACGACGGGCGGACCATTGGCATCGCGGTCGGTGTCGGCATACTGCTGGCTGGACTGTTCATCATCTGGCTACTGCGGCGGCACAAGCCCGCACGCATCATGCATCACGCCGCTTTCTGGCCCTGGCATCGCCGCGACGGAGAAAGCGCCAACGATACGTTGAGAGTGCTTGCCGAGCCAGTCAAGAAGCCAGTAGGCGAGTTGCCACCATCCGTATAATCATCCGGCATACATGTCGTCCACAGACACAAACGACATACGTTCATCCTCGCAGTATCGATTTCGGATAGATTCACCTACCTCATTTTTTGAAAACAGCACAAACCGAGCTGTCTCCGGCAAGTAACCACGGATTAATCCGGCCCTCCCACGCAGCCGCTCAACGGCTTCCGTCTCATTAAATGAGTTACGCCACTTGCACTCGCCTATCAATATCTGCTTACTCAGAGAATCAGCCGCAATCACATCAATATCGGTCTGTTCCCGCGCAATCGGATCATTACACCACCATTTGCTAAAAGGTTGTCGAACAACAGTCGAAGTACGTTATCTTCGAATCCATCGGATTCATTGATACGCGCAAGATAGTACGGAGTACCGCCAAAAGTCGCGTAATAACGAACCAAATCCTGCGACTTCGTGTTAGGAAGAAATTTCGCTGCGTCAGCGTAATCGAACGGCAACAACCTGATTTGGGCAGTGCGTCGGCCATACAATCGGCTTTTACGGCCAAGCACCTCGCTCTCCATGAACCCTTCATTACTGCCGGCCAAAATAATCGTCATATTAGTCGCAAGCAACCCATGATCAACGGCAATCTGCAGAGCGGACGGCAACGACGGTTCGGCAATTGCCGCATATGGAAATTCCCTGTAAATACGATACTCTTAAGGAGAGAGATGCCGCTTAAGCTTCGCGGCGGCCGGCTAGGGCTCGGCCGAGGGTGATTTCGTCGGCGTATTCGAGGTCGGAGCCGACCGGCAGACCGCTGGCAAGACGCGTAATCTTGACGCCTACCGGACGCAGCAACTGGGTCAGGTAACTGGTGGTGGCTTCGCCTTCGATGTTCGGGTCAAGCGCCATGATCACCTCTTTGACCTCATCGCCTTCCAAACGCTTGAGCAGGCCGGGGATGCGCAAATCCGCAGGGCCAACGTTGGCCATCGGGTTGATGGCGCCGCCGAGCACATGGTAGAGGCCGCGGTATTCGCGGGTGCGCTCGATGCTCATCACGTCCTTAGGCTCCTCGACCACGCAGATCACGCTGCGGTCGCGGCGCGGGTCCGCGCACACCGGGCAAGGGCTCGTCTCGCACACGTTGCCACAAATCTCACAGAACCGAACCTTGGCCTTGACCTCTTCGATAGCCTCGGCCAGCTCGCGGGCCTCATCTTCGGGGGCGGACAGCATGTAGAAAGCAATGCGCTGAGCTCCTTTGGGACCGATTCCGGGCAGGTGCCCGAATGCGTCAATCAACCGCTGGATGGCGCCGTCATAGGCCAATGCCATGTGTGCTCCTCATGTTTTTCGTTTCGTATGATGTGCTGCGGTCAGTCATCCGTATGCTTCTTGGCGGGCTGGATGTTCTTCGGGTTCTTCGGGTCATCGGCCGCAAACTCCTCGACCTTCTTGACCTCGAACAGCTTCTTGAGATCATCCATCTTCATGGCCGTGGCATCGCCAAGCGACTGGTCGCTCATCGAATACTCATCGTCCTCGGCCGCAACCTGCGGCTGAGGGCTCGGCGGCACTGGCTGGTTCCACGGGTCAGCAGCGCCCGAGTTCTGGCTTTGCGGCATACCCTGACTCTGCGATGGGGTCTGCCGCTGAGCCTGACCCTGCGGTTGATTCCACGGATCCGGTTCCGATTGCGGAGGAGCTGGTTGATTCCATGGATCCGGCGCAGCTTGCGGCGCAGACGCAGCAGGCTGGTTCCACGGGCCACCCATCGGTTCGGCAGGCGGAGGCACCGGCTGGTTCCACGGGTCAGCGGATGCCGTTGGGGCAGCAGAATCCGCAGCCGGGGCACCCACGTTCGAGGAAGTAGACGCGGCGGATTGCTCAGCTTGGCCGGCCTGGGTATTGGCGGTCGCATCTTGTGCGTGTTCGACAGGTGCTGCCGGCGTTGCCCATGGGTCCACGTCATCGCTCATGTCCGGTACGGCGACATGCTTCTTGTGGCGCTCTTCAGGCGCCTGTGCAGATGCAGGGTCTGGATTGCTCGGAGCAAAACCATCAACAGACGGCTCACCTGCAGACGCAGATGGCTCGCCCATAGCCTCAGACGATGCGGCAGGTTTGGCCCATGGATCGTCATCATCCAAATCGGGCTTGTTCGAAGTGCCTCCCGGCGTTACGCCAGAGGCTCGGTGGCTGCCATCCGCATCTTCGGCGTTCCCCTCAGCAGCCGGCTTCTGAGCTTTTGGCTCACTGCCGGAATGCATGCCCAGGCCAGCTCCCAGACTCGAAGCGGCCAGACCCGCCTTGGCCATCGCAATCTGCTGCTTGACCTTGGCCAACTGTTCGGGGCTCAGGCGCTTGACGGATTCCACTCGCTCACCGTTGGCCGCAACGGCCGCAGGAGCGATAACCGCATCGGCACCGAATTCCTGGCGTACGGCATCCATCACCACGATTGCGGCCTTTTTGCCGCTGTTATCCACCGCGAGCGCAAACGCATGCTGGCTGAGCGGCTTGTCGAAGGTCATGGACAGGCAGGGCAATCCCTTACGGTTGGGGCCGAATGCCACCGTCGGCACCTTGTCTCTGGTGACGTATTCGCGGATGGCCTGCGGCAATGCGGCAACGGCTGCATTCCACTTTTCATCAGTGGATCGGGAGTCGGAGCTTGGAGCCGTAGCATTCGTAACAGAAGCTGCTAGTGCAGCAGGAGCGGAGGCTGCGGGCATGGCCTGCTGAGCAGGGGCAGCTTGACCGGCGGCACCCGTCTGGCCAGCGGAGCCCGCTGGATTCAATGTGCCAGCGGCATTCCATCCACCGGCATTTGCGGCAGGAGCGTTAGCCGGGGTCTGCGGCTGTGACTGCGATCGGTTGCGCGAAGCGCCGGAGAAACCACCCTGTGAGGCTCCGGCGAAACCGCCGCGAGACGCTCCAGCGAAGCCTCCTGCCGCACCTCCCGTAGCGGGAGCGGCAGAGGCTACAGCTCCTGTGGCTGGCGCGGGAGCTCCCAATGCGGGAGCGGCAGCGGGTGCAACGAACCCGTTTTCGCTGCCGGCCAGCAGTCGGGCCGCCAGCAATTCGAGTCGCATACGCGGAGAGATGGCACCGGTCATGGCACCCAGCGTGGTGTTGATGATATCCGCAATGGCGGTGAGCGCGCTCAGTCCAAGGGCCTTGGCCTGGCGGTGCAGGTCGTCCATGTCCTCGGCCTCGGCCGTGTCTGACAGCACGGATTCCGCGCGGTCGCCCGCCAAAGTCAGCACCAGCAGGTCACGCACGCGGGCCAGCAGATCCTCCACGAATCGTCGTGGGTCGAACCCGCCGACCACGACCTTCTGGATCACGCCGTACAGGGCCTCGCCGTTATGATCGATGACCGCATCGATGGCCTCACCGATCAACGCTTCAGGAGTGAAACCAAGCAGAGCCACGGCGGCATCATGGGTGATGACGCCCTCGACGGAACCGACCATGAGCTGGTCCAACACGGACAGGGTGTCTCGCATGGAGCCGCCGCCGGCACGCATCGCGAGTTTCAGCACGCCGGGCTCAGGCTTGATGCTCTCTTTCTCGCAGATTGTTTCCAGATAGGGGCCCATGACCTCCTGCGGCACCAGACGGAACGGGTAATGATGGGTACGCGAGCGGATGGTGCCAATCACCTTGTCCGGTTCGGTGGTGGCGAAGATGAACATCACATGCTCAGGCGGTTCCTCAACGATCTTGAGCAGCGCGTTGAAGCCCTGCTGCGTGACCATGTGAGCCTCGTCGAGGATGAAAATCTTGTAGCGGTCGCGGGCGGGGGCGAACCCGGCGCGTTCGCGCAATTCGCGGGCATCGTCCACACCGTTGTGTGAGGCGGCATCGATTTCGACCACATCGATGGATCCCGGGCCTCCGGTGGCCAGATCCTTGCAGCTTTCACACTCGCCGCACGGATGCGAGGTTGGGCCCTTGGCGCAGTTGACGCAACGGGCCAGGATACGCGCGGAACTGGTCTTGCCGCAGCCTCGCGGGCCGGAGAACAAATAGGCATGCGTGAGCCTGCCCTCGTCAAGGGCTCGCATCAAAGGAACCGTGACCTGGTCCTGGCCGATCACACCTTCAAAGGTGTCCGGACGATAGCGACGATACAGTGCAAGTGCCATAGCTACTAACCTACCTTGCCCCTCACTCAATTTTTCGTAAATAACAGAGATCGTTTCGGTATATACCATTCCGAGCAGTTCATTGCTTCGTCGATATATTGGCGATCTCATGGGCGACATGCACCACACGGTTTCGGAATTGACGTTATTTTGTTCGGTATTTCCTCGTACTCCCGTTTGTTTAACATAGTGTCAACATCAGTTACATTCAGGAGGCACCCATGAGCCAGATTCTCGAGGACAAGCGCGCCAACCGCGGAGACGCTCGCCGCGAGTCCATTGTGCGCGCCGCACGCGAAATCTGCTTGGAAAAGGGCTTCTCCAAGATCACCGTCTCCGACATCGCCAGCAAGGTCGGCATGACGCGATCGCTGTTCTACCACTACTTCAACGACAAGGACGCCGTGGCCGACGCCGTGCTGGATGATGTGATCGATGAGATCCTCACCAAGCTCGAGGAATGGAACCAGGCCCGCGAAATCGGCAACGTGAACAAGGCGCTTGACGAAATCGTTCTCGTACTGCGTTCGCTCATTGCCGACGAAAGCCCGTTCTCGAACCGGATGATCCAGGACGGCAACGCCGAACTGTACATCAAATTCATCGACCGGGCCGCCGACCGCATCGCAGACTACATCGCCCAGACCACAGTGCGCGACTTCGAGCAGATGCATGGGCTGCCAATCATCAACGTCCACGAGACGTTCTTCACGCTCAACGTGGGACTGATCTCCCTGATCCGCTCACACCCCGGTGTCAGCGACCGCACCATCAAGGAAGTCATTGCACAGACGCTACACATCGAAAGCTACATCGCATAACCGCTGCCAGCGGCAGACCTCCCCTCAGTCAGCTTCGCCGACAGCTCCGCTCGGAGAGGGGAGCCAAAGCATTTTCGTCTAGTTAAAGCGTCCGGTCACGGGATCACGGCCATCGCGGATGATGGCATCGAGCACCTGCTGCCTGGAATCGACCTCACGTGCCGCCACGGCCGGCGGCACCAGCACGCGCAGCGCGCAATTCTCCGCCACCACACGAACCGGCAAATGCCCGATGTATTCGCCATCAGCCATCAGCACCGGAGGCTCATCGCCTTCGTTTGCGCGAGTGACCTCGATTTCTCGAATCCGCTCCCACCCAAATACGTCGGAGGCAAGCAGCTTGCCGTTATACGCATTCGCAAGAGCCACTGCGCACTCCCGCACGTTCGGCACATGATCCATCCACACCAAATCCAGCAATCCGTCGGAGAAACAGGAGTATGGCGATACCTCGATACCACCACCGATATGCCGTGAATTCGCGACTGTCAACAGCGGGGTGATGATGTCCCTCTCGTCCACGGAACCATCGGCCAACGTGGCCTTGATGTGGTATCCGTAACGCTTCATATGCGTCAGCTCCACCAGTACCGCCAAGAAATAGCGCATGGTGCCGGTCGGCAGACGCGAATGGTTCGCACGGTCATTGATGCTCGCATCAAGACCGCAGGAGAGCATGCCAGCATAGTAGCGATCGATCGGATACTCAGCGGACCTGTCGCCCTCGCACTCGTATTCCTCCCCGGTGGACGTATCTACCGCATAACCACCTTCCAAGGAAGTCACACGGCCCATGTCCACATCGATATGCGAACCGCGCACGATGGCGCCCACGATGCCTTCCACCGCGGTTTCAATACGGTTCACCGGCAGCTTGAGCCCGCGAGCGAAATCGTTGCCCGACCCCATGGCCACAATACCCAAAGGCTTGCCGCTGCACCCAACCGCATTGGCGCCAAGCGCTATCATGCCGTCGCCACCGACCACCACCAAGTAGTCATACTCATGCGACCGTTCACGAGCCTGATGCAATGAATCCTCGAAACTCGTACCGGTAATGTCGATGACTTCAAAATTATGGGAGCGACCTGCCTCTTCCAGCAGATTCAGCACCTGCGCATCCACCTTGGCACCGCGTCCTTTATCGGAGGTGGGGTTTCCCACCATTGCCACGATGCTGCGGCGCTCGTTGTGTTCACTCTCGCTCATGCTTTTACCTTAGCCAAGGATGGCGAAAGTCCGCTAGAATGCGGCCCTGTTTTATGCTGTGTGGTTACTCACTAGCACCTCCCTTATCGCATTCCGCCGGTCCGGCAAGAGCCGTTCGCTGCACGCGCGGCGTCAATGGGACTGCAGTATCCACTGCCACGGTGACCTGCACATCATCCGACTGCACCATGCAATCGGGCAATGCGACGCTATTGGATACGGCCAGCTGACCTGCGAACGCGCATGGATCGTCCGCCCACCCATGCCATGCGGCATAGGCGGCATCGAAAGCGATGAGGTCAGCTAGGGAACGTGCCCGGTTTTGGCAAACCACCAGATTGCCAATGCACGCCGTTGCCGAAAGAGCCACCCCAACCAGCATGACCAGCATGACACCGGCCATTGTGCCTGACCCTTCTTCAAGACGTGACATACGTGGCATACATGCCGCCATCGTCGTTCCCCCTCCCGACCGACCGTGTGTGTTATTGCCGCGCAGCCACAGCTTCACCATGCACCCGAGTAGGAGTCACATTCAAAGGCCCTGGCAAAACGGGGCATTCGACCGCCACTCGCACCAAGCTGCCTTCCTGATGCACAGTCACATCCACTCGGCTTCCCACAATATTCACGGCAGCCTGTTGTGCTGCGGATTCATCATCAGAAACCACCAATTCACGCGCGGATGCCGTTGCGGCACTTTGGCAATCCATGGATACCGCAACCACTCGGGTAAGCGTCAGCAACACCCCCGTTATTGCAATGACGCTGGGCAGCACTACCGCGAACTCGGCCGTGGCCGCACCCTCATTGTGCACAGGCGGCAAACGGGCGAGCCATCTGCTGAGACCTTTTCTCATGTTCATTGCCCTCCCGAGTCGCTCACCCGACGTTCAACGCCTTTTTGATCAGATTTGTCAGCAACGTCTTAATGGCATCCGACTTCAGAATGGTGACCAAAAGCGCCGCGAACCCGGTGGCGGCAATCAGCACCACCGCGTACTCGGCTGTGGCCGCTCCTTCTTCCGGCTCAGCCATAAGCGTGCGCATCCGTGCATCCATGAGGCATAGCCGTTCTTTGGCACGGGCGTTGAGCTCTGCGATTTTGGCTTTGCTGTGGGCAAATATGCCCGCTTGACCATCAACGATGATGGGAATGTGCGTGTCCATCGGTATTCCTTTCCCCACGGGAAGGCCCACATCAATCGTGCGCTCTCCTGACTCCGTGCGATAGCGTTTGGCCCTCGCGCCGAACACTGTGACGCGAGGTGAGTTCCACTGTGAAGCAATCCGGCGTGCGGCGCATCAGCGAACAGCACATGTGGTTCCAGCTTGCCAAGTTATCCACACCGCGGCGTGTCACCCACAACAAAAGTGGATAACCACCAGCCATGCGTCATGGCACAACGCAAGACGATGGCACAACGCAAGACGAGACAACCAAAACAGGCCAGAAGAAACCTACATCAGGAAAGAAGCAATTGCTGGAAGCACTCCGACAATGACAAACGCCGGCAAAAAGCACAAGCCAGTCGGCATCAGCAAACGCACGGACAAACGGGCAGCGGCACGTTCTATACGCGCTCGCTCATCCTTATCAAGCTGTTCGACAGCAGCATCGATAAGCACTCCGGGAGAATCCCCTTGCAACCAAGCCGGTTCCAAAGACTCGCGGATCATGCCCAGTGCGATGTCACCAGCACCGCCATCCGTATCGCCATGCTGCCCTGACCGGCCCCGCCGTTTTGCGCCACCCAAACGAGCGGAATGATTCATCCCCGCCGAAGCATCCGCCCCGGCTAAGGCGGCACACCATGCGTCCGACCATGAGACGCCGCGCAATAATGATTCACCCACGCGGCTTAAGCATCGACCGTATGCGCCTCCAACAGCGCGGCCCACAACATCAAGGGCCCGCGGAACCGAGGCTCCTTGCCGCAGGGACACTTGCACCATCCGCAGCACCAGCATGGTCCATGCCGCATCGGCAACCACAACAGGCTCGTCATGATTCGCCCATTGCCCAATGTCAGGCAGACGACTGGCTGCACGCGGCTTCACCATGCTCAGCCAGCATGCGAACGCCGCGCACCCCGATGCAATGCATGTTCCAATCATCTTCGTCTCACCCCGATAGCTGTCAGCCGTCTCGCATCAGGGCGCGCATCCAAACCAGACCGACCACATAGCAGCATCCGCCCGACACCAAACACACTAGGCCGCGTTGAGAACCGAACAAGAACAGCAAGGGGTGAGCTCCCATCAATTCCCCCAACACAACCGCGATTGCCGGCAACGCGCTGAGCAAACCAACCGTGGCTTGAGGCACGGCGAAGGCCTGCGCCCTCATGTTCTGCATCAATCTCATATGCGAGTAGACATCCAATACCGCCTCCAAGCAGGGCACGGCACGGCAGCCCAATTCCTCGCTGACTGTCGCTGCCGCAGCAGCGCCCATGGCGGCACGCACGGACTGCGCGCGTGATTCGTCCGGCAATCGTCGCCGCTCAAACAAGTCGGTCAGGCGTTGTGGGGTCAGCCTGCGCACGGCAAAACGTCCGCCGAATTGCTCCTCGAACGCTTCCACCAGCGTTCCTCCACCTGCCATGCGAGCAATGGCGGAGGCCAATACCTGAGCGATTCCGCTCCTCGGCAATGCTGCTGTCGTTCTACGCCCAGCACCACCTCCGACGTTCGAGTCCCACCCATTCCGGCTCACGAAACCTCCACCAGCACCTCGATTGAGCCTTCCAGAAAGACTCCGCACATCACGCAGACGATCAACAACCCCAGATTGGCGACTAGGCCATATCAGCACAGCGACCATCGTCAGCATCACACACCAGAGCAATATCCCACCCCTAGCTACAGCCCCACAATGCCGCGAAATCACGCCACTGAGGTGAATATCGAGGCTCGCCCGAACCGTCCCAAGCCACCAATGGAACGCCTTGCAATTCACCATACGAGGCGTGCAAAGTGCCGATTTGTGCAATATGCCTACGGCCGTCCACTCGTTCAAGATGCAGCACCGCATCGAAGGCGCCTTCGGCAAGCATGGCCAATGCACGAGGAGCCACCCCGGCCAGTAATCCCAGTGCGATCAAACGCTGCGGCACTTGCGCCACGCTGTTCGCATGCAAGGTGGTCATGCCGCCCCGGTGGCCGGAATTGAACGCCCTCAGCAGATCCACAATCTCCTCGCCACGGCATTCCCCCAACACCACCCGGTCGGGGCGCATGCGCAGCGTGGCTTTCACCAAATCGGGAAGGCCCACCGCACCTTCGCCTTCAACGTTCGCTTCCCTCGCCGCCATGGAAACATGATTCCCATGGCCAAAATCGCCAAGCTCCCGCACCTCTTCCACGGTGACGATACGGTCATTCGCATCACACTGCGCAAGCAACGCCTTTGCCAGGGTGGTCTTGCCCACGCCGGTACCGCCAGTAATCAGCACGGCGGCTCTCTTGCTCACCAGCCCGCTTAGTACCGAAATCCAGCCGGCAGGAAACATGCCCAACTGGGCAAGCCGCTGCAACGATGCCACCTCGCTGCCGGGGAATCGTATGGAAATCGACGCCCCCTGCGGCACTAACGGCGCTATCACCGCATGGACACGCACACCATGCATATTGGAAGCATCGGCAATAGGGCACGCATCATCCAAGCGGCGCCCCAATTGCGCGCATAACTGCACCGCATAATCACGCACCACTTGCGGCGATCGGAATGGCACTTGCAAGATATGCTCCCGCATACCGCTGCCACGATCCGCCCAGACGCGGCCCTCACAAGTCACCGCAATATCAGTGACTCGATCATCTGAAGCAAGCTCATCCAATAACCCGAAAAACATGCCTGCGCGATGCAATGCCGTCATGATATCCCCACTTCAATCAGGCAGCCCGAGCACCAGCGCGAATATCCCGCTCCACCGCATCGGCGAGCGCCTCGATGGCCTTACGACTTCCCTTGGGCACGGATCGGATGCCTAATCCCTCAAGCACATCACCGCACAAGCTGGAAGTCAGACGGATGGGACCCACCACTGCAGCGCTCAGATAATCTTCGGTTTCGGCAACATCCACGCTCCCGCGACCTCGCGGCGTACCTCTCGGTTCGATGCCGACAATATGGGGAATCCCGCATTCCCATGCGGACAATCTGAGCCGATGGGCTTTGGCCCGAGCCAAACCGATTACCGAAAGTTCCGCGGCCATCACCTGCACTCCATGGCGCAAGTCACTCACTGTTTCAATCAGGCCTCCCTGGCCAGCATCTACGATGACAATATCGTGCGTTTCGGCAAGTGCCCGAATCACGGCCTGCACTTCCCACCATTCAGGCTGCCGCGTGCTCCAGGGATCGCACGGCAGCACACGAATACCCTCCCAGTCAATGAGCTCATGACGCAGTGCCGCTCCTTCAATACGGCCCAACGGAGCGTCTATCTGACTGAAACGCAGACCCGGCTCACGCTCGAGGCCAAGCAGCAGATCCAAGCATCCCGCCACGAAATCGGCATCGACCAGCACGCAGCTTTGCCCACGCTCCGTGAGCGTCAGCGCAAGCATAGAGGCCATGACGCTGAGCCCCACGCCACCGTGACCCGAAGTCACGGTCACAATATTGTGCAATGCCACGTTCGTGGAGAACGATTCTTCCGGAGTCCTGTTCGACCGTTTTCTCTCATACGCAGCCATTGGTTGCGGAGGAGGGGTGTAGTAGCGCGGCGGCGGGGAGGGCCCGACCCCAGCGGACTGGGGAGGGGACGAAACGGCCGCTGCCGGAGAGCGAGCAACGCGAACAGTGCGAGAGGATGTGTCGATATTCATAGGGAGATTGAACCGTGCGAGCCAACCTATTTCAACCGAAATCAGGTTCTGTGGTTCCAGCTTGCCGAATTATCCACACCCCGGCATGTTGTCCACCAACAATGTGGATAACACAACAAAGCCCCGTTCCGCACATCACATGCGGAACGGGGCTTGGAAAAGAAACGAACCCTACAGCACCAAAAACTACTTATTAAGGTTCTCGATACCGGATTCCATCGTATCCAGCTGGGAATCGGCAACCGACTCCGGCTTCTTCTTGCCGAACTTGGCCTTCAGCAAACCGATGATGGTGGGAGCCAGCGAAACCAGCAGAATCAGCACGATCACCAATTCGAAGTGATCCTGCACGGCCGGAATATTGCCAAAGAAGTAACCCAGCAGCGTGAACAGCGTGGACCAGCACAGGCCGCCAGCCACCGAGAACGGGGTGAATCGGCTCCAACGCATGCCGGAAATACCGGAGATGAACGGCATGAACGTACGAATGAACGGGAAGAAACGGCCCAGGAACACAGCCAGCGGGCCCCACTTCTCAATCATGTGCTCGGTTTTGGCCAAACGCTCCGGGGTCAAGGCCTTCACCTTGCCGGACTGGATAATGCGGCGGCCGAAGAAGTGGCCAATGAAGTAATTGCACTGGTCACCGATAATCGGGGCGCACCAGACCACCGGCAGCAGCCAGAACAGCGGCAGCGCAGCCTTGCCGGTCGCGGCATCGGGAGCGGCGAACACACCGGCGGCGAACAGCAGGGAGTCGCCCGGCAGGAATGGGAAGAACACCACACCCGTTTCGATAAATACGATGAGGAAGATAAAGCTGAGGGTCGGCGCCACACCCATGGCAATCCAACCGGCAATCGCGGCACGCGGATCCTTCAGCAGTTCGAGGATGAAATTAACGAAGCCCATGTGTTTCCTATGAGTACTAAATCTTGTATTGAGCTGCCAGCCCAATGAACCAGACAGTTATATGCAAACCGTCAAACACCCTACCAGCCGGCCTATAACATCAGGTCGACTGGGGGTTTCCCACACAAACTCCGCAATACAAACGAAATTTCTACTCCCCCAGACGCTGCCGCACAAAGGCGTCCAGCGCGGCCGCATCGATGCCCTCATACGAGTCGATGGAGGCAAACTGGCCAAGGCCGGAAGTGTCGGTGCGAATCCAGCCAGTCTGCGCAATCAGTGTGGCCCCCGAGGCGGCGCCGGAGCGCAGGCCGGATGAGGAATCTTCCATTACCACGCACTTGACCATGTCTTCAGGCGCGATGCCGAGTCTCTCAGCCGCGGCCAGATATGGGGCAGGGCTCGGCTTGTGCTCGTACGGATCATCGCCGCAGACGTAGCCGGCAAGCAATCCATCAGCCTGCTTCATGATGTTCTCGGCCATGCGGCGAGGCGAAGTAGTGACCAGCATGGATGGGATGTCGGCTTCCTTGAGCGAACGCAGCACGTCTTGCACACCAGGAATCCACGGCAGACGTTCGACCTCCGCCTTGAATACATAATCCTTGAGCTGCTTGTCGATTTCGGGAACGCTCAATGTGCAGCCATGCGCAATCATGACCTCCGCCACGTGCGGCACCGGAGTGCCGGAGCACTCCCAACCGAGGTCCTCGTTCCACTCGCCGCCATTGTTGTGCGCAATCTCAATCTCACCGTCATGCCAGAGCGGCTCAGAATCGATGAGAGTACCGTCCAAATCCCAGAACACGGCTTTGAGCAGCATGGTTACCTCCGTTCGCATGACCACACGCCAATCGGCGCTTTTACTCTTGCTGCATTCCATTGCACCAACCGGATGCGACAACCATAGCGCGTCAGCACACCGCTCCTGCACTTCAGCGCATGGTCAAACCACCATCGACGTGCAGACATTGCCCGGTAATGAAGCCGGCCATGTCGGACGCCAACAACGCGACCCCTCCGGCGATGTCATCGGGACGGGCAAGGCGGCCAAGAGGCGTCATGGCAATGATTCGTTCACGAACATCCTCGGTGGCGGCTGCGCTGGATGCGGTTCCGGTCGTCAAACCTGCGGCAATGGCATTAACGGTAATGCCGAAGCCGCCCAGCTCCTGGGCCAGAGAGCGGGTCATGCCGACCAAGCCGCCTTTGGCAGTGATATACGAATGGTAGGGCACGATGGGCGAATCGACCAGATTGCTGGAGATGTTGATGATACGCCCGGAGGTCTGGGCTCGCATCAGCGGCACCACATGTGAGCACATCAGATATGCACCATGCAGGCATCCCTCGATCTGTGCGCCAAACTCATCCCAATCGCCTCCAGCAAAAGTGGAACGGCGACGCGGATCAAAGGAGAAGCGTCCGAAAGCATTATTCACTAAGATGTCCACGCCGCCGAATGAGTCGACAGCGGTACCCACCAGCTTGGAAGATTGCGATTCATCGCAAACATCCGCCTGTACAGCTATAGCCAAGCCTCCCAGTGAGTGGATGTCTTCAACAGTGCGCTGCGCGCTGGCGGCGTCATGTACGTAATTGATAACGACAGCGGCTCCGTGCGATGCCAGGCATTTCGCCACGGCCGCTCCTATGCCCTTGCCGGAACCGGTGATGATCGCTGTTCTGCCATCCAGATTCACCATTGGACGCCGTGCCATATCGCTTTGCTCTGTCATTACCCTTGCCTTTCGCCCTGCTACCAGCCCCTGCTGCCCGCAACGGCACAGGCCTATTCCATATCCATATCGAACGAATCGCTGTACACATCGCTGCCGCGTTCGACATCCACCGCGCGCAACAGATCGATGAGGTTGAAGCCCCCATCATGATGCCAGCCGGATTTCGCCCGATCCATCTCACCGAGCGGACAGATGCGATTCACACCGACCGCGGCCAATATATCTGCAAGACCAAACAGTCTGGTTGAATCCACAGCGACACCGCAGCTCTGCAGCCAGCCACGGCAGGAAGTCAGTCTTCTGGCGGCGTCCAACAAATCTGGCACCGCCACCACGTTGACGGTGCGGTTCAACGGCGACATCAGCGAAGCAACATCCTCGTCGGCACCGCTACCGTCAAGTTCTCGATACAGCACCGACCATGCCGTGCTATGGCCACTGGCGAACACCGCGGCCTTCCCGCCCATCAAGGCTCTCATCTCAGCGTCGGTGCGCGCCCGCTGAATGGCCACGTTCTCGGCGTCACTCAATACGGAGCGCGGATATTTGCGCTGCTGATTCTCAAGCTCGCCACCGAGCAGCTGAGCCACTTCACGAGGGGTGAGGGCTCCATCAGTCTCCACGAACACGGTCTGCGGAGCCAGGCAGCTTTGCTGGTCATATGTGGCGATGTCAACAGCCACACGATGCACGGTATCGGCATAGGTATCAGGGCGCAAAGCCTCTCGGCCAATGAACGCCAACCCGACTTTTGCTCCGTAACCTAGGCAGGGCTTGGATCCGGCGACTTTGCCCGCAATCAATTTGGTAGTCTGCGAAGAACCGTAATCATGTTCGACGACAGGGCGATAGGTAAGCCAATCGCTCCTGCCACGAATACCGGATCAAGCCAAACATTGGAAACGAACACGTGCTGAAAACCCAGCAGTACGTTCTGGGCGGTCAGCTCCTTGCGTATTGACATACGCTTCCTCTCTCTCAACGCGCATATGGGATGCCGAGCCGAACAGAGGAGTTCAACCGTCGCATTCCCTACGCGAGTGTTAGCTCACAGGTTCGAAGGGTTCGGCACATACCGTCTCAGCCTAAAGCACCCCTTACGAATCGGTTTTCGCACGTCACCGTAACAAACCTTGACATCTCCGTCAAGAAAATTCGTGCTTTTTTCGGCAGCTGCCCGATGCGAGATAACAAACAGTTTTACGAATGGAGAAGGAATCGAAGCAATGCGGCCAGACTCACCAACCCCACAGGACCATGGACTTGAAGTCGGCGGGAGTGGAGTTGGAGTCGCCGGTGGCGCCGGCAGCGGTATCGGCGGCAGTATCGCGGCCGGGCAGTTCGCGGGTTTCGCGGCGGATGGCGTTGCGCCAGAGGCGGGCGCGGTTGGAGCGTTGTACCTCCACAATATTGCCGTCACGGCCTGCGGCGAAAACGCTCTCCTGGTCGCCGGTTTGCATGCGTTTGACTTCGCGGCGCAGTTGGCGATTCTCTTCTTCGAGGACCAAAATGCGTGCGATGCCGGAAAGATTGATGCCTTCGTCCTGGCTCAGGCGCTGAGCGCGAGTCAGGCGGGCAATGTCACGCAGGCAATAGCGGCGAGCGCCACCATCCGTGCGCTGCGGACGAACCAAACCGAGGCGGTCGTACTGACGGAGGGTCTGGGGGTGAATGTTGGCCAACTCGGCGGTCTGGCCGACGGTGAAGATGGGCAATTCGATGTCGAAGCCGACGTCATCGGCTCCGTCGAGATCGGCCCTGCCCATCACGAGCGCGGTTGCGCACATCGCGTACAACTGCTTCATCTGGTTGGCTAACCGCACCATTGTTCACCTCCTGTGATTTTGAGAGCCTTCGGTTCGATTCCCGGCTCCCCTCAGAGAGGGGAGCCAAGACCACCCTCAGTCAGCCTTTGGCTGACAGCTCCCACCAGCGGGAGCCAAGATTGCGTTCATTCAGCTTCTGCCAGCGGGAGCCCCTGTTAGTTGAGATAGTCGCCGGCTTTTTCGTCGAATTCTTTGGCGGCGTGCTTGACCGCCAGACCCGGCTTGGCAGGGACCATGATCTGCACACGGCCGATCAGGTCGCCCGGCTGGTTGCCACGCTTGACACCCAGCCCGGCCAACTTGACCTCGGCACCGGAGCTGGAGCCCGCGGGCACCTTGAAGGTAACCAGGTTCCCATCGATATCCTTGGCGTCGACCTTGCCGCCGGCCACGGCCTGGCCTACGGTGACGGGCAGGTTCATGACGATGTCACGACCGCGCATCGAGAACGTGGAATCCGGATTGACGGTGACGTGCAGGTACAAATCGCCGGCCTTGCCGCCGTTGATGCCCGGCTTGCCCTTGCCGGCCAGCTTGATCTTCTGACCGTCCTTGACGCCGGCGGGCACATGAGCCTTGAACTTCTTGCCATCCACGGACAGGGACACGGTCGCACCCTTGACCGCCTGACGAAGGGTCAAGCTGATCTTGGAGTTGCGGTCCTCGCCGTTTTCGGGGCGCGGGGCTTCCTCATAGCCGTAGCCACCGGCGTTACCGTATGCCTGCTGGCCGTAGCCGCCAGCACCCTGCCCCGCGGCCCCACCGAACATCGAGAAGATGTCGTTGAGATTGGGGTTGCCGCCGCCCGAAGTGGAGAAGCGGATACGCGAACCGTTGCCACCGGCACCCTGGCCAAACATGGAGCCGAAGATGTCGGAGAAGCCGGAAGCGTCGAAGCCGCCGGCACCGGAACCACCGGCAAAGCGGGCGCCGCCCATGCCGAACTGGCGAATCGCGTCGTACTTTTGGCGATCTTCCTTCTTGCTCAGCACGTCGTAGGCTTCGGAGATGTCCTTGAACTTCTCCTCGGCTTCCTTGGTCTTGTTGACGTCAGGGTGGTACTTGCGGGCGAGCTTGCGGTACGCCTTTTTGATGTCGTCGTCCGAAGCGTCCTTGGAGACACCAAGGACTTTGTAGAAGTCTTTACTGAGCCATTCGTTTTCAGCCATTCATGTCTCCTTTCTTGAAAAGTCTTTATGGTTGGCTCCCGCTGGCGGGAGCTGTCGAGCGAAGCGCGACTGAGGGTGGTTTATATTCAGTGTTTGACCACCCTCAGTCAGCCTTCGGCTGCCAGCTCCCACCAGCGGGAGCCAAGGTAATGTCAGCTCGTTAGCGAGCTGGCCGTTATCAGTTTTGCGGGGAGGCTACTACTACTCGGGCGGCGCGGATTACGCGGTCGCCGATACGGTAGCCGGCTTCCACCACGGTGTCGACGGTTTCCTTGTCGGCATCGGCATCCGGCTTGTGCAGGATTGCCTCATGCTTGGTGGGGTCGAAGTCCTCGCCCTTTTCGCCGAACTTCTCGACGCCGAACTTCTCGAAAGCCTTGTCGATCTTGGCAGCCACCGCCTTGAACGAATCGTCCATCTCGCTGTTCTCGCGAATGCGGTCGATGTCGTCAAGGGCCGGCAGCAGCGCGGTCAGCACGTCGATAATGCCGTGCTGGCGGAAGCGCTCCTGCTCCTTCTGCGCACGATTGCGGTAGTTGATGAACTCCGCGCGTTCGCGCTGCAGGGCTTCGAGGTAGTCGGCGGCTTCCTTCTTGGCCTTGCCGAGAGGGGTGAGGGTGTCTTCGGAATCGGACTGGCCTTCGCCAGTCTTCTCTCCGGCATCCGACTTCTCTCCCTCAGCTGCGGCAGGAGCCGCGTCGGCTCCTTCATTGGAAGGAGCCTGGGCAGCCGAATCCTGCGCAGAGCCGGACTCGGCGGAGGCGTCAGCCCCTGAAGAGGCCTGAGCGGCCTGGCCGGCAGCCTCAGCATCTGAGGGATCCGGCAGGTCGTTCAGGTAGTCGTCCTTGTTGAACTCGGACATCACTTGTTGTCCTTGTTGTCATCGTCGTCCACGACCTCGGCCTCAACGGTGTCGTCGTCAGAACCGGAGGCGGAGCCAGCGGAAGCGCCGGCCGCACCGGCACCAGCCGCGGCACCTTCAGCACCCTGCTGGGCGTAGAGGACCTGGCCGATCTTCTGAGCGGAGGTCATCAGCTCACCCTGAGCGGTCTTGACCTTATCGGTGTCGTCACCCTTCAGGGCTTCCTTCAGAGCGTTCACCTTGTCGGTGACTTCCTTGACGATGTCGTCGGAGAGCTTGTCCTTGTTGTCGTTGACGAGCTTCTCGGTGGAGTAAGCGAAGGCTTCAGCCTGGTTGCGGGTCTCGGCGTCTTCCTTGCGCTGCTTATCCTCAGCCTCGTGAGCCTCGGCTTCCTTGACCATGCGGTCGATCTCGTCCTTCGGCAGGCCGGAACCACCGGTGATGGTCATGGACTGCTCCTTGCCGGTGCCCTTATCCTTGGCGGACACGTGCACGATGCCGTTGGCGTCGATGTCGAAGGTGACCTCGATCTGCGGGACGCCACGCGGAGCCGGAGCGATGCCGGTCAGCTCGAAGGTGCCCAGTGGCTTGTTGTCGCGAGCGAACTCACGCTCACCCTGGTAGACCTGAATCAGCACGGACGGCTGGTTGTCTTCAGCAGTGGAGAAGACCTCGGAACGCTTGGTCGGAATGGCGGTGTTGCGGTCGATGAGCTTGGTCATGATGCCACCCTTGGTTTCGATACCGAGGGACAGCGGGGTCACGTCAATCAGCAGGACGTCCTTACGGTCGCCCTTGATGACGCCGGACTGCACGGCAGCGCCGACAGCCACAACCTCATCCGGGTTCACGGACTGGTTCGCTTCCTTACCACCGGTGAGTTCCTTGACCAAGTCCTTGACGGCGGGCATGCGAGTGGAACCACCGACGAGCACCACGTGGTCGATGTCGCTCACGGAGATGCCGGCGTCGTGCAGCACGTTGTTGAACGGCGTGCGGCAGCGGCCCAGCAGGTCGGAAGTCATTTCCTCGAAGTGCGCACGGGTCAGGGTCTCGTCCAGGTGCACCGGGGTGCCGTCAGGGGTCATGGCCAGGTACTGCATGGAGATGGAGGTGCTGGTCGAGGAGGACAGCTCCTTCTTGGCCTGTTCAGCGGCTTCCTTCAGGCGCTGCAGAGCGATCTTGTCCTTGGACAGGTCAACGCCGTACTTGTTCTTGACTTCGCCGACCAGCCAGTCGATGACCTTCTGATCCCAGTCATCGCCACCGAGGTGGTTGTCGCCGTTGGTGGCCTGCACCTGAATGGTGGAGAAGCCGTCGTCGTCCTTGCCGATCTCCAGCAGGGAGACATCGAAGGTGCCGCCGCCGAGGTCGAAGACCAGGATGCGCTCGTCTTCCTTGCCCTTCTCCAGACCGTAGGCCAGAGCAGCTGCGGTCGGCTCGTTGATGATACGCAGAACGTTCAGGCCTGCGATCTTGCCGGCGTCCTTGGTGGCCTGACGCTGGGCATCGTTGAAGTATGCCGGGCAGGTGATGACAGCATCGGTGACGGGCTCACCGAGGTAAGCCTCGGCGTCCCTCTTCAGCTTCATCAGAATCTGTGCGGAAATCTCCTGCGGGGTCCACTTCTTGCCGTCGATGTCGACGGTCCAGTCAGTGCCCATGTGACGCTTGACAGAAGAAATAGTGCGGTCAACGTTGGTCACAGCCTGACGCTTGGCCACCTCGCCGACGAGGATTTCGCCGGACTTGGAGAACGCGACCACGGACGGGGTGGTGCGCATGCCCTCAGCGTTGACGATAACGGTGGGCTCGCCACCTTCCAGCGTAGCGATGCAGGAATTCGTGGTGCCCAGATCGATACCAACTGCACGTGCCATAATGTGTGCTCCTTAATTATTCGTTTGTTCTTACGTTGTTCGCTCAAGTTCCTTGGTTGGTTCTTGGGCCTTCCAAAACTTGAGCCTACATCACTCAACTTCTGTTTGGCAAGTTCTATTCCCAAATTTATCACAAAAGTTGAGCGATCTAGGCTCAGGTTTTTTGGAGCGGCTCTGAGACACCCCCAGTCAGCTTCGCCGACAGCCCCCGCCAGCGGGGGCACTCAGCAACTGACGCGGTGTGGACTACTGTTCGGAGCCGTTGTAGATGACTTTGTTTTAGCTTGTCGCTAGAGCGAAGTCATCTGCATGGCCTCGTTGCCAAGGCCAGCTCCAAGTCTCACGCGACTCTCGCCGCCGCTTGGTTCGCGTTTCGCCGGATGCCGCATTGTCCCGCACTCAAGGCGGGTCTGTCTTCCGCTTCCTCCACGCGCGTTTGACGTCTCCGGG